>JAIOIK010000181.1 GCA_019912545.1 Ignavibacteria bacterium | reverse complement strand
GGGTTAAAATAAATGGAGATAATTTTTTGCACTAAGTACTAATTAACTTAAAGTTAAGTATAAATAAATAGAGCTAAATCATTGGATTACTTGATTTTTAACTTGCTTTTTAATTATATTTGTAACAATAATAATACCAGGAGCCCATTTATATAAACAGCTACCGTATTTAAGCATAAGCCATAATAATAATAAACTAATAGTCCGAGAGGACGGGAGGGCATAAATGAAGCCGACAGTTAAGTCAAAGACCGATAATCCGTTAAGCGAGCTGATTGACGATGAAACATACAATAATTTAAAGAAATACAAATTGTTGGATGAAAAAGCGATACGTGATTATAAGATTCGCCAGATGTATAAAGATATGAGAAGAGAGATGAGCGCAGGTGAAGCGATCGATAAGATACAGGAGATGTTCCCCTATCTGCAATTCGATACAATAAGAAAGATAGTTTACCAGGTTTCGAAAAAATAAATCCTTAGCAAATAAAACGGCAATAGCAGGAAAGTGAATTGAAAATAATCAAGTCTGGAGCCGCTTTAAAGAACTCTTCGAAAAGACAAAATCCATTTGAAATACCGGTTAACCAGGACTTAGTAAAAGTCCTGGTTGACTTTATTAAGCATGAAACCGGACGCTTCGGTATCAAGCGAATTGTTATTGGCTTAAGCGGCGGAATCGATTCCACCGTAGCGGCGTATCTTGCTGTTAGGGCGCTTGGCTCAAAGAATGTGCTTGGCATTTTAATGCCATATAAAACTTCAAGCGCTGATAGTATCAGTGATGCACTGCTTGTTGTAAAAGCCCTGAAGATTAAAAGCATGCTTATTAATCTGACGGGCGCTGTTGATGCTCTCGCCAAAAATGACCCTGATATATTGAAAAACAAAGTACGCTTCGGGAATATTATGGCAAGGATGAGAATGATATGCCTTTATGACCAATCAAATGAATTCAAAGGGCTTGTACTTGGCACAGGGAATAAAACAGAAATTCTTTTAGGATACACAACGCTTTATGGTGATTCAGCAAGTGCATTAAATCCACTCGGCGATCTTTACAAAACACAGGTTTGGCAGCTTGCGGAGTTATTGAAATGCCCTGGACAGATCATTAAAAAGAAACCATCGGCAGACTTGTGGAGCGGGCAAACCGATGAGGGCGAGCTTGGCTTCACTTACCGCGAAGCAGATGAATTATTGTATTACATGATTGATCAAAGATACACCGATGCAGGGCTGGCTGAGATGGGATTTAAGCCGGCATTCATAAAAACTGTGAAGGATAAGATCCGGTTCAATCAGTTCAAACGCGTACCGCCGATAATTGCAAAAGTCAGTAACCGCACAATCAATGTTGACTTCAGATATAATCGCGACTGGGGAAGCTGAGACAATTAAGAATTAAGAATTAGGAATTATGATTTTTTAGACGCGGGCTGCGTCTTTTTTTATAACCAGACTATCATTCTCCTCATTCAAGGGGGAGCTAGAGGGGGTAAGACCGCATTCAAAATCAAAAACCATTCCCGCGAAGGCACAAGGGCGCAAAGAATTCGGTTTTGTGCCTCTAAACAAATCCCACCTTTGATTCTAAAAAGGGGGGTAGAGGATCTTTAAGATTCATGTAATGTAAGTTGATCAGAAATTCTTCACATCGTAAATCAATAATGGGGGTTTAGCTTCGAAAAGCAAAACTTAAAGCCGGACTTGAAGACTCAAAGAATCAAGAGAGATTATAACATTGCCGACAATCTTCTAAAGATCTCAATAATTCTTTCAGCCCTTTCATAGAAAGCACCATATCCTAAATGACCTGTAACAATTTCACTTATGTTTGGATTCGAAAGTAATCTGGCAATTTCAGTTTGCAGATAACTTCTGACTTCTATGTCTGAATTTCTCAACAATACATCAATATCCTCATTTCCATCAAAAACATAAATTATGTCTTCAAGGTCATGACTGGATAGCAGACTACCGGCACCCCTGCTTTTGAATGCTTCAAACTTTGATGCGATGTAGTATTCAATTGGGAAGATTCTGATTTGAAAA
>JAIOIK010000180.1 GCA_019912545.1 Ignavibacteria bacterium | reverse complement strand
ACTAAAAGATATTCCGGCAATAATCTTGCTTGCGAAAACTGTCATATTGATGCAGGTACAAGACCTAATGCGCTTGGATTTGTTGGAGTTTATCTTATTTATCCCGAATATGATTCAAGAGTTGATTCAAATATTACAATTCAGCAAAGAGTAAATGAATGCATGCAAAGGAGCATGAACGGTAGATCGATGCCACTGGATAGCTATGAGATGAGATGCATTACGCTGTACTATAAATGGATAAGCTCGGAAGTTGTGCCGCAGATAGCAAGGTGGTATGACGGGCTGCCCAGGCTGAAGTATCTTACAAGGGCGGCAGATACAACTAATGGCAGGAATGTTTACCGTAATAAATGCATGACCTGCCACGCCGAAAACGGCGCAGGCGGATATGTAAATGGTAAACCTAAAGACGGGTTTGATATCCCTGCAATTTGGGGTAACGATACATACAATGACGGTGCGGGAATGTTTCGCTTAATTACTTCTGCACAGTTCATCAAAGCCAAGATGCCATTCTTAAATGCAGACTTATCTGATGAAGAAGCGTGGGATGTTGCTGCCTATATTAACTCAATGCCACACCCGCAAAAGCAGGGACTCGAAAAAGACTTCCCGAATCTAACTAAGAAACCAATTGACTGCCCCTACCCGCCTTATAATGATACAATGTCACAGTATCAGCATAAGTATGGGCCGTATGATGTAAAATGACAGAAATACCATTTTAATTTGATGCAACAAAAAAGGAGCCAATTGGCTCCTTATTTGTTTAGATGAATCAATACTAACTACTTCATCAAAATCATCTTCTTTGTAACCGAATACCCTTCCGAAGTCAACTTATAAAAATACACGCCGCTTGCGAAGTTTGATGCATTCCAGTCAGCTTTGTAAGTACCGGCTTTCAATTCACCGTTTACCAAAATCTCTACTTCACTGCCAAGCATATCATAAATAGTCATATTTACATTTGCAGATTTCGGTATATCGAATTTTATTGTGGTACTTGGATTAAATGGATTTGGATAACTCTGATACAGTCTAAATCTCAATGGGATATGAGTGCCTACAGTATTTATGCCAATTGTTGGATTAAATTTCCTGGTAAGAATCCAGTATAATACGTTTGTTTTACTTGCGCCGCCATCAAAATTCCCGACAAATCCGCGGTACTTATTGAAGAATACCAGGGCGGTATCAGGGTATGCATATGCCTGGGCGCCTACACATATAGTTGTCCAGTTAAATGTACCGGTAGAAATCTGCCCGTTCCACATAAAGACAGAATCATTCTGCAACGCAAAATCATATATATTCCTGCTATAAGATTTGGTTAACAATTCTTCTGTTGCCGGGGTTGTAGGGATTATCTGTATCCCGTAAACATAACGTATCTTTTTCCCGAAGAAAGTTGAATTTGTAATAAGTGAATGCCACAGGTTCCCGACGATATGCCATGAATTTGTGTATGAAGCCGGGTAAATGGAGTTATTCGGATCTATGTGATAGTAATAATGCGCCGCTCTTATTTCAGAAGCCAGCATTAATCTTCCGGTATTTTTAATGTTTTGGTCATTTGTTGCCATGCCGTAAAGATACATCCCGTACCATGCATTAGTTGCTTCACTGCTTGATTCCTGGTTTCTGCCGGCGCCCGCATCGTACATACCATTAGCCCATGAATTTCCATCATACCAGTCAATCATTCTGTGCGGTGTAAAGTACGGGTCTGCCGCACTGGGATTACCGATATCACGAAGGATATCCAATATCTTGCTTCCATACTGTGTCACCCAAGCAGGGTCTTTCCTTGCAAGAGCCGCTGCCATGTATGCCCAATAACCGTATTGTAAATGATGATCGTTATAAAATGCGTTTCCAAAATCCTGGTAATAACCCTGGTCATATGATAAACTGGAAATTATTCCGCCGAATTTTGTATCATACATCAGTGAATCCTTCAGGTTAGAACCGAGAATGATAGGATTGGGTCTGCCGTTAAGCCATGAATTGAGATTGTATTTCAAAGTATCCCTGATGTTCCGTGCAATTGAATCACATTGCGGATAACCATGTGCAAGAAGTTCATCGGCAATTATAGCAAGCCTCCCGTATTTTGCCCCGGTCTTTCCGAAACCATATACGTCATTTGCAGTCTGGTTGTTGCCATTAGGTACATGAGGAAATGATCTGGTTCCGCAGATAGTATCATAATCATATACCAGTGTTTTGTATAGCGTATCGCGGTAATTAGCCGGAACGTTGGTCAGGTTTCCTGCGGGATACCAGTTTGTATTTGTTAAATTTTCATTCAGCGTCCATATCTTATTATAAACTTCTGTCATAGTTCCTTTCAGGCATGTAAACTTAAAGATATTTGATGTACTGTTAGTAAGCATTGGTACATGATGCGGAAGAGCCATCATAAGAAGTGAATCGTTACCAGGAATATTTGATTGAAAATTGAAATTCATAGATGCGCGTGAAGTATCTGATGTCATAGATGCCCCGAATGTACCGCCTGTTGGATAAAATTTAGCGTACTTGTCAAGCAACTGAATGCGAGAAGTAGAATCTGCTGCATTTGGGTCAAGATCACGCGTGGTAACATAAGCTAATCGTAAAAAACCTGTAAACGAAACGCCGATAAATCTTAGTCCGTTATTCTTACATCTCATTGTTATAGAGCTTGATGAATACAGAATCCATAACTGCCTGTTTATAGTACCCACATTCCCGTTTAGCATCAGAATGAACTTTGTTCCGGTAACATCAACAGAATCATTTGCCCCAAGTACATTAATGCCGTTTACAGATACAATTGGCGGGGCTGGGGCTGAAATAAACGGCCTCATATTCACGTAATTCATTGTAGCATATGGCATTCCCCTAACAAGAGGAGCCTCCATGTAACCAGCATTAGGTGTGATAGTATCCCGCCATCTTATATTTGCCGAGAAATCATCAAAACTTTTTAAGAATGGTTTAATCCTCGCGCTGTCAAGTGTCCCGAAAAACAACGTAAATGAATTTCTCCATGCAACAGAAGCAGAATCACCACTGGTAGTTGTAATACTGTATGGAGCATAATCTACTTTAAGCATTTTATAAGGTATCGGATTACCAATTGGATAATTATAAGCAAAACCAACGCAATAAGGCAGTGTATAAACGCCAAACCTGCCAACAGTATTGGAATCAAACTGGCTTGTTCCGTAACTACCGGAAGGAAGTATTAAATTCATAAACCAGCGATTAGTCGGGTAAGGATATGTTAAAGAATCGTACATAAAGGTTTTAGGTTGTTTATTCTGTACTTGCTGAAACTGGTTATTGGGTGGACTTGTTGAAAACGGCTGCCCATAAGTCCACTGTGAATAAATATCATTTGAATTGAGAAATGCAGCTAACATTAATAACACTATCAAAATGTTCGGCTTTTTCATGTTTGAATTTAATTAGAATTTTTCTTAATAATTGATTTTAAGTTAATGATTTATATTGAAAATATCAAATATCTGACGAGAGGAATGTTCACGCTAAGCTAGAAGCTGTTCATTTTAATACCATTATAAAAAAAGCCCCCTGCCAAACAGGAGGCCATAAAAAAGCAAAAATTACATAATGCTTATTTGAGAATAACCATCTTCTTTACATCTGAAAAATCCTTAGCATCAAGCCTGTAGAAATAAGTACCGGAAGCAAGACCCGAAGCATCAAATCTAATTTTGTGCTGCCCTGCCTGTTTATATTCGTCAATCAGAACCATAACTTCCCGCCCTAAAATATCATAAACTGCAAGTTTCATATTTACATCTTTTGGCAGATCAAATGAAATATAGGTTTCGGGGTTAAACGGATTTGGATAATTCTGGTATAGGTTGAATTTTGAAGGAATATTTGTTCCAGTAGATTGTGTAGTAGTAATAGTATTATTAATCCTTAAACCCCATCCCAGAAGTGTGCCCTGGTCACCAGTAAAGACATCTGATATTTCAAGTATCCACGCACCTCCGCTTGGGCTTCCGCCAAAATTTCCCAAAGTCTGCTCGGAAGCACATACATTTGACCACGGAGCGAGGAAGCTTGGAGTAGTTACGCTTGTTTGCCCGTCAACAAAGAATGTTAAAATATTATCGCCAGATGTTCCGTTGCCGGAAGTTAGATCCCTGATTTGGCCGTTTGGAGACCGGAGTGTAATGTTCATATCTGAAACCCAAGTGTGGCGAACGGAAAGAAATACCTCAATTGCAGATACACCTGTTGAGCCGCTAATATTTATCGTATCGCGGATTGTTTGGTTATCCAGTATTGGTTTTAACGGGACTCTCATTCCGAAACCGCCCGGGAATGGGTTGCCTGCTCCCTGCCGGTTAACAACAGTTGAATGGGAAACAAATGTGACACCCGGAGCCCCTGTTGTTGTCTCATTTACAAAACCGCTCAATCGGCAGTCATTAGGCCCACCTGTATTAAATGAACCATTAATGCCGGTTATGGAAGACCTGTTCAATAAATTACCGTCAAAATTCCAAGCACCTATAAGACCTGTAGTGCTTGTTATTCCTCTTGCTGAACCAAACATATAAGCTCGAAGCCAATCCTGAGACTTCTGGATGGACCAAAACCTGACTTCATCAATGAAACCAATCCATGCCTCTGACGGGAAAGCTAAGCCATTCCCGATTGTTAATGGGTCAGTATTACTGTTAAACACACCAGTATTATTAAGTGGTGTTCCGCTCAGCTGGCCGTTTACATAAAACCTGATATTGAAAGCGCCACCTGTTAGTACATATACCCATGCAACATGAGTCCACTGGTTAACCGGAATTGTTATACCATCATTATTTATTGTTGACATGTTCCCAAATCTCGCATACAACTTGCCATTGCTTGCCATTCCGAAAACAAACGAGACATTCGATGAATTCCCCTTTGCTACGATCTCTTTAGTTTGATTGTTTACCGTTGTGTAAACCCAAGCTTCCATTGTGCCATCAGAAGATTGGTTAAAATTTGAGTTATGAGGAATACTTACATTGTTTGTCCCGCCAGTTCCATTGCATTTCAAAGCAAAGTTGTATGGGATCGGGCTTCCTGCGAGAGTTTGTTGAGAATAAGCAGATCCTGTATATGAACCGTCATACCCGGAAATATAATCAAATGCAGTTCCCGTTCTGTTGAAGTTCCAGGATGCGATCAACCCTGAATAAGCAGTTGAATTTGTTAATGCGCCTGAGCTGTTGGAATTTGCTCCATCTCCTATTCCGGTAAACCTGTTTTCTGCAATCTGAACTGCTGACCTTTGTGTTTCCCAAATCCTGACTTCATCGATATATCCATTAAAAACCTCTGAATTGAGACCGCCGGATGGACCGCCGATCCTGATAGGATCTGTATTGGTTACCCAAGCATTAGCAAGTGGCTGTGGATTACCGCTTAATGCTCCATTTACATAAAAAGTGACCGTGAACGGATTTCCAACGGTCCATGTAACCGCCACATGTGTCCACTGGTTGGCAGGTATTGCTACACCAGCTGTATTTATAACTGAAGTTGTCCCGATCCTGAAGTACTGAAGGTTATCGTACAAGCCCCAAATAAACTGTACATTTGAGGTTACGCCCTTGCCAATGAGCTGGCGGGTACCTGCGACGCTCATAGGATAGATCCACATTTCCATACTAGCGGTGGAAATCTGATTAAATATCACACTTGACGGAATACTGACGAAATTCCCGGCCCCATTCAAACCTGTAAGATAACCATTATAGGATAGCTCACCATATTCATCCGTAACATTTTGAGAAGTAACTGAAAGAGTTATTATTGCAAGAAAACAAAAACATAGTAATGATTTCATGATATACCCCTTTAATAAAGTTCGACTGCCTCTTTTCTGGATGAATGAAAGTGCGAGAAAGTGTATATTAGAAATGAACCCGATTGACTATATACTTAATATTAAATGTTTTTGTTGGTCAATACAATTCAAAAAAAATTATGCAGAATTCCTTTTAGGGGTAAAAAGATTGATAAAAATATGGAAAAGATAAGAAATAAGGATTTTTGTATTTTGCCCGGGATGATCCTGCCTCGAAGAACAACCCCCTGCTAAGATAATTGTTATTTTCATTTGTTATGTTGCCCGAGAGATTTTAGAGGGTAAAAATATGCTGTTTTTGAGTTGGGATGGTCCCCCCTTGCGGGACGACCTGCTAAAATCTGTCGGGATGGCAGGATTCGAACCTGCGACCTCCTGCTCCCAAAGCAGGCGCGATAACCGGACTACGCTACATCCCGAAAATTCACTAATTTATTACTTTGAATAGCTTTACAATAAATAAAAACATTTTAAAATTTTAGAACAAATTAATTATATAAAACAAATATAACCATTTCTAAAGTCATAATAAATAGAAATGTAAATCCTATCATCAGTCTTAAATTTAAAACTATCAGAGAACTTCAGAATATTTGGATAGAAAAGAGCAGGAAACCTAAATCCTGCTCGTACGCTCTCCTCTGTAATTTTTAAGGATTCCTGCTTTAGAAGTAATTAATTTACGGTAAAATAATAGTCACTGCTGTATAATAAAGATTCATCGAACTCATCAACTACTCTGAGACAATATTTACCGCTTTGCCTTATTGCGAAGGATGTCGTTGCATTATGACTGGTTGAGTTCATAGATAATACACGGTCTTGTTCTACCTTACCATCAGGCTTCTCCTTTGTAATAACTACTCTGAGCCCAACTGATTTACCGAATGGTGTAAAATTGCAAACAACAAAAACATTGTGCTTATCCTGAGTACCGGTGCTGAAACTTGTTGTAGGATTAACCGGTGTAATTTCTCCCTGGTATACAGCTTCTGTATTTACGTCTTCGCATAATATTACTTCAACCTGGCTTTGTGCATTGATATTCCCGCTAACAGAAATAACGAAAAGAAATAACAG
>JAIOIK010000179.1 GCA_019912545.1 Ignavibacteria bacterium | reverse complement strand
CAGACATTCCTGTCTGTCGAAAACAACATTTATGATTAATAATCACAGACAAGAATGTCTGTGCCACTGAAAAATGGAACTTTTGAGACAGCCTCTAAAGGTCGTGGCAATTCAAAAGTCATGTTGTGATTAATGAGGAAGTGTTCCATCAAAGACCAAGGCATCTATTTCAGAAGCACTCAATGGGCGGGACTTTAACAAAAAGCCTAAATTGATGTCTGGAAACGAAACCCATTTGCCAGCTTCGAGTTTAAAGACCTCAAAGTCATCGCCTGCTGTCTTTAAGACTATAGTGCCATCTTCCATTTCTGAAATATCTGGTAGTTTTGCCATTGTTTATTGCTAATTGTTGAGTCCGGCAAGCTGCCGGACGAAATCCGGCTCTGACGGATTCATTGCAAATTGATAATTGCTAATTGATAACTATCTTCCATATTCATCATAATATTTCTCGGCGTGTTCTTCGTAGCGTTTTATGAGATCGATATTTTTCTTTTCAATTTCGGTAAGTTCGTTCCTCACGTCTGTTGAAATTGGCATGTACCAGGGAACGTACTGATCGAAAATGAAGCGTATCCTTCGGGTCTTAAATGAATAGCCGTGTCTGGCATAAATAGCATTCCTTATGATTTCAAGATCGCCCTTGTATAAATTTTCGACATCCTTTTTAGTTAATTCTCTTATTGATCCATTCAGCTTTGTAACATCACCTGTTAAAGATTCGATCTTATCTGGAAAGCGTGGATTTTTCTCATATAGCCCGGCCCACTTAACGTCCTCAGGCAAGTTGTTTGAAGCGTCGTAGCTGAATTTCTTCTTTTCAAGCGAGTATTTTCTTTCGGTTACATCAAGTTTTCTATCATTTGCCTTCCATGTTCCCTCAAGCTTTCCGGCTGCGGGGTCTATGGAAAAAATAAATTTACCATCATATTTATCATCACCGGGCTCAGTAACTTCCGCATTGAGAGTTTTGCCTTCATTTTTGTATGATCCTTTAAAAGGCCTGTTATTGCCTGCAACAATGCTATGCCCGTACATAAGATCATTGCTTAGAGAGTCTATCGAAATAGTAATACGGTTTTCATAAACATAGTCTTTTGATTCATCATAAACCAATGCTTCAAATCCGCCTGTATAGGTTCCGTAAGCGGGAGAGTCACTTATCTTAGAAACCTGTTTCTGGCTTTCCCCGTTGGGTTTTGGTACTGTAGTGCTATCAGCTGAAGCACTCTTTTTGTTATCATCCGTTGAATTACCGGACTCCTGTTTTTTCCCGCAGGCAATCAGCAGGCAAAGAAGAAGAAAAATAACAATATGTTTCATATCAGTAATATTAAATTAATATAATTATTTTTTTATCCTAATAACTTTCATAATGATAAGCTCGGCTATTATGATATTTGGTATCCAGCCAAGCCATGCAACAATTTCGTAAACATCCATCGGGCGGGGATGGAACAAAAATACAAGAAGGTACTTCCAAGCCCTGAGAGTTATTGCGGAAAGTGTTAATGCAAATGACCTGATAAGAAACTCGCGGTGTGAGATGAAATCATGCTGAATTACTTTAACTATTGCCATCAAAGTAAAGAAAATCCAAAGCAATGCCAGCAGGCAGAACGACACCTGTGAAACTACTCCCCCGTTTGCATATAGGCCCATGTAAAAGCCTGAGGGTCCGGCAAACAGAATTACGGTTACTGCATACATCCAGCCCGAGTATCTATGTATCAAAGTGAAGTTCCTGCGAATATATGAAGAAAATTGTGTGAATCCCGCCGGCAGGACAAAAATCGCTGTATAGACGTGAGTAAAAAATGCAAGTTTATAGAAAGGGATATTGATCACGTCCTGCTTAATTCTTAGAAAGGCAACATCAGTGTTATAAGGAATATATTGAAGAGAGATATTAAATAACAGATAAGTAAAGAAACCATAAACTATAACCAGAAAAAACATAAAAATCCTAAACCTGGTTATCCCGATCTTTACGAATTTACCAAAAGCGTGGGTTTTCTGGATTGCCTGCTGCAAGTTTGCTTTCTTAATTTTACGAATATAACATTACATTTCAAGCAACACAAGTGTAAGGTTACCAGTTTACTATTATGAACTTTTGCATCAAAATATAATGCAAAAAACGACAAATATCATATTTCGTTTTGACGGAGGTCATATTAATAGTAAGGCTTGAAGTTTATTTTTGTAATGTACTTATTGAGGGCTGCTCCTCAGTAAGGATGGATGAAGGTGGCATTGAGCCATTCAAAAGAGGCGGGTAATACCCGCCTTTTTTTTGGTTCATATACATCTAAACTGAAAATGACTTCATTGAATAATCAAATGTCGGGAATAGGAAGGTGTCTCAAAACGAAGATATTGCTCATTTCTTGAATGCAAAAGAAATCTCCTTTTTAAAGAAATTCGTTCATTTATTAGGCTGTTTTCCTTCACTGCGGTCAGGACAAACTCTGCTTTTCTATTCGCAATGAAATTTTTTGAGACAGATTCTGACTCCCGCATTTGTTTCTACATATCAATTCAGAATTCTGCAGTACATTCACTGGCTTGTCAGTTCTTGAGTCTAAAGTGGAACGGAACAGAAACCCAGACTTTTACCGGTTTCCCGTTTTGGAGTCCGGGAGTAAATTGCAGCTTCATAGATTTTTGAGTCACTTCATCTCTGAATACATCCGGACCGTTGACTGAACCTATTTTAACAACACTTCCATCAACATTAACAAGTACTTTGACCGTAACCTTACCTTCTATCTGAGCTTCAATAGCTATTGGCGGATAAACCATGGAACCGCGAATCTGTTCCAGGTTCACGCATTCCGGTGCTTTTTCAACTTCAAATGACTGGTAAACAGTTTTTTCCTTTTCTTCGGTTACGATCTCCTTTTTTGTAATTTTTTCTTCAATTTTCTTTTCTTCGATCCTAACAGGTCCTGAAAAAGAAAAAGTACCGGTATCACCGGTGCTGGAAACCGGAGTTTTGATATCCTCAAGCTGCTGCTGCGTTTTTATTGTCTGAACATCTGCCCTTTCTTTTGCAACAGGCTCCGGAGTAAGCGCTTCGAGGTCTTTGGCTGGTTGAGTGATCTCTTCGAGCTTAGGCGGGGGCATTTCCTCTTCAGTAAGCGAGGGCGGCGGTTCAAGATCGGTTAGGGTCACGTTTATAACCCGCTGCTGGATAATCTTGCTTTCCTGTTCCTTTAAATAACTGTTGTAGTAATAAATGCCGCCATAAATTGCAACAGCCAGAATATGCAAAATAATCGCAAATACCAGTCCTTTTTCAAGATTTTTTCTATAAGGGAGCTTCAGTTCGTTTGTGAAACTGGATGGAAGCAAATCCATTGTGATTGTTGTACCCATTATCTTATACTCCTTTTTAGTATGAAGAAACTTTCTTCATTTAAAACAAAATAGCGGGAAGGCAGCACAACATAAAATAAGCCAAATTCAAACTCTATTGCTGAATTTCTTAAGAATAGAATCCAGTTTTTCCCCGGGGAGCAAAGCCATTAATTCCCGGAAAATAATACTTTCCTTTTTTTGAACATTCCTCTGTATAAAATCGGCGGCAGAGATCATTTCTGCCTGTAGCAGGTCCTTATCTTTTTTCAGATCATCTTTTTTATTAAGCAATTCGGTTATTGAGCCGAACAAAGAAAGTATGTTCCTGTTTTCATCCCTGATAGCCGCAATGAATGACTGCCCGGGCAGAACAAGTTCCAGCTCGGGATAAATAATTTCTTCTTCTCTTTTGAAAAGACAACACAGATCATGCTGCAGGGAATCGATGAGTTCCATAGCGCTTACGATAACATAATGGTTTACGCCTTCTTTTTCAATTTCCCAGTACAGGTCATCGATCAAATTGGTCTTGTCGATAATATTTTTATATGCACCGGCAGCAGTTAACATAATATCGCTGTCAATTTCAGATTCAGAATTATTTTTTTCCGGATGTTTCATATTAATTCAGGCTGATTTTTGTAATTGTTACCGGATTTGTTTTTACTTTGACGCTGCTTTTATCCTGATGATAATATTCTTCTACACTTAAGCAGCACGAAACCGGACATACTTCTTTGCATCTTGGAGCAGGATAAATACCCTGGCAATCATTACATAAAACGGGATTTACATAATAATGCTCAAAAGATACAAATCCATCCAGCAGGAACTTGTTATTAATGAATAAACTCTCAGGCTCTGTATTTTTTATATTTGGATAAACAGCACTCTTGGGGCACTCGGCTTCACATGCGCTGCAATTGATACAATCATCAGTAATTAATATTGACATTTTATTGTTTCCCCTGTTTGAACAGGATGAGACCTGGCGGATCTGCAAAAACTAAAGGGTTAATTCCGCGGCAACTTGGTTAGGATGAAAACATCTGAATCATTTTGCGGAGACCCGAATCCGGGTTTTTTACCCATATTCTGCAGCCCCTCTCAGGGTTACTATTCAAAAATAGCATTTAAACGGCACTCATTCCTATGATGTTGCTCAATTGTGAATATGATATATGTCATATGATGAAATATTAAATACTGATTGTAAGTGACCTAATGAGACAGAATAAGGAACAAAAAGCTTAATGCGGCACCTCTGCAAAGGAACCCAATGCGCCAGGTAAGCTTTTTGTAGATGCCGAGAACATTAATGAGAATACCTCTGATGAAATATGATGATAAAAGAAATCAGTTACGGATATCGGATTTCCTTTTGTACTTTAACAGGTTAACAATAAGTATCGGCTTAAGCGCAAGGCGGACAATTCCGGCAGAAACATCTTCTGAGAAAAATCGCCTTAGTCCTTTTTTTCCATGAGTACCAATTGCAACAAGATCAGCACCGGAGAACTTCAAATAATTCAGAATACCCTCTTCCTTCATGTAATCATTATATATAACCGACTCATACTTTCCCCCGAAAGATCTGCTGAACGTACTCATAGCTTCAGAATCGTCCTTTGAGCGGCTAAACTGATCCATAGTATTGACTTTCAACAAAGTGATCTCAGCTTTATATAAAGATGCAAAATCTTTTACAACAGGAAATATACCATAAGCTTCCTTGCTGAAATCAGAAGCAAAAATTATTGATTTCAGATCAGGTTTTGCCACTTTACCCGGAATAACAACCACAGGGTACGAAGAGAACCTTACAACACGTTCTGCAATACTGCCAAGAAGAATTTTTGCAACGTTGCTTGAACCTCTTGAACCCATGACAATATATGCAGGCTTGATCTTATCTGAATAATCCAGAATACTTGCGTGTATGTTTGTTGTAACATCACATAATGTCTTCACTTTCAAACCCTTTAGGAATCCTTTTCTTTCAATCTGGTTAAGCCTTGCTTCGGAAGCTTTTCTAAGATTTTCGTTAATGCCTTCCATCAGTATTGCCGCCGGCGGGGCCATGGCAAGCTGGTCTTGTGAATACATATAATTGGAGGTCTCCGCAGCATTGAATATATGAATTTCTGCTTTTGCTTTTCCGGCAAGAAAAGCTGCGAATTCAAGCCCCTGAATAGAGCACTCCGAAAAATCCGTTGGCACCAGAATTTTTTTCATATTAGATTGTGTTTATTGAATTTTCTTAATTACTGAGGTCATATTAACTGAAAAAACAATTACCGGCTCAGAACTCATTTTAACTCATTTTCGGCTTCATTTTCCATTTTTTTCAACCGGGTATAGTAATCAGGAATCTCATTCAAATGTGCTAAAGCTATTTTGGCAGTCATGGTCAGGTCATCACCAGTTACATTTGTTACGGGATTGATCATTCCATGCTCAAGCTCAACCTCGAGGCCCATTTGGAATTCCTCAATATTGTATTTACTCCAATCCATACCAAGCTGGCTTCCAATCCATTTTGCTTCTTCTTCCGAAAAGCTGCGTTTTTTGATAGCCATAAAGACCTCTCCCTTAATTTAAAAAAATAATGAACTAAATAGTTCATTACAAAAATATAAAACAATCGTCAAAATAACTATGTATAACTTCGATACCGGAGTGTAATTAATACTAAAGGAAAATGTGTTATGTGTTAATCAATTAACGGTAACAGTGTTTTGCACAATTGCAGTATTCTTAATTTGACCAAGGTTAAGCACTTTGATAATACCTGCAGAAAAAGTTATCATTCCCCTGTGAGCAAACTCGGTAATGATCTTCTTCATGTAACTTTTTGAGGTACACGTATAGCTTGCAAGTTCATCGATGGAAAGCTGAACATTCAGCTCTTTGGATTTATTAATGCCGTATTTATCAACCAGCATAAGAAGCGTATCTGCAAAACGTTCATCAGACATTTTCTCGCTTATTCTTACGATATGATCTTCCATTGAGTCTATCCTTGAGCAAAGGTTTTTCATAACAAGCAGCTTATAAGTGTTATTGGAGTTAACCAGCTCCATAAAGTCTTTTGCACTGATAAAAGAAACTTCGGCATCAGAAATTGCAGCAGCAGAATTTGTGTATACAAACCCGTTTACCACAGAATGCAGCCCAAGGATATCACCTTCTGTTGCGAGGTGCAGGATCCTTTCCTGGTCATCAGGCTCATGTTTAAAAATCTTAATACTGCCAGAATTAATCAGGTAAATACCTGAAGGAGGGTCATTTTCCTTAAACACAAAGTCATTCTTGTGGATAGTAAAATGAGCAAGCTCAATATGATTCCTTATGATTTCTTCTAATCCTGTATTTCTATTCATAGTTTATATTCCTCGAAATTCAGTACAAAAGTAGCTGTTTTGCAATGCACTTTACAATGATTTCAATCATAGAAAAACATGATTATTATAGCTAACGGTTGTTAGCTCTAATTTTTAGTTTAATAGTTACTTATGGGGATAGAATGAATCAGTTCAAAATGAAGTCAATCAAAAACGTGAGCGGTTTTCATCAAGCCCGGATGATTATTTACTTTTATTTTTTTACCAACAAGGTCGATAAGTTTTTCGCTCTTAAAATCAGAAAGTATCCTGATGGTTGTTTCGGTTGCAGTTCCAACAATATTGGCGATATCTTCACGTGAAATAGTTGCATTAATTGAGCCGTCGGTGTCTATTCCGTAAAATTCATGAAGCATCAGCAGGGCTTCCGCCATTCTTTCTCTTACCGGTTTTTGAGCAAGTCCTGTAAGCCTGCTCTCTGCTTCTTTAAGATCATGCGAGAGTAACTCCATCATCTTTGAGGAAAGATCTGAATTTGTATGAAGGAAATCAAAAAAGGTTCTTTTGGAGATAAAGCAAACAGTTGCATCTTCCATAACGGCTGCGGTTCCGGAATAAACATCGCCGCTTATCAGTGACCTGTAACCAAGTACATCACCTTCTTTTGCCAGGCGAAGAATTTGCTCTTTACCTTCTTCACCGGTCTGGTAGATCTTTATCTTACCCTTATTCACACAATACACACCCGATGGTTTATTGCCTTCATTGAAAATAATCTGGCCTTTCTTATAAACGCTGCAATTTTTTTCAGCATCCATTTCGGTAGTCTGCACTTCTGTTAAAGCACAAAAAACATTTCCAAGCCTCGAACGGCATTCATCACAAACCGGATGTTCAAACTGGGGTTTCATATTTTTATATGACAATTATCTATCAGTAAATATAATGAAAATTATTTACTAATATCTGTAGTTATTTGTACTAATTTATACAATAAAAATCTCAAAAAAAATGTTAAATTTCATTCAGAATTGATAAATTTTAATCAAAAGCATTCAAAAACACGCCAAAATCGAGCTAAAAATAGGAAAAATACAACTTAAAGCTCTCTTTATTGTAAATGAGCTTAATATTGAATTTATCCTCATACCAGTATCTCAGGATTTGCCCTTTCCCATCTTTAATAAGAAAGACTTTTTCGCTGATATCTGCATATTTGGAGGCATCAGGAATTGAGTCAAACATATCGTTTTCGAATCCGTATGACCCGGTGAGTTGTGAATAAACATCATTAAACCTGTTGAGCGTTGGGTAGTTAATTGTGCAAATAAATCCAAGCCCTTTGATAAGCAGTATCTGGTCAAAAACCCCGGGATCATTTTTCAGATAAGTCTCCGAGCCAATTCCATCGTTTGAAGAATTGTATTGATAACCTTCAGTATTATTGGGGTCAACAATATCAATACCAAATAATGTCTGTGAAAGTAGAGCGGAATTCAACATAAACAGCAAACCGAAAAAGATCATCAGCATGCTGAGATTATTGCCATATGTCATTTAACATCTCTGATAATTCTGTTAACCTTGTATATCTTAACAAATTCATTCTCAGAATGGTTCGTTGGCGCATACTTAGTATTTATGCTGTAAAGAGTGATAAGCTTGTTCCTTCTATCCCAGTTGATCAGCTTTGCATTTGCCTCGAAAGTATCGGGCGGTGATTTGAAAACGGCAACAACAGCAATGTTATCCTTAATTTTGTGCTGGATCTCAGAGCACAGAAGTTTATCACCCGGATTTATATAAGGGCGCATAGAATCACCCTTAGCAACAAGTATGAAAGGATTGACCATTCCGGTAACATCTGTAAGCTCAACTATCCTTGATGCAAAATCCATCCAGTTTGCCGTGGAAGAGCCGCACTCAGCATACCCAAGTATCGGGACTTTCCTGGCCCTGATGGCTTTGCCATAAGCATCTACTCTGCTACTGTTTTCTTTGCCGAAAACCGAATCAATTGAAATACCGTGAATTCTGCTGATCTTATCGAGCTGCTCGATAGTCCAGTCGCTAAGCCCTCTTTTGATCTTGCTGATAGAACCTGCATTTTCATCTATGCTTCTGGAAAGCGCATAGATTGAATTTATTCCCTTTGCCGAAAGCATAGGAAACATTTTTTCGTTGATCTTCCTGGTTAAAGCTCGGTCTTTTTTACTTTTTTTTGCCATATGTAGTTATTTATTAACAATAATTTATGAAAATATATATGTCGATACCATATATTTCACTTGACATATATGTTATTTGCATATATATTTGTAACGTTGTTTGATTACTGCGCTCTAATATACAAACAATATCATAAAAAAAATGCTTATTTGAAAATCACCTGAAGAAATGCTGCAAAACAAACAAAAACCTGACCCGTATTTCGAATTAGTTAAAAACGAAGGGAGATATAACGAGAAGATCATTGATATTTCTGCAGATAAGTACAGGCTGAACACGAGGAAAGTCCGGCTTATAAGGACAAGAGGGCGGAATACTTTCAGGATCCGTCCAAGGGTCAAAAAGATCATAACTCATTGCAATTGCTAATAATTATGTTTCTGCGGCAAACTTCAAATGAAACTCAAATACAATAATGGATAGAAATTATGGATAAAAAAGCGGGAAAATACAAAAAAATCAAAGATAACATTGAACAGATAAAAAGGCTTGCGCGCCATGGATATACTAACGATGAAATATGCAGCTATTTAGGCTTTGAAGAAAAATTGTTCAAAGAATATGCCGTTAGATCGGATGAACTTACAATGATCCTGAAAAACTCAGCAATTGAAGCAGACCTGGAAGTTGAAGAAGCTCTCCTGAGGCGGGCAAAAGGATATGAAACAGTTGAAGAATATCATGTTTATGTTCCCGATTCAGAAAATAGTACAGAAGTGGGATCAGTTAAATTAAAGGAGATAAAAAAAGTTAAGAAATTTGTTCCCCCTGATGCTTCTTCTGCAGTTGCATGGCTTATTAACAGGAAGTCCGGCAGGTGGAGCAAAAATCCCACAACAGGAAGCGAGCTGGCAAATCATGAGATTATGAGGCTTAAACGGATAGCCGCACAGGAAGCAGATGAAAACATGTAAATG
The DNA here is from genome assembly GCA_019912545.1 of Ignavibacteria bacterium. Classification (GTDB taxonomy): domain Bacteria; phylum Bacteroidota; class Ignavibacteria; order Tepidaquicellales; family OLB5; genus OLB5. The sequence continues at coordinate 18,177 of JAIOIK010000179.1, read as the reverse complement.
AAGATAAAAGAAAAAACGGGATTAACACCAAGGTGGTTCAAGGTGAATCCAAAAGCAGCTGCCCACAGCATACAAAAAATGCTTGCCGATGATTTCAGAAAGAAGAGATACAGAAACATGATCATCGCGGCCGGAAGGAGATCATTTAAAACAGAAAGATTTGCGAAAAGATTATTGATCAGGGAGTGTCTGGATGACAAACTAAATTCCGGAAAATTATACTATGCAGGAGCACCTACAAGAAACCAGGCAAAAGAGATCTTCTGGAATGACCTTAAAAAGCTGGCCCCGGAGTATTCAGTTAAAAAGATAAGAGAAGTTGAGATGAAGATCGTTTTCGTTGGCGGACAGGTAATACGGGTAATAGGGCTGAAGGAATTCAAGCGCGTACAGGGACAGATGATGCACGGGATAGTGATTACGGAATACCAGGATTGTGACCCGGGCCTGTATAATGAATCAATAGAACCGATGATAAACGATACACGCGGCTGGTGCATTAAAGAAGGAAGGCCGCTTGGGAAAAATCACTTCTTTGATGAGTACTTAAGGGGCAAACAGCATGTTAAGGGCTGGAACTCTTATCACTGGACCAGTGAAGATATCTTAAGCCGGGAACAGATTGCAGAAGCAAAAACAAATCTTGCCAAAGCCGATTATGAACGTGAATACAAAGCATCATTTGAAACAGGAAGCCAGAGACCGTATTACGCATACACAGAAAAAAACAACAGGAAAACAGACATACTGCCGGGAGTGCCTTTTATTGTTACCTGTGACTTCAATGCGGGAGAGAAACCAATGAGCTGGGTCATTGGGCAGAGGGTTACAAAAGGCAGCATAGATATAACATACTGGCATAAATCACTTAGCTTCCAGTTTACAAATACTTTAAAGATGTGCGAGATTCTTGATGAGGAATATTTCAGCAGGTTCTCATTCGGCTATCCCCGTGAGATAATTTTCTATGGTGATTATGCCGGAAGAAAACACACGTCGAACTCAAGCCAGAATGACTGGGATATAATACAGAATTACTTTCACAACAAGGCGGTAATATCTCTAAGGATCAGGCCCTGTGTTTCCATCAGGGATTCCATAGGCGCAACAAACGGACAGTTTCAGAATGCCAAAGGAGAGATCAGGCAGTATGTCGATCCGGAAAACTGCAAAGAGCTTGTGAAGGACTGGGAATACTGCTCATGGAAAGATAATGGCAGAGAGCTTGATGACAGGGATCCGCTTAGAACCCACTTATGCCGCGCTGTGGATTATTACAATGAATATGAATTTTCGATAAGAGGGAAACAGGTAACTCAGTCGTTCAGGACAGTCTAAAAGCAAATTAAGAATTACCTGCCTGCAGCAGGCAGGCGAATTAGGAATTACGAGTTCGAAAATAAGTGCTCAATTATTTTAGAAAAATGAACTGCGACACAAAAGTAACACACCCTCTACGAGTCTTCGACTCGAAGAGTCATAGACCGTCTTCACCTTCTCCGAAGGAGCTCCTTCGGAGCGGTGAATCCACCCCTCTCAAGAGGGGAATTTCATCATCCTGTTTAGAGAAAGAGAAACTGAAATTTGGAAATTAACTGCGAAAATAAAAAATGTTATTAACCGGAAATATCTACGAGGAATTAAATAAGGCATTTATAAATGCGCTGAAAAAGAGCGAGGCAAACAGGCTGAACATACACCAGGAATTTGCCGCATTTTACAATAATGATTATGAAAGCATCTGCTCATATTTAAGGGAAGCGACTTTGAATAATCCCTTTTCGGAAGAGACGCTTAAGAACATTAAATTCCGGCATGTGAATGTGATAAGAAAAATTATCAGCAGGATAACAAGCGGTATTTTCTTAAAAGACCCGGTAGTAACGCTTACAAAGAAAGATGGCAGTGCAGACGAGGCACTAAATGCAATAGTAAGCAGCATAAAATTCACACAAAAGATTAAAGAAGCATTTTCGAAAGCAGTCCTTTTCAATATAGTTGAAGCACATGTTGTTTGGGATATGAATTCAGGCGAAATGAGAATAGACATTCTTACTCCCAACAACTACATAGCCGAAACCGGCGCGGATTACCTTAAGAAAAGTAAAATTGCCGTGAGAAAAGCAGGCGCTGATGGTGAGATATACTGGTCATACTGGAGCGAAAATGAACATTACATCTTGAAAAACGGCGAGAAGATTCCCCCGCCAAGCAACAAAGATATGGTAAATCCATATTTACATTCGGCAAAAGCGGGATATGCCCTCCCCTTTGCTGTGCTTAGGATCGAAGAAGGCGATGATTATTATGGGGAGCCGAACTGGAACATATTCCTTCACCAGAAGAACCTGGATATAAGGCTGACTGATCTAAATGAAACAGAACTCAAAACACTTCACCAGATATACCTTGGGATAAATACAAACTTTACTAACGGCGAGTCGTTTAAAGCCGGGGATTTCAAACAGATCAACAATGTAAAGGATGACGATAAAGAGCCTAAGATAGAAAGTATAACGGCAAATGTTGATTATACTTCGGTTCGGGAGAATATTGACTGGCATAACAGGCTTGTTTTGAACAGCGAAGGGATCAGCGCTGCATCATCATCAACTGAGCTTAAGGCAGAATCCGGCGCAGCAAAAGTAATTGATGAGCTTGAGCTTTATGAAAAGCGCGAAGAGTATAAATCAACCCTCTACCATTTTATGATTCACCTGCTGAATATAATAAGAGTAGTATGGAATTACTACAATCCAGCCGCACCGCTTGATAGCGAGGGAACATTTGATATCCGCTTTGCAGATTCCAGGATATTTGAATCGACTGATGAAAAGAAGAAAAGGCATGATATGGCAATTCAATACGGATTTAAGGATGAAATAGATATTACAATGGAAGAGCTTGAAATAAGCGAAGAAGAAGCAATAAAAAGAATAAAAGAAAGAACTAACCGCAAAAGCCGGATAGAGAATTCAGATTGAGAAATAGGATTGAGAAATAAGTTTAAGAAATAAGATTGAAAAACCGGAAATTAAATAATCTGGAATGGAAAGGAGGAAAACAAAATGAAATATATGCCTGAAATGATCCTGTTTAGCGCCGCAGATGGAGGCGGCCAGGGAGGCGGAGGCGGCCGGGACGAGAATATCACAATATCAAAAGATGAACATACTGCACTCACCGGTAAAGTTGATTCACTTGAAAAAGAATCCGCCAGAAGCAAACTGCTTGAAGCGGAAAATACTAAGAAACTGAACGAACTGAAGGCGGAAATAAGTAAAATCACCACAGAGCGCGACGGACTGAGGGTAAAATTCGAGAGCCTGCAAAGCAGCGTTAAGAAATCATACTTAGACCAGCTAAGCGATGAGCATAAGAATATCGCCGGACAATTACCGACTATTGAAGGGCTCGCCGAATATGTGAAGCTCAACGCGAAGCAGCCGCCGGCAGGAACTGATTCCGGTAAACCGGGCGCGGGATATAAGGATTATACATCAGTGAAATGGGATGATATGAGCTATGATGAGAAGGAAGATGTGCGAAAGAAGCGCCCCGAGATGTGGAAGAAACTTTACAAGGAAAAGTTTGGAAGAAATCCTTAGAAACAATTAGCAATTAATCCGTCAGAGCCGGATTTCGTCCGGCAGCTGCCGGACTCAACAATTAGCAATGAGCAATAAAAAACAATAAAAAATTACAAATTCACTATATCACAATTTAAATAACCTACTCATTAACCAAAATTAAAAAACTTTATGGCATCATTAACATTAGATGATTTAGCGGGTAAATTCCAGAGCGAGACCTTTAAGGCAACGCTGAGAGGAACATTTACAAAAGCGCTCAGCTTTTTCGGTTCAGGCTTCATGGTTGAAGCGCCCGAAGACATTGTGGATCCCGGGCAGACGGGGAAATTCGGGAATCTCCCTCAGTGGAACGTTGATACATCCGATCCGGACCAGATAACGACATCTTCAACAACTCCGATTAACAAACTCACTTCTTACAAAGACCGCTTCCCGTGGATGGAGCTTGAAAAAGGCTGGGGCGCGCAGGAGCTTATCAACACCGTTGCAGGAAGAGGCAGCGATATGATAGAAGAGATTGCAGTACATATCGGCGAATACTGGGCATATGCCCTTCAGAAAAGGGCGCTTAATATCTTAAAAGGTAATTTTGCTACTGCACTTGCATCAAGCCACTCAACAGGCAACACATATAACGGCGCGGTAATATCAAACGCCGGAGTTTTGGCTGCCAAATATAAACTGGGCGACTGGCACAGAATGCTGAACATTATACTTATGCATTCAAAAGTACACGGTGATGCTGTTACAAATAATCTCATCACCTTCCCTGCCGGCCCGGTTGGCAATAATACTTTTGTAACCGGCAACCCGGGACAGATACTGGGACTCATGCCTTTTGCCGATGACGATCTGACTGCAACAGCAAGTGTTTATTCTTCCTTCTTAGGCGGAAGGGGTTCGATGGTTTATAAATTACGTTCAAGGCCGGGCTCTGCAATGAGCAATAAGAACGTGATCCAGACGGGCGGAATATACATTGAGCTTGCGCGTGATGCAAAAGCAGCAGGCGGAACAGATGAGATAATCACCAGGGTTTCGTGCATGGTACACACTCCCGGTGTTGCATGGGCTGACGCTGCTCCCGAAAATCCGACCCTTGCTCAGCTTGCTACAGGCAGCAACTGGTCCAAAGTTGCGCCGGATAAGCTCATCAAAATAGCTGAGCTTAAAACACTGTAGAATTAAGAACTCTTAACTTTTGAAATATTTATTAACGGTTACCCCTGCACACAAAAATGCGGGGGTTCAAACCGGACTATTTAAAACATTACAGGAAAACATGGCAGATAACAGCAGTAACACACAGAATAAGAACGCGGAAGTTTATGAGGTGAATCCCCGGATAATGAATTCAGCCCTGGGATACTCCGCTTTAATAGATGGTGATAATATTATGGTAGTGCCTAACCAATACGGCGAAGGCTACAATTCACAAAATGAAAAGATAAACATTATCAAAGAACGAGGATTCATTCTGATAAACGGAGAAAGGGCTTCCGGCTCAGCTTTTGGGAAACTAAGCGATAAGCAGCTTTACCAGCTTGTAATTGCAGGGGTGATCATATTAAGCCCGGCACAGCAGGCAGAATTCAGGAAAAAATTCTTCAATCAATCTTCAATCAATCTTCAATCAAAACCAGAAGCTGAAAAGAAAAAATAGACAGGTAAAAGCAATATGTCATTTCAAAATTTTATAACTGAAGAGGACCTGAGGTCTTATATACCGGAGCTATCAAAGCTCTTATGGACTGACGAGGCGAATTTCGACAGGCAGAAGAAGGAATCCGAGAAATTATTCCTAAACGATCTTGCAGACCGTGGTTACAGGGGTACGGATATAATGCCTGAATTGATGTTAAGAAATTCAGGACTGAATATATCTGCAAATGAAACCACGGAACCCTCGAAAGAAGATGTTATACCCAGGCAGCGGTTTTTACTTAACGTAAGCAAATTTGTTTCCGGCGGGTCTAAGATCATTTTTTTGGAAGGATCAAATGATAAATCTGTTTGGGAAACAGTCCATACAGAAAATCCCTCAGGCATCATGAATTCAAATGTAATCATCAGCAAACATTATCGTTTCTACAGGATAAGAGCGGTTGTTTCAGGCGGTTCGATGGATTTTAAAGCATATCTAAGTGAAACCACTTATGAGAGAATGCTTATATACAAATGGCTTGAACTGATTTTGCTTGACAGGTACTCACAGGAAAACGATCAGTATCATTTAAAGATGAAATATTTTAAAAGCGAATATGACAGGTTATGGAATACGGTGAAGATATATATTGATAGCAACTATGACGGCGCAACAGATGCAGGTGAGGCCGGGAAGCTGACAACGATCACGATACTTAAGTAAAAAAAAGTAAAAAGGCAGAGGTAAAAAGGCAAAAAAGTTGTAAAGTTACAAAGTTTTAAAGTTAGAAATATTTTAAGAACAGTTCATAAGATTGCTTCATACCGCTAAAGCGGGACTCGCACATATTATTAACCAAAGATAAAGAGATGTTATACTCAATTACAACAAACTGGCTTCAGGAAAAGATCAATCAATTCAATCACATTTACACAGCTTATGGGAATCTCAAAAGCATGGATGTATATCCGCTCAGGAAGAACCTGCCTTCGAGTCAAATGGATAAAAGGTATTTCATAAAATTTGCGGGTATTGATGAGTACCGTGATGAAACATTGCTGTACAGGATAAAAGTTGAAATGGAGTTTCATTTCCTGATCGGCAAAAAGCCGGTTGAGAATTACAGGATAGCGGCAGATGAATTTCTTTTTAACCTTGTTCAGGTCATACAGGATGATACAATTTCCGGGCTGGAGTACACTGAAGGCAATGTACTTCTAACAAATATCCGTGATTTAAAGATCACGAATCTCAACAGCTTTGAGGAAACCGGTAATTACCTGTTACCGGGAATTGAATTCACCCTTGAGGCAGTAATTGATGAAGAAAAGGGGTAAGTATGACAGCTATAAATCTAAAAATTAAACAATAAAACAAAATGGGAAGAGCATTAAGAGATAAGGGCGGCAATATGCTGCTTATAGTGGAGCTGGATAGCTCGAGTGCGCTGCCGGGCTCGATAGAAAACGGTGTAAATGCGCTTAACTGCGGCCTGCTTGCGGAGTCACAGGTAGATATCGAAGCAAATGTTGAAAAGTTCAAAGCTGAAGACGGGAGAACCTACGGACAGGATGAGGAATACGAGGGCAGGACTTCGGGGGTTTTGATGGAAACATCGAAGCTGATCGCAGACTACATTGCCTTTGGGGTTAGGAACAAAATTCACCTTGAGATCAAATACGAAGGCTTAAAAGGCGGCAAGCACCAGGAGGTTTTTAAAGTAGTTGATGTCACTCCCCAGATGCATTTCAAAACACCGGGCGGAACAAAAGCTATGAAGTACAGCTCAACTGCAATTCCGCCGGAACAGCCTGTAACGTTTTCGGAATCAGACATAACTGCAATTGAGGCAGCATTAAACGTCAATATCCGCGCAGCGGGACCGATAACAATAAACGCAGGCGAAGAGCATGTGATTGTGGAAACTGATTTATAGGCAATTATCAATTAGTCCGGCGGTTGCCGGACTCAACAATTAGCAATTGACAATAAAAGCAAAAAAAGAAAAGCAAATAATGAGAGCGATCTATGACAACCGATAAAACATATACCCATAATGGGAGTAAATATAAAATGGCGCCGTTTAATTTGGGATTGATGAATAAGGCCGCTCCCCTGCTTATGAAGTACCGCAGGCTGCATTATGAATATACTAAGGATATTGATATGAGCCGGGTCGAAGAAGTGCAGAACAGGATAGATGAATTAAAAACTGCGATCGCGCAAATTGAACCGGCAGGTACTGCACATAACGCCAGGCTTCACACACTAAAAGAAAAACTCATTGCGGCCGAAAGTGAATTAAGCAGTAACGCATCCGTAAGAAATTTAGTAAAGCTATACAGGGATACTGAAGGGCTGGCAATGTATAAGTTGATTACAGATACCGGGATAATAAAACCATTCTTAGTAGATATTATGATTCCAACAGAAAGCAACTGCCATAAAGTAAACGATCTGGATTTTAATGACCGGGGAATACTTGGTTTTATAAAAGAGGTAATAACGGATTTTTTTTCTTATACGCTTCAGAACAGGCCGGAATAACAAAGATAAAACAACTGTTTCCTGAAGCGTTTAAGATCAAATTCATACTGCCTGAGTATCTTGAGATACCAAACGAATTAATATACAGGTACATGATCCACAGGATGGCAAAAACATACTCGCTTAATATACAATCAGCTTCGGAATTGAGTGAAAAGGATTTTTATGAAATGATCGCATTTGAAAACATGGAATCGCTTAAAGAAGAATACCTGCTTAAAAATTATTATATGAAAAACAACGATGATTGATCCAACAGGCAATATAAACTTGATCACGGGCAGTAAGCTAATAGATGAGCTATCGCGGCTTTCCGCACAAATAAGCAAATTATCCGCTGAGTTTTCACCGCTTAACTCAGGAACAAATATGGCGAGCGCGGCATCTTCACGCGGCAGAAATGACGAAACGGACATAACCGGGCTTATGCTCGGAAATTTTGAGGCAATGCTTGGTTTTACTGGCAGTATGCTTGAAGATATGGGCTTAATGGATACTGGCTTCGGGAAGATGCTGCAATCATTATTGCAGTTTGTCAGTTCGCTTTCCGGCGGCGGAGATTTTATCAGCACAATAGGCGGGTTATTCGGTTCTATTATTGGTTTATTCACCGGTCCTGCAGGGATAGCTGCAGGGGCAGGCAGCGGAGTATTGAATTCCGCCGCGAGTCTTAACTCAATGGCCACATCTCAGGGTACTTCAAGACCCGTAATAGTACAAAACACAATAAAAAACCCTGTAACATTCCGCCGCGCGCTGGAGATAGAAACACGGGTGATCAATAATCTAAATTCAGTAACTGCAGGATGAAAATTCATTTTAAGAAATATCTTTTTTCGGGAAGCGCAGGCGGTTATTTCAGCACGGGTGATCCGGTACTTCTGGACTCCTTATCATTAACAAGGTTCTTCGAAATTCCGCGCCTGAATAAACAACTTACTAATCCGGATAATCTGCAGGAAATACAATATGGTGATGTAGATATTAAAATTGATCTCTTAAGCGGCGAGCTTACCGCTTCGGGCAGTTCAATTGAACGGTTCTTTACAGCCTTGCAGGGAGAGGAAGATGATGCATCATGGCTTTGTATAATTGATAGCGCAGGGAGCCGCTGGGCGGGAATGGTTTACCTGCCGATCGAATGGAATTTAACCTACAGCCTGGGAGATAGTTTTGTAAATGTAAGGGCGGTACACTTGCTTGCTGAATTTAAAAAAATTGCAGAGTTAAAAATATTACAGCCGCTTAGCTATGGCTTAACAGACCTAAGATTCAATGACTGGGTACAAAACTATATGTTTGGCGATGACTTTTTTTTGGCAGTAGATAACAGGTTTGAGCCTGCCGTGAGCCCGGCAACAGTAACAAAGCTATCTGTTCCGTTATACAATAAAATTGTAGGCGATCCAACTTCGCCAATTGTATTTAACCGCGGCGGGCATACCATAACAAAGTATGAGTTCTTCAAAAGGCTTTCGCTTGTATGGGGAATCATGTGGGATATAATTGTTCCGGATAATTACGAAACCGAAATGCGCCCGCTAATGGAATTCAGGCTGTACAGAAGAGGAGACGGCGAAGAAATAGTTCCGCAGTGGATAGAGTTCAACTACCGACAGATGCCAAAGGCGAAGAAATGGGTCTTTGTGAAGCAGAGAGAGTGGAAGCAGGATATCCGCGTACTCTTCCCTGCCGGGTTTGATACTTTTACAATAGCAAAGGGAATCCTGTTTAATACCGAAACGGGGCATATATATGACGGGAACAACGGCGGACTTTATCCAACTCCCTTTTTTTCCTTAAACGGAATTGGCAAAGATGGTTCAAGCGGTAATCCGGCAAACGTTGAGCGCGAGGACTGTAAGGATAGAGTAATACTCGTCAACTCAATTGGCAGCGGCGCCGTATTTGATCCCTCGGCTTATCCATTTGTACTGAATGAAGACATTACATTTGTAAATTCAACAGAAGAGATGTATGAGATGGCAGCGGGGATGACGGGGGATTTTTCAATAGGTGGAAAACTTTCTTTAGAAAGACTATTCGTTGTTAGTTGGGATTATAGGATTGACTCAATTGCGCCGTATCAAGAAACATACGCAGATCAATACAATAATACCCAATCCTCACCCATAAGAATAATTAACGAACTAGCATCATTACTTATTACAAGAAACAAAATTGTAGGTGTAATTTCTGGGTTAAACAATGTATGTAGTGTAGGTACATACTTCAAAACTTTTTATAATGGGATTCACAAAATTTATTCTATTATCAAAGTAGAAAATGAAGACATAAATTCAGAAGTAGAACGATTACTGTGCTTCAAAATTGAATCAATCCAGATTGATTAATCTAAGACAGCGTACAACTTAAAATCATAGATATTGATTTGTCTTGCTGGTGTAGTCGGGAACCCAGGATCAAAGCCAAACTTAAGAAAGAGGTCAAAGACATATGAATTTGAAACTACAATTGAAAATACATTATTGACTGTCAAATTATTAATTGACATCCCAAACTTTTCAAAAGCGTAATAATCAAGTGTGTCATTATCGTGTGTTACATGAATTGTCAAATAACTTCCTGTTGTAGAGTCCAGATTAGCAATTGCTTGAAACGAGATTCGAAAATTCTACTCAAATAGTGTGTCACTAAATCCAAAACCATTGTAATATGGAGCAATAAAATTAGCTGCACTCAAACTATCAAAACTAGCTATCAAGCTATCGCGAGCAGCAGGCGGATTATTATTGCCCGTCGAGGTTTCATTACCGCAGCCGGAATATATGGTTACGATTAATATAATTATGAATATAGTGAATGATCTCATAAGATTAGATTTAGCTTTCGTGCTAAAATAATTAAATATTCAAAAACTTACAATTAAATTTTAATTTATAAGCTTTTTCCGTAAAATTTTTATAATAAAAATGAGCATAATAAACGGCTACTCTCATCCCATAGTAAAATTGTTTGATCCGAGGAATCCCTCAGAGCCGCGCTTTACGATCGACCTGCCTTTAACCAACAGCGGCGGCATGATAGAAACTTATACGGTGCGGAAGATCACGCATGAGCTTATAAATCCCGATCTGGCATCGCCTGAGATAACAACAGCACAATTGATCCTGGGTTACCAGATAACTTTTACACTTCATTATGATCGTTTCATCAGCGGCGAGGACCTATACGGCGGCGTGAAGAAAATTCTGGATGCCTCAAAAGCCGGTTGGAGAATTGTAATTGTTCCAAGAGCGGATGCGCCATGGCGTGAGTTTGATGTGCTGCTTGCAAACGATACGCTTGAGCTTGGCATAAACAAGGGCGGCAAAAGCGCAGTATTCCACAGGCTGCCTGTTGTAATATTCAGGACTAAGTCACTTGAGCCTGATCTAAAATGGTATCCCCCGGGATATACTGAGCCGGGAGGCGGAACGGGATTGGCTATTGAGGGAGAAGGAGTTTAGGCAATTAATAATGAACAATTCAATTGCGGATTTCGGATTGGGGATTGCGGATTTGAATGCAATGGCACTATTTCACTGATTCACTATATCACTATTTAAACAAAAAATAAAAAAAGAAAATGAAAGCAAGAATAACACTTATTGTTTTAGCATTGATCTTTCTTATCAGCAATGCAAGCGCGCAATTTACAAGTCTGCCTATAAGGCTTGTTACGGCTACCGGTACACCGATGACGGGCAGGGCGGGCGAGATCGAATTTACAAAATACCCGCACAACTATCCCGCCGATATAGTTGCATCGATCACTGTTACCGAGATCGGCACGGCAGGCAATTACATTGCAAAAGGATTCACATCATTTCAGTTCGTAAAGCTTTGGCTTGATGGCACTAACCAGCAGTGGTTCGATAGCGTATTGACGGGTAACATATTTTCTTACCTATCGGGAAACTATGTTACGCTTGGCACAAACCAAACCATCACAGGCCAGAAGACAACAACAGGTAACTGGAGCGGTACAATGGGTAACTGGGATTACACCGGCACAGGCCTGCATATTTTCAATAAGCCATATATCAGCGGCACCTCGCCATGGATAAGTGATTATTCACAGATAACCGGCACATCACTGCTGCCAAGAATTGCCGCTGACTCGCTTTACCTAAAGCGCGAATTTGTTTATTACATCAGCGGGGATAATAAGCTTTATTTTAATACGCCGGGATCTCTTGGCACATACCGTATTGCAAAGCGCGGCAATGGGCAATTGTTCGATTTCAATTCAGACCAGTTTTCGTGGTCAACATCAACCGGGCTAAACCTGAACACAGCGCTTCTGAACCAGGATAGCATCAGCGCAAAGAACTTTACAGGCATAAAAGACAGCACATGGTTTGTGCTTGGCGAACCGGTAAGCAAGTATAGATTCCTTACGATTAAAAAGCCATTCTGGCATAACCCGCTCCCCTTCCCGGACTGGAAGTGGTATTACAAATCCGTTGATGAGACTGCCGCAATACTTGCCCGCGATAGTTTCTATGTTATGAATCACTCAGAAACTGTGACCGATGACACCCCAGAGCTATTTTTTGCAGACGGTTCGTGGAATAACTGCGATACGATCACTTTACCGGCAAGGGGTCAATACATAATTACATATGACCTGAGCCTGATATTCCCCTTTTCGGAAGTTATCGGAATTGCTGCAAGGGATTCAGTACTAATACGAGTGGTTAATGAGCTTAATGTAGATAAGCAGGGGTCGCACTCGGAAGTGTGGCAGGAATTCAACGATGCAATTAGCTACTTTCCGGAATCACACACTTTAAGCAGGACATTTTCACTTTTTAATCCAACTGCCGGTGAAAAATACTTTTTGCAGCTTAAAGGGCTTATACATACTGAGCTGGTTAGTGCTGCGGTAACGAAGCCACAGATGACTTATTTGCTGGTGAGATAGAAGACAATGAAGAATTATCAATTAACAATTGGCAATAAAAAGCAAAGTCAAAAAGCAATAAAAAAATACTGAAATGGAAATATTAAATAACCCGGTAGTTTCGGAAATTTCGAAGATAATCATAGCAGTGTTGGCGGGAGTGATACTTGCCAATATGCGGAAGATACTGAAGCGGATTACATTAATTGAATACAAACTGCATGCGACGGATTACGCTTTAGAAAAAAGCTTCGAAAACGGGTATGCAAACTACCGTGATTCAAAATTGCAGGAACTTATTGAATCAGACGATTTCATAAACAATAAATAAATATAACAAATGGAAAACATTGCACTAAACATTCACAGGGAAACAGACGTACTTGCGCTTGCAAGAGCGGAAAAGAAGCTTGCATACTGGGAAAAGGTAAAAGCCGGGTTTATTGACTTGAACCCCGGCGGAACACCGGAATACGCAGATGAAAGATACAAATACTGGCTTAAACTGGCGGAAAAATACAGGAAAAGGATCGAAGAGCATATCAGTGAGTTCCGCAGGATTGAAGACCCGGTCGGTTTCCTGGCGTGGATATCCGGAATTGTGGCAACGATAAAAAGTATATTGAATATGATAACAAGATAGAATATAAAAATCAATTTCAGAGTATTGTTAAATTCGGAGCAATTTTCCTTTATGCAACACACCCCTGCCTGTGCCGCCTCTTCGGCAGGCAGGCCTTCCGCTTCGCTCCCTCCCCTCTCGAGAGGGGAATTTGGTTTAAAATAAATTTATGAAAAAACAGAAAGGAATAGTATATGACACAATTTTTTGAAGAGATCTTTGGCAAGAACTGGAGGACGAGTTTATGGGGATCGGTCATGCTGATCGCTCTGGCTGTAAATCAAACTCCGACCGTTATTGATTTTTTACCTGATGATGCAGAGGCATGGGTCAGGGGGATTTCGGGAATAATTGTAATTGCAAGCGGATTGAAGTTTGCATTTGAATCTAAAGATAAGAAAACAAATTGAGCACAGAATAATTTTGCCGCCTTTGGACAGCCGAACATTTCTCTTGACATAATTTAAGGGACTAACAGCCTGAGATTGGAATATTGAATTACATGGTTAATTGTATTCAGGGCTAAGGATTCACAAGCACACTTCTTACAACTTCATAATACTTCATAAACTTCAATCAATGTTCAAAGGCGGCTGATTTTTAAATACATACTAAAATGGAAAAAGTAAACAAAGCATTTTTCGAGCTGGAATACGGGAATCAATTCGGCAAGGGATTGAAAGCCGGTAAACGGGAAAATATCTTCAGGATAATTGACGCATTCGAATCTGACCCGGATATGAAAAGCCTAAGATGGCTTGCATATATACTTGCAACCTCGATGCATGAATCAAATGATACTTTTGCACCCGTGGTTGAGGGCTACTGGATAAAACCCGAAAGCAAGCGAGTTGCATCGCTATACAATTATTATGCGAAGAATAATCCGGGAGCGCTGAGGACGATCTTCCCAAACGGAAAGAATGGCACAGCTTATTACGGCAGAGGGCGGGTTGTTCAGCTTACTCATAATTTTAACTATAAACTTGCTTCAGAGAAAGTTTATGGTGATGACAGGCTGTTTAAGAATCCGGACCTGATAATTGAAGACGTGAATTGCGATATGTCGGTTACATTTAAAGGAATGCTGCAAGGCTGGTTCACAGGCCGCAAACTTACGCAATACTTCCCTCTTGACTCCCAAAAAGCCGATTGGGTGAATGCCAGAAAGATTATAAACGGACTGGATAAAGCGAAACTAATCGCCGGCTATGCCGAGAAGTTTTATGAGTGTTTGGAGTGGGAAGGATAAATATTAGTTTTAGAGGATTGGTTTTGGAATCTTAAGAAATCGTTAGAAATAGATAATATCTTAATTTGAATATTGTCCATAAAAAGGAGTTTTTATATTCATTTCTTCATTATTTTTGCAGTTGGATTTTTGAAAGAAGACTCAAAACTATTATTTTGAAATATAACGTAAAACTGGTATTTTGTAAACCAAGAAACTAAAAAATGCTGTTTATGGTTAAAATTGTATAAAAGATAAAAGTTCTTTGTAAATACTAACATTTGTCATTTGACAAACGGAATTTTACTATTATTTTTGTAACGCGTCTGGAATGAGTCGTTAGCGTCTCAAAGAGAGGGTTTAATACCCTCACTTCCAGTCGCTTTTTTTTTAACTAAAAATTAATCTTATGTATTTTTGCTACATTGACGAGTCAGGCACACCAGAAACATCTGGACAAACTTCACATTACGTTCTTGCAGGGCTTGCAATCAAAGTCTCAGATTGGAAAAAATGTGAAACAGAAATAGCTCAAATAAAAAAGAAATTTAGATTAGAAAACGCTGAAATCCATACCGGATGGATATTGAAAAAATATTCTGAGCAAGACACTATCATCGATTTCGAAAAGCTTAATGATGTTCAAAGAATAGCAGAAGTTCAAAGAATTAGGACTACGGAATTGATAAAATTTCATAAGAAAAAAACAACAAAGGGACAATATAAACAAAAGCAAAAAAATTATAGATTGACAACACCTTATATTCATCTTAGTTACGATGAACGAAAAGGTTTCATAAAAGAAATTGCCAAGGCTATTGGAAGATGGGGTTTCGCGAGACTTTTTGCAGAATGCATTGACAAAACGTTTTTCAAACCTTCAATTGCTGTTGCCCCAATAGACGAACAAGCATTTGAACAAATTGTTTCAAGATTTGAACAATTTCTAAATAAATATGGACAAAGTCAGAATACTATAGAGAAAGAGGATCATTACGGGGTTTTAATCCATGATAATAATGAAACCGTAGTAAAGAAACATACTGCATTAATGAAATCCTTTCATCTAAGGGGCACAATTTGGACAAAAATTAACAGAATAATTGAGACTCCAATTTTTGTAAATTCGGAGTTAACAAGTATGATTCAGCTTGCAGATGTTTGCGCCTACTCTATTCGAAGATATTTAGAAAATGGAGAGGAAGTACTTTTTGATGAGATATATAAGAGAGCAGACAAGATTAGGCGCGGGACTACAGTGGGTGTTAGGCATTTTGCAAAAGCAGATTGCAAATGTAAAATTTGTTCTAGTCATAAAAAGACCACTTGATTTATTTCTGATTTTCTCATCAAACGTTCCAAGCTATAAATTTAACAAATTATTGAATGGGAATATCTTTTTTTTGAAAATTTACATTTACATATTACTTCATCTTTCTGTTACATTGAATGTTTTCTCCCAATCAACAAGCGATATTACACTCAAAAATTCTGAGCGGCCGCAGATTCAGTTAAACCACATCAAATCTAAAAGCATTTGGGAGTTCCATTATTCCAAAGTAAGTGAAGGCGTATTGGCTGATAGCGGGTACAAATCATATTACTACGGGTATGATTCGCTTGGCAGGATCACCGAATATAAAAAGTACCATGTGTTTACGGATCTGACGGTAAAGGAGCTTTACCAGTACGACAAGAGTGATAATATCAGCAAATGCATGCGCTATAATTCCAAAGATGATATTATTGAGGCCATTACTTACAAGTATAGCAAACAGGGCAGGCTTAAGACAGAAATTCACGAGGCATATTATAACTCCGTGCGTGTTGGAGTTTACTTTACAATACTTGCAAGCGTAAGCGAGAGTGAACTCTTCGGCACTGTGCAGGATGAGCTTGCAATTGAGCCGAGGCTTGAGAGTTATTCGATTATTGTTAACATCACAGACTCCGATGAGCAGAACCAGTACATTGTTATAGGAGATGAGACCGACCCCACTTCACCGCGCTATTCATGGGAACAGCTGAGTATGGATACCCAGCGCGGATTGCTGGCATTCCAGGGCCCAAACCGGAAAGAGCATCAGTACATCAGCAAATTCATTTCGAAGGTAAGTTACAGGTACAACAAGAGCGGGAATCTGACGGCACGAGAGGTTTACAATACGTCCAATGACTTAATTGAAAAGGAAACATTCGGATACGACGGGAGTAACCGCAAAATATCTTACACGAAGTATAACGAAAACGGCAAGGCCGTTAGTATGGAATCTTACAGCTACGATGCCCTGGGCAGGCTGGTTGAATCAGCAGGCGTAGAACCCGGCGGCAGAATTACCGGCAGGCTGAGTATGGCTTATGATGAAAACGGGAATCTCTCGGAGAAGATATGGTATAATACTCTTAGCGAGATCAATAGCAGGTTCAAGTATAAGTATGAGGGAAGCTTACTGACTGAAGAGACCAAGTACCGCGGTGAGAGTGAAAAAGAAAATCACAACACTTATGCTTATGATGAAAATGGAAACCTGAAAGAAGTAATTAAGTTTGATATCAATAACAGAAAAGACAAGCTTATAAAATACATTTATGAGTATTACTAATTAGTATCCACACCAGTTAACGATTTTCATTACATGATTCCATTATCTAGCTCATGTTTTCTTACTAGGAAAAATCCACTCGCTGATAAAACCCTTGATATTTAAAATTAAAATCTCAATTTTGCTTAAGTCAAAAGATTATTTTAAGTTTAATAAAAAGTTGATTGGCTTCTAATCAACTTTTATATATACAACAGAATGTAATTCACGCATTTTTATTTGTATTTTTTTAATAACTTAAATAAACTATCAATGAAAACAATTCTTCCGATTCGTTTCAAATTTGCTTTGGCAGTTTTAGTTTTGATCTTCTTTTTTGCATCAAATCTTTTTGCACAGCCACAGCACTATAATTTTAACACCGGCGGAACTGGTAATAACTTTCCATTCAATATTTATCCTGCAACCGGAAAGACTATTCAAACTCTTTACCTTCCCGGCGCTTTCAATAACCCAAGCCCCGTGATGCCGGGTAATATTACAAAAATTTATTTCCGGGCATCAGGCACCGGGAACCCTACTTTCACCAACCTGAAGATCAGGATGGGATTAACTACAGATACGGATTTACCTGCAGGAGCCTGGTATACAGGTCCAATGACAACAGTTCTGGATCAGGCCGGCTATTCTGTAAGCTCAACCACCGGAAGTTTTATTGAAATACCGCTTACTACCCCCTTCCCTTTTGATCCTACAAAAAGTTTGGTAGTAGAAGTTGAACAATGCGGTTACACCGGAACCGGCTTCGCTGTATATACCTCAGCAACGGGGGGTGGGAATAAAAGACACACAGGTCCGTTTACCGTTATTACCGGTTGTCCTCACGCATGGTACAACACCGGTGATTTTGTAGCACATACAGGAATTGATATCGCACCTGCTCCGGTTAACTGCAGCTACAGCTGGTCAATACAGACATCAGGCACAACTGCATTGCTTTATACTGTTAAAGCAGTAAGCGATTTAGTTGGCTGGGCAGCAGGCGCAGGCGCAGTTGTACGCAGAACAATTGATGGCGGCACGACAT
>JAIOIK010000178.1 GCA_019912545.1 Ignavibacteria bacterium | reverse complement strand
TCGTAATTCAATTCTTTGTTGGTGAAAACACCAACAAAGGGAAAAACTTCATTACTTTATTTCTTCTACCTTCATTACTTCATCACCAAAATGATTAATAACCTTGACTGCTATTTTACCTGTCAGTGGTTTAGGGAATGGACGGGAGACTGTTGAATACAATTCATCCCAAAGTGATTCGTCAATATCTGCCTTCAGCGCTTTTTTGAGTTTTTCATACGGTTTATTGCCGCCAAGAAAATAAGCATGTGTAACAAAGAACGCTTCGCCGTTGTAATTTGTATCAATGAACCATGCGGCTATATCGTGATCCGGGTCGCCGGAGCCGCTTGAGCGTATTTCACTATTAACCGGGTCATATATATCCACTCCCTTAATTTCAACCGTGTAAGTATCTTTCTTTTTCTTCACTTCAAACTGCGGCCTGCCGAAAGCAAGGAATAGGTTACCCGAACCTGTTTTCTTTAAAAGGTCGCCCATGGAAAGATCAGGGTTAATTTTTACCTTCATTATCTGCAAACCGTTAACGCTATCAGGCTCAGAAAAAGCAGAAGCCTCAAATGATGTTGCAGCAATGATCAATAGACTTGCAAATTTTTTGGCTACTTTGGAGGCATCACGAATGAAATCATCATCCACGCTCCCAAACTCAGGGCCAATAGAGACTGCCGCTTTTTTCAGGCCATCTTTTGTTTTGTATTCGCCGATCGCCTGCACTTCAGGGCCTCCGGCAAGAATATCCAGATTTTCGAACTGAACCCTTGCGCCTTTTTCGCCTGTTTGTATTCCTGCAGAAAGCATGTTGGAAATTACTATCTGCACAAAACGCTCGCTTGAAAGCATTTCCTGAGCATCAGAGACCCTATGTGGCGAGAGTGACTCCACAGTAAAGGGACCTGTTACACGAATAACATCTTTTACTTCTGCAGGTTGATCATATAGTATCTCATCCTCAGGTGGTTCATCATTAGCAAGTGATTTCAGTGTAACATGAGGCACAGTTTTATATTCAAACCCCATTGATAGGCTATTCTCATCTTTTAATTTGTAGTATAGATACTTTGCCGTCATTAATCTAGTGCGTGCAATTGCCAACGCAACACGCGAGGTATCTGTTGTAATCCACCTTCTTCCCCATTGCTCTGCAACAAAAGCAGTTGTGCCGCTCCCGCATGTCGGATCGAGAATAATGTCACAAGGATCAGTTGTCATCAATATACAACGTTGAATAACTTTAGTATTCGTTTGTACCACATATTGCTTATCTTCTGTAAAAGAACCTGTTATAGTATCTGTCCAGACTTCAGGAAGACGATTAATTGGAAAATCATTCAAATATCTTACATAGGATAGTCCTTTACCAGAAACTGCTATTCTATTTTTATTTATCAATGTTTTCATTCCCACTTCATGCGTCTTCCAAGTTAAACCTGATTTTAATTTATAAACTTTGCCATTAAATTCAACATCAAAACTTGAACTACCTTGTGAAGTTATATTATCAAGTCTAAATATTTCACAATCATTTGGAATTACCGAAGGATTCAGAAGTTCCTCATCTTTTAGTTTTCTAATACTTCCATCAGGTAATTTCAAAAACTTATAAACTGATATATTGTCATTACCAATATTTTTCTCAAGATATAATTGCCGATATTTTAAATTAGAAATGTCTTTTGCATACCAAATCAAATAGTCTGAAGTTCTTGTTAAGTAATTAGTTTTGAAACCACTTGTTGTTTTAAATGAAATTAATCTTACAAAATTATCACTTCCAAAAACCTCATCTAATACACATCTAACCCAATGCAAATTTTCATCACTTATCTGAACAAAACATGACCCACTTTCTGTCAATAATTCTCTACTTAGAAGAAGTCGTTCCCTCAAATAACTTAGGTAAGAATGATTACCAAGCTCCCATGTATCACGGAAGGCTTTAACCTGTTCGGGCTGTCTAACAAAATCTTCAAGCTTATCCTTAACGTCACGTTTACGTGTTGATACTTGCCAGTTTGAACTGAATTTAATTCCGTATGGCGGGTCAATATATATACACTGCACTTTACCTCTCATCTTTTCTTTTTCAAGAAGGCTGTTCATAACAAGCAGGCTATCGCCAAGTATCATCCTGTTTTGCCAGCTATCTTCATGTTCATAGAATTCAACGGTCTTAGCAATGCGCATTTCGCTTGTATCGCCAAAAAGCAGCATTTGCGCATCCTGTTCAGTGCCAATTTTCAATCTTGCAATAATTGTCTCAGGAGCAATTTTTTCCTGCACGTAAATAGGCACAGTCGGCACGGCAAGCTCTGCGCCCTGTTCTTTTTTACCCGACCATATAAGCTGTGGGTCTAAAGAAGGGTCATAGTCATACTTTTTCTTTACAGGCTGTTTCTGTTTTGCGGTCAGCTTAACGGATTCTTCCTGGGTAGGAATGCGCGCGCGTTTTTTATCGTGTTTGTAAGCTTCAACAGGCGCGGCTGTAGTTGGAGCTTTAGACTTTTTCTTTGCCATTAAAATTTTTTTATTTAAAGATGTTAAATAATCATATCGCTCCTAAGGGAGCTTTTATAAATTAAAATCCAGAAATGTTTTGACTTATTACAAAAGATCAATTGGATAGCAGGTTCATAAGCCTGTGGTTAATATAGTAAATCTCTTTTCCCATTTTATGCGGTACCAATATATCAGCTTTTGCAAGTTTTTTAAGATATATTGAAGCTGTCTGCCGTTTGGCGATATTATTGTTTTCAAGCGAGCTTATCTTTACATAAGGAAATGTAAAAATAAGATCAACCAGCTCGCTGTTATACGAATATTTCATTATATTTTTGATCATTATTGCTGTATCTTCTTTTAGTCTTTGTATCTGTGTAATTTTATTTAGCGTCAAAGCGGCAGTTTCAGAAACGGCTTTAAGCATATACAGTATCCACTCCGCCCATGAACCGTATTCTGTTAC
The DNA here is from genome assembly GCA_019912545.1 of Ignavibacteria bacterium. Taxonomy (GTDB): domain Bacteria; phylum Bacteroidota; class Ignavibacteria; order Tepidaquicellales; family OLB5; genus OLB5. The sequence continues at coordinate 6,657 of JAIOIK010000178.1, read as the reverse complement.
TTTTTGCAGCAGCTTATAATATTCGGTTTTGTTTTCGATAATGAAAGAACTAAGGTAAAGTACAGGGATACTAAGCAGCTCTTTATGTACAAGGAATAGAACATTCAGTATTCTGCCTGTCCTTCCGTTACCATCTCCAAATGGATGTATCGCTTCGAACTGGTAATGTACCAATGCCATTTTTACCAGTGGATCAATATCCCTTTTATCCAGGTTTATAAATGATTCAAGTGATTTTAATTTTTCCCTTATCAGGGTTTCACCATCAGGAGGGGTATATATGATTTCGTGGGTAACCGGGTTTGCAAGTTTTGTACCCGTTGTTTTTCGTATGCCTGCATCAGTATTTTTTAGTTTTTGCATTATTGCAACTATTGTATTAGTTGTTAATCCACGCTGTTTCATCATTCTCATTCCCATATATAATGCTTCGCGGTAAAGCAGTACTTCCTTTGCATTTGAGTTTTGATTTACTTCATCATCAATTGAAATTACTGCTTTGTATAATTCGTCCTGTGTTGTTACAATATTTTCAATTGCAGAACTGTCTTTACTTTCCTGGAGTACAAGGGTATTAATAAGCAATTTAGTGTCAGGCAAAGTCTGGCAATAACCTTTTAACTCACCAAGCAGCCTGTTTGCTTCTATGCAGGCTTTTAAGATCTTTGTATCATTCATGTCAATATCCGGCGGAAGGTCCGGAAGCAGATTATACGGTATATTTCTGTTAAATTTCTTCATAAAAAAATAATTTTCTTAACATAAATGATATGTTTATGCAATCGACATATCCTGTTTTCATGTCGAAAATTAGCAATAAAATCGACATGAAAAAACACCTAAATTTTGGAAACTCTGTAATTATAGTAGGTTACTTATTTCAAAAAGAACTCGTTTTCAATATTTTCAAAGCCTTTTGCCATACCTGCTCTTATAATATTCTGGGTGTTATAGATATCATTTATTTCAACAAAAGCCCAATTACCAAACTTACCAATATTGTTTACTGAAGGAATCCAGAACTCCCTGGCGGTTTTGACTTTGAGAGCTTTCTTATCATCTTTTTTGCCGGTCACTTCAATTACCAGATTCAGTACTGAACTATCAGGCATCTTTAGCCTGACGAGAAAATCAGGGACATACTGCCTGGTTACACCCTGGTACTCATAAGGGATGAAGAATCCGAGCCCTTGATTCTTTACATATGAAATAACTTCCGGCATATCTTCAAGTTTCTTAGCAACTCCCTGTTCCCACTCTTCAGTATCGGCAACAACGTAATTGACATGGCTAATTGAGGTCTCCCTGACAGGTTTTGTTGTCAGGAAATCTACATACCTGGTTGAACCAATAACATCATAAGGTACAAAAATAGGAAGTATCTTCTTTTCCCTCAGGTGTTCAATATTTTCTGTAACGATAGCCTGCTGAATTTTGGTTAAGGCTCCCATAAAATATTCACCAAGGGTTAAATAGCCTATAAACTGGTTATCTTTTCTTACCACATACTTGCTAACGTACTGTTCAGCAATTTTCATCAATTGCGGTGTAAGCCAGTATTTTTGAGTACCATCGCCATCAGTGTAATATTGCTTAAGCAATCCCTGTGTCAAGCGAATGATAACTTCACCCTCACGAATTTCCTCGATCTTTTTGAGATTCTCAATTTCTTCTTCGCCAATTATTCCGCCTAAAATTACTTTGGTAGTTTCGTTTTCAATTACGGAAACAGATTCGGCGGAAAATTTAGCGGCGAGCTTCTGTTCATTAAGTTCATATCTGTAACCCTCCAGTCGCGGGAAGGTTATTTCGAATTCTTCTTTTCCCTGTAAAGCATGTACTCTATGGATCACTTTAGGCGGCTGCGGCGGCGCATTTCCTTCTGCTTTGAGGAAGCTGAAAGGTACTCCGTAAACTTCGGCGTATTCCTCACTGAACATGCCGCCGGAATTTGTACTGTAATCAACTCTTCTCAAAGCCCTGCCAACAACCTGCTCGCACAAAAGCTGGGTTGAAAAAGCCCTGACACCAAGAATATGAGTAACGGTATTAACATCCCAACCTTCGGTTAGCATTGATACTGAAACAACGCACTTGATATTTTCACCGAGTTTACCCTGTTTACCTACGGTATTCATTACTTCCCGTAAGAGTTCTTCGTCAGAGGGATCGTCTCTGCCGGGGAATCGTTTCTTATATTCTTTATGGAAATCATCAATTTCTTTCGAGAAAATTTTCTTAAACTCGTCATCTATTTTCTCGCCGCTTTCAATTTGTGCGCTATCAATGATAAGCGTATTTGGTTTATCATAGAACTGCACACCGTCTTCATTTCTGAAAATTTCAAGATTACCTTTTTCAACTGCTATATTACCGCTGGCAGTTTCTTTTTCAAAGCCTGCAATCCATCTATAAATAAGTTCAGAAACAGTAGTATTGTTACAAACAATTATCATAACAGGCGGCATTACAGCCGGGTTTTGTTTTTTTTGCTTTTCATAAAGCCGGTAGTATTTCTCGTAATTGCCATACAGTGAAAGCAGGGCAGCGCTTAACTTAGTTGGCAAAACCAAATTACTTAAATTGTAATCTCCCCGTTTAATCCCTTTTTTTGGTAAATTATCTTTTATATGCAGCCATAGATTCCTGAATTCGGGCTCTTCATCAGGAGTAATATTATCAGATTCCACCGGCAGACGAGGTATCTTTACTACGCCGCACTCTAAGGCATCAAGCAAAGAAAAATCAAACACAGTCCATGGGAATAAGGTACCTTCTTTATAACCGGAGCCTCTTAAAAAGTAAGGAGTTGCCGAAAGATCTATGACTGCATTTATCTTGAGCTTTTTCCCAAGCGATTCAATTCCGTTTATCCAAACGCGAGCTGCTTCGTTGTTTTCCTGAGCTTCTTTTCTGTCATCACCTTTTAGCTTTTCTTCAGTAGGTTTTTCGCGGTAACAATGGTGCGCTTCATCATTAATTACCATTATGCGCGGCTTGTTCAGTATTGTTTTGAATAAGCGGTTTACCATTGCGGCGGGTGATTCCTTCATCGCTTCATCTTTAAGCATTCCGGTTGCTTTCATTACGGAATTTATTTTGAACCTGGAGTTCTGTCTTAATTCCAACTGATGAAAGTTTGTAATGAAGACTGTTGCCTGCTGCAATTGTTCAAAATCCTGATAGGATAGAATATCTCTTTCTCTGTAATAGTTTTTAGGGTCGTTGGGCAAAAGAACATTCAACCTGTCTCTTATAGTAATACCCGGAGTAATTATTACAAATGCATCTGTGAATCTTGTATCCATCGGATACCTGATCTTGTTCAGTGCCTGGTAAGCGATTATCATTGCCATAACCACGGTTTTGCCTGAACCGGTTGCCATCTTAAATGCCAATCGGTACAATTCAGGGTTGGCTTCATTGTTGGCCTTTTTCAATTCATTAATGATCCAGCTATCACCGGCTTTTTCAGCAACTTCATTTATATAGATAAGTGTTTCGAGCGCTTCTATTTGACAGAAAAACAATTTGTTTTCTCTATTTTCATCCTGCCAATAAAAGAGTAGTTCACGGGATGTGTTTGTTATGCCTGTATATCCGTTTTCGCGCCAATGTGCAATTTTTTCACGTACTTTGTTGATAAACTCATTTTCCTTCTGAAGTTCGCTTCCATAAGCGCCTTCAGAGAGATTAAGCTCGAGTTGTGTCTGTTTGTTTTTTGATTTTGGTACAGGTATGAAGAAACTGCTCAATCGGCGTTCTTCCATTATCTCATCAGTCAAGCCGCGTTCATCTGCTTTGAAATGACGAGCAGGTATCAAATATGGGGAATTAATAATAGGTGATTTCATTAAATACGAAAGTAAAATTTGCAAAAGTTCCTATCCTCTAAATTACCAATAAGTTAATATAAAGTAAATATTATAAGATAAGCACATAATTTTTGGTAGTGGGTGGTTTTGAAATCAGGAAAAACAAAGAAATGTTAAAAAGATGAAATAATAAATAGCGGGATTTTGTTAAAAGAATGACCTAATTTGCAGAAATGCAAATTAAAGACATAAGAAAGCTGGATTTATCAATATTTTGTTGCCGTATTACATTATCAAACGGAGAGAAAAAATATACCTATATAGAAGCCCCGCCAAACATCATAGTTGCTGGGACAAAAACCTATAAGGATAAGCAAGGTAATATCTTTAAATACGATATTGTAAGATATAAAGACAAACTATATGAACCACAAAAACTTAATTGTGAATTATTTTCGCAAAGCGAAGGGAAATTTGCAGATAATTTTAAGATTGCATATTTTGATATATACAAACAAGTTGAAGTAGAACAAGATTTTGAGTTTGCATTAGAGAACATAAAAGCATTTGAAACTAAAGAGCAGTTAAAAAAATATATTAAAGAAATGAATATTACGCCATATCAACTATACTACAACGAATTTGATAAAATTTATTTAGAAAACACACCCCAGAAAACTACCTTAACAAAGGAAGAACTTGAATTTTTAAGGAATAGAGATTTATCTCAAAGGATAACACGAAAAACAGCATTTCTTTTATTGCTTTTCAGAAATAGAAACAATAATGATTTTTTATTAGAATGTGATATTAATGATTCTTTTGCTTTTGAAGAATTATTTGAAAAGTTCCATTTTTCATTCAGAAAAGCTAAGAAAAATATGTGAAACAAGTCACCCAAAACATGTGAACACAATCACAACTGATTTGTGAACCACTTCCCTTGGTCTCTCCTTATCCGTAAATTATATTTGTAATATAAATAAAGAAAGCACAGCGTGAACTGTGCTTTTTGAATAAAATTTATATTGCCTGTGTAATTTAACGGTAAAATGCACGTTTCCCAGCGATGCTATTGGGGGTTCGAATCCCCTCGCAGGCTCCATTTTCAAGACCAAAATAAAACAAATATTATTTAAAACAAATCCTCAAATAAGACCCAGAAGAAGAACTATATTATTTGTATGAACAGACTACCAACATACAAACAAATATTAATTTTATCCTCACTTGTTGAGGGAAACTCAATACGAAGCATTACAAGAATGTTAAACGTTGATAAGGAAACAGTATTAAAGCTTCTTGTAAATGCAGGTAAGAAAGCGTCCGAAATACTGGACACTGAATTAATAAACATTCAATCAAACTTTATCCAGGTAGATGAAATCTGGACTTTTGTGGGTAAAAAACAGAAACAATTAACCACAGATGAAAGATATTATGAAAAAACTGAATTTGGAGATCAGTATGTTTTTGTAGCCATTGATGCAGAAACAAAATTAGTTGTAAATTATCTGGTTGGCAAGAGAACTGCTGAAAACACCTTGTCGTTTATGCAAGATTTAAACGCAAGAGTAAATACAGAATTTCAACTTTCAAGCGATAGTTTCAATCCTTATAAACATGCTGTTAGAAGAACATTTGGAAATGAAATCGCTTATGCTCAAATACACAAGCAATACGGGGAAGAAATCAGGGACGAAAAAAGATACAGCCCCGCAAGAATAACGGGGATAAAGATACTCCCAATTTCGGGTGACCCAAAAATGGAGCATATCTCTACAAGCTATATTGAGAGGCAGAATTTAACAATGAGAATGAATATGAGGCGGTTCACAAGGCTTACAAATGCTTTTAGTAAGAAACTTGATAATCTTAAATATGCAGTAGCATTACATTTTTTCCATTATAATTTCATGCGAGTACATCAAACTTTACGAGCTACTCCGGCTATGGTTGCAGGTATTTCAAGCACATTTTGGTCATGGGAAAGATTTTTAGGGGTTGAAGAACAAAGGAAAATGGTAGCATAGGCACTTCCAAATATATCCCCAGTCCTTAAAATAAGGATTTACGATATATGGATTGAAGGGCAAAACCTGAAAGGCGATAGAAATATCGCCTTTTAAATTTATTGAATTGCGCTTATTTTAAGAAAGAAATATTAGATAATCAGCGTTTCTTATCTCGCTGTCAAAATCGCTAAATTTACAAGTATGCAGAGATAAGGAGACGCTCACGCAGTCCAGCGTGGGCTCTCCTATTTGCATACAGCCTTTAGCGAGGCTTGACAGCGATAGGATGTAGTCTTACGCTGGATTTTTATTTATTAACGGTTATTTGAGACTAATAGCCATATATAAATGAAAAATGGAAAAAGAATTAAGATCAATAAAATGGATTATCGTTATGGTTGTAATTGGTTTTCTCGCATTATATATAATTAAGGGACTAAGAGAAAACGAAGAGGAGAAAATAAGATATTACCAGCAACAACAAGAAAGACTTTCAAGATGAGGAAAATAGTGGTTTTGTATATATTGTTAATGATATGTATTGGCTGTAATTCAAGTAAGGATTTTGAGGAACAATCAAAAGACAAAGATAAATTAATAGGAGATTGGGAACGATATGGAGATGAATTTGCAGGAGCAATGATAGCGGTAGAGTATGATAAAGAAAGTGATTTGCTACAGGGATGGCTTACATATACAACTGATAGTATGATTACGTGGAATTTTAGGTGTTATGAGATAAAATGGTTAGATATAGAAAAAGAAAAAAACGGATACTCATTTCGTGATATGTATAAAAAGAAACATTTCTATGCTCTATTATCTGA
>JAIOIK010000177.1 GCA_019912545.1 Ignavibacteria bacterium | reverse complement strand
AGTATATAGTTTTTTTTGAAGTAAACCCACCCTCTACGAGTCTATGACTCGAAGAGTCGTAGACCGTCTCCTTCGGAGCCACCCCTCCCGAGAGGGGAATAAAAGCAAAACTTTCTTTATCAGAGTCCTTCTTGAAGAGACTCTGATAGTACGTGAGTTGTTGGTGAAAACACCAACAACGGGTGTAATAATTTGATTAGCCACGACCTTTAGAGTCTTTCTCAAAACCAGTGGGACAGACATTCCTGTCTGTCGAAAACAACATTTATGATTAATAATCACAAGCAAGAATGTCTGTGCCACTGAAAAATAGAACTTTTGAGACAGCCTCTTTTGGGTCGTGGATTATAGGGCTTTATGTAGTCGGCTCTAGCCACGATTCCTATATTTGCAAGTCAGGTCTGAGGACCTGACTTGACATTTTAACTTCATCTTCTTTCTGTTGCTGATGAAAATTTAAGTACATAATTCTGCCAAAAGAAGAAAGCTTTAGCCACGAATTAACACGAATGTTCGCGAATTTTCAAGAATATTCAAGCGATTTTCAATTCAAAATGGATGCTTCACTCCTGCCCGCAACATGCAGGTCGTTTAGCATGACAACAGTGATTTTACCTAACCGCTTCCCAGACTTTTGATACAGACTTATTCTTAAAAAGAACTGATACAGAATTCTTGGTCCAGTCAAGGAAAACCCTTCTGTATCCAAATTTTCTGTATCTTCTTGGTGATTCATACACAACCAGTTCGTTCAGGAATTTGATCTTTCCTTTGCCCAGCTTCCTGATCCTTCTGTACAGATCATAATCTTCACCGGCGGCAAGTGATTCATTATATCCATTCAGCTCCTCAAATATCTCCTTCTTTACCATCTGGCATTCGCCTCTTCCCATTCCCATACCAAGAAAATTGAGAATTCTAACGTAGTTATTGTAGAAACCGTGAAACAATTTATCTGAGAGTCTCATTTCATCAGGGAATACCTGAATCCTGCAGGTAAGGGCTGAGTGTCTTTCATAGCCAAGAGCATTCAAAGTTACCTCAAGAAACTCGGGCATATTGTTTACCATAGTATCAGCGTTCAGGAAGTATAGATATTTCCCTGAAGCACATTTGGCTCCTGCATTTCTTCCTTGCGGGATATTCTGTTTTTCACCCTTAACAGCGTTCACAATCTTATCTGCAAGTTTGCCGGCAAGATCAAGTGTTGCGTCAGTACTGCCGCCATCGGAAATTATTACTTCGATGCTGAATTTTTCTCTTAGATCTTTATTGAACTGGCTTAGGGTCTGAACTATGAGTTTCTCTTCGTTCAGCGTGGGAATGATAACGCTTATTTGCGGTGCCAGTGACAAGTTGTTTGAAAATGATTGCTGAATGGTTTTAACTGTATCTAAAACAATAGGAGTGCAAAAAAAATTTACACTCCTTTAAAAATCCTTAAAAGCAAAACTTAAACTGCAGCCATTCCATCGGCTAACATCTTTGCATAGCCCTTTTTCTTGAGGGTCTTAAGAGCGCTTGTGGATATTTTAAGAGTAACGAACTTACTTTCTTCTTCTATCCAGATCCTCTTCTTCCGTAGATTAGGAAGCTGTCTTCTTTTTGTTTTGTTATGAGCATGGGAAACATGATTTCCCGAAAGCGGCCCCTTGCCTGTTAATTCACATACTTTTGACATTTTCTATCTTACCCTTCGTATGGTTTTAAAGATGATTCATAAACTTTCTGCATTCTTACTAAAAACTTCCATGTACCTTTAGTGGTTTTTGTAGATTCAACCAGTTTTACGTTCAGGAGCTTGGTCTCTTTCCCGCTCTCTGGATCGATGATAATACTACCTGATTTTTTCGATAATTTGCTTGCTTTATCAGCAAATGTTTGTTGTTTAGCCATAGTCCTTTTGTGTTAAAGCTACAAAAATAAGAGAAAAATACTTAAAAATAAAGTCCGTACCATATACCTGATGGAGATATCCTCACAGCAGGCGCGGGGAAGTGATAAAAATTCAGTATTTTCTTCAATTTTTTCATAAAATCAGATTTTCCGGGCAGTTGATTTACATCCCAATCAATAGAAATAAACCACTGCGATTGTGCATTTGTGCTTCCGGTTACGTGGCTTGCATCCTGAAGGCTCATTCCCAAAGCAAATGCCAGAAATTTAGGGTAGAATTTGCCATTGGTTATGGATTTTGGCAGGACGATCATGGGATTCACGCTAACCCAGAAAGTCATATTAGTGTAATCATCAAGCAAGTCATCACTTTGTGTAGTTTTCTTTTTTACCCATTCAGGTTTAAAGCTCCACTTGAAATTGATATGCCTGAAGGGCTTCACTTCGTTTTGCAAAAACGGGTACAATGCGCCCGCTAAATTTGCTCCCATATCCACCCAGTCAAATCCCCAGTTCGGGGCAAGGCCGTCATTTACTTCAATGTAGGTTTCATATGCCATAGAAGTTATTGCGCCGTATAATAATGATTTGGATGGTGATAAACCTGCCCACTCAAAACCGGTTGCAGTAATCACGGTGAATGCATTTGCAGTATAAATGTGCGAAGCTTTATCCATATTCCTTGCATAAAAACCGTCTTGAGCAAACTTGAAATAATGCACTTTATCTTTCCACCATGTGTTTGAATAATATATATGTAGTCCCGTGAAAATTCCCCCGGCGACAACTCCAAGCGCTGTCATTTTCCAGGGGTTGATCTTATACAGTTTTTTTTCCTTTGCCAAAACAGATCTGCTGAACACATTTTCGGGTAATAATGGATTTCCGATTTTGAAATTCCCGGTTTCCAGATTTGCAAACTCAATCTTTTTCTCTTTGAGCTTCAGTTTGATCTCATTATCCCCGGCGGACTCTCCCGAATATACAGAAGAAGTGATTAATGATGCTATGAAAAATATCAAAACTATGCAGGTGCATTTATTTTTCAAAAGAAATCCCATAGAACTAAATTCCTGAGTTAATCTGTATCTGATTACCTCACCCCTTAACCCCTCTCCTGAAAGGAGAGGGGGATTGTTCATTAATATCTTGGGATTGTCTCCCCTCTCCCTCTGGGCGAGGGGACGGGGGTGAGGTCTATTATATTCAGATTTTATTTTCATCAAAAATTTACCGAATAAGTTACGCCGTCTTTATTGAATTTCAATACTGGCAGCGGCAGGAAGCGGAAATGGTTTAAGACATTTTTGAACCAAAGCATGAATTTACTGTTTCCGGGAAGGATCCGTTCCCAGTTCAGGTCAAGCCCAAAATAATAATCTGCATACCGGTTTTCAAGGTCAGTATAGTTATTCACTCCGTAACCTGCTGCTATGTTCAGGTAATCCGGCCAGAATTTCTTAGCCTTCTTTGGCAATATGTCCCACAGGTTAAAAGATACCCATCCGGTCTGCCCGTCATAATCATCCAAAAATGCACCGTGTTTTTTTCCGCTGAGTATATCTTCAGAAGGGTAGTAGCTCCACTTCAAGTTAACGCTTCTCAGCGGCTTCCAGTAATACTGAGCTACGGGATAAAGCGCACCGGCAACATTTGCGATCTGGTCGCCGGGGGAAAATCCCCAGTCAGTTGCAAAACCGTCTTCGATCTCAATATCTGTCATATAAGCGATGCTGAAAGCGGCACCCAGCCACTGGGAGGCGGTAGGACTTAAACCTGCCCATTCAAATCCCCCCCTATAAAGTGCCTGGATAAACGCGCCGTCAAAAAAATGTCCGAACTTATCTGCGCTCATTGCATAGTTCCAGTCATTTTGAAAATGGAATTTACCGCGCTGCCCGCTCCACCATGCATTCTTCTGGTAATTATGCAGCCACAGGAAAGCCCCGGCAGTTGCACCGGTTATTGCACCAATTTTCAGGTAATTGACCTTATATTTTTCTTTCATGAACTGAGCGCCGGATACGTTTTCCCGGGCAGTCTTCAAATTCAATGTATCGCGAACATTTCCGGAAAGCCTCAGGTTAATACTATCACTTTGCTGAGAGGATAGATTTCCCTGAAGCAACAAGGACGCAATTGCAAGGAGAAACAGTAAATTTATTTTATGGTTTAATTGCAATTCTATAACTTATACGTTTTATTTGCCATTAGTGGTGTAAGTTTAATCTAAATTTCTTGCTAATTCAATACTCTTTTTGTAACTCGAAACAGTTATATGGAAAGATTGCTTTGATAGAGTATCAATTTTCTCAACAAAATATTTTTGTTACTGATTTCACATATTCATGGCTCTTCACTTTCCAAACACTGGAATTCCAGTTTGTGGAGGTATTTTTTTGCTTTCTGGACTTGGAATGTTTTGATTCCTTTCTGATTTCTAAACTTTCCAGAATGTGAAAAAGCAAAACCAAAAGCCGGACTTCCGCCAATGGGCGGACAAGCGACGACTCCAAGACACAAAGCCTTTAACCCCGTAGGCCTGCCTGCCGGAGCACCTGCGCAGGCAGGGGTGATATGTTTGTAAAGACTAACAACACACAATAACAGAACCCCGTTAGGGGTGACATGTAATGTTATCTCAGAAGCAAAAGCCTTCCCGCGAAGTCGCAAAGCCGCAAAGAAAAGCAAAATCAAAAACACATCACAACAGAGAACAATGAGTATTAATCGCTTAACCAGTGTGTTAATAGCCCCGCCCTTCAGAGGCTGTCTCAAAAGTACCATTTTTCGGTGGCACAGACATTCTTGTCTGTGATCGTTAAACATAAATGAGGTTTTCGACAGACAGGAATGTCTGTCCCACTGGTTTTGAGTCAGCCTCTTCAGGGCGGGGAACCGAGTGCAACCAGATACCGGGGCTTTAGCCCCTTAACACAAGTAAAATCAAAAGTAAAATAAAAGAACGCCACTAAGGCATCAAGGCTCAAAAAAGGCAAAAGAAAAAATGTGTTAAAAGCATAATCAATACCAATAAGAGGAAAAGCCTTGCCGTCCGTCAGGGGCCGGACAGGCGACGACGCCAAGCCGCAAAGAAAGACATTAACATTAGCGGCTCCAGATTCTGATTTAAATTGATTTTGCAATGAAATTCCGATATTTTTGTAAGATATGGATTTATTGCCAATTTATACGTACGGATTTGATGTCTTGCGGAAGAAAACACGCCGGATAACTAAGATAGATGATAAGCTCATCCATCTCATAGGCAGTATGTTCAAAACTATGCATGCAGCAAACGGTATCGGACTTGCCGCTCCGCAGGTTGGCATTGATGCGGCTGTAACGGTAATTGATATCTCTCGCGCGGAAGATAAGAAGAAAATTACAACTGCTCCAATTACACTTATTAATCCGGTAATTGTTGATTACCACGGCGAAGCTGTTATGGAAGAAGGCTGCCTGAGCATTCCGCATGTTCGCGGCGAAATTACGCGTCCTGCAACCGTATATGTTGAATATCACGATCTTGATATGAATAAACAGCATATCGAGATAACAGGGCTTCTTGCAAGAGTCACACAGCATGAAATAGATCATTTGAACGGGATACTGTTTATAGATCATTTAAAAAAAGACGAAAAGAAAAAATTCAAGCCTGATCTGGACTTAATAAGAAAGGGTGAAATGGAAACTGATTACCTTCTTGCCGAACTGCCCAAAAAGGGCAAGCATGTTATTCATAAGCGAAAGTACTAACCATGAACATTATTTTCATGGGGACTCCTGAATTTGCAGTACCCTCACTTAACATCCTGCTAAATACAAATCACAATATTTCTGCTGTAGTAACAGCTCCCGATAAGCCAAAGGGCAGGGGACTAAAAGTTGCTTACAGCGATATTAAGAAATTTGCATTAGAACAGAATAACGGAATAAATATCCTGCAGCCCGACAAACTTTCAGATAAGAATTTTGTAAATGAGATAAAATCCCTTGATCCGGATCTTATTATTGTTGTAGCTTTCAGGATACTGCCAAAAGAAATTTACAGGATACCTAAATACGGTTCAATCAATCTGCACGCTTCGATTCTGCCTAAATTCAGAGGAGCGGCGCCGATAAACTGGGCAATAATTACAGGCGAAAAGGAAACCGGTGTAACTACTTTTTTCCTTGAGGATAAAGTTGATACCGGGAATATCATTCAACAAAACTATATTGATATTTCGCCTGAAGATGATGCAGGCATCCTGCATGATAAATTAAAAGAACTTGGAGCATTAACAGTTTATTCAACAGTAAATATGATAGATAGATCCGGCGGCAGGCCTACGGTCAGTAAGCAGAACGATTTTGATGCCTCTCCCGCTCCAAAGATATTCAAGAAAGATTGCCTCATAGACTGGGAACAGCAGTCAGATGATGTATATAATTTTATCCGCGGTCTTGCGCCATTTCCGGGAGCTTACACGATACACGAAGGAAAGAGCATTAAGATATTCCGAACCGAAAAGATACATAAAGATAGCCTAAAGGGACCCGGAAGACTTCTTATATTTGATGATAAATTGTGTGCTTCATGCCTTGATGAATTCCTCGAGGTCAAAGAGCTTCAATTGGAAGGAAAAAAGCGGATGAATGCTGCGGATTTTCTAGCGGGGCATTACGGAATATTTAAGAAGATTTATTCCAGTTAATTATCTGGTGTCAGGCAAGGCAGACACCTGCATTTGATTTTCGAAACCAAAAAGACCGTATTATTTCAATTCAATAATCTTTTCTATCAGCCACTCCCTTGCAATTGTTGTCCTGTTTTCATCAAGCCTTTTCATCAGTTGTTTTATCTCCGGCTTTTTCTTCTTATCAAGCTTAATTAGGTTTGTCATGTAGTTTAAGAAAAGATTATACCGGTCATAGTGGATGGACAGCAGGTCTTTATGCCTTTTTATATAATGCTTTGCTGCATCAACTACAGCTATCAGAGTCTCAATCTCACCAAGCTCATAATAAGCCCTTATCAAAACTTCTTTTGACTTCAGGTAAAAGTACGAGTATTTGTAACCCACTTTATTCAGGCTGGTAATACTTTCTTTATACTTTTTATCTGAAAATGAAATAAGCGCAGAAGATAGATTTATTGTATCTCTTTTGAATTCGCTTGCGATATTACTTTTGTAAGTATTGAAAAAATATTCTGCCCACTTCACATGCTTAAGGTTCAATCCGCATATAAGCACTCCGATAAAATCAGTGTACTGTATATTCTTGTTCTTTGAGTAGAATCCGTATTTTTCCAGGTTCACATGAATTTTGTAAAGCTCGTTAACAAATTTTTCTTCACCAAGGGCTATTTTGTTCACGCAATAGTTCGAAAGCGAATAATAAACCTGTTCAAGCTCAGCCTCTTTGTAACTGTTAATATTATGAAAGACCCTTTTTTCAAGGTCGTGAAAGTGCTTTGTCTTATCCGGCTTCAGGGCCATCATTAAGATCTTGTATTCAGAGTAAATTATAGGGTGAAATTTTTCAATATGCTCAATGTTCTTCTCAATATGTTCAATAATACCTTCAACACCCCAGAAGCTTTTGTACAGGTTTGCACCGGGCAGTATTTTGCGGCTGATTACAGAGTTCAGTATTTTGAGCTTGGTGACAATAAACATGTAATCGGTATTGTCGGACATCTCGTAATAGCTCTTATCAAGGTCTAGATCAAGATCTTCTCCGCGGTAATTCAGCGCAATTTCCCTGAATGTGAGATCATAATAATAGTAATCAGTATTCCTGTTAAAATCTTTCTCATTTGATTCAATTATCTCCTTAGAGAGCATATCAAATGTCTTAAGGATGTTTCTTTCTTTCAGAGACCTCAGCAGAAAAACATTAGACTGCATTTTATTATTATTAAGCTCAAGCTGAATAAGGAATTCTTCAAGCAGTGATGTGAAGTTGCTGATCAAAGTTCTAACATTCTGATCCTTGTTCCCTTCGCCGGTAAAAATTGATTTTGCTATCCTGTCATTTGTTACTTTGTTGGCATCAAACTCGCCATACTCTTCCCCGATCAGCTCATAGAGTTCAATTATTTTCCTGCTCTTATTGTGAAACGGGGAATTAAGGAATTCGCCAAATCTCCTGTATTCTGCTGGCGTGATACCCTTCAACATTTCAGTAAGCTTCGATTCCCTCATTTTTGAAAGAAAGATAGACTTTTATGATTTAACAAATCGCGTATTCTGTCATGAAAAATACGGGGCTACAATGTAAATTTGGCATAAAACAGCCAATTTGAACTGCTCAAATATCTGAAATTACTTTTAACAAAACCATTTAAAAATCTTTGCATAGGGGCACTTTATATGCTATTTTTACATTGAGATCATTACAGTTTACAACTTAAAGTATAAAAATGAATTCTCCGGTTATCGATAATTACATAAAGTATGATTTTTTAGCAGATGACAAGTTTGCATTACGAAGTAAATTTGCTTGTATTAATAATAATTCTATCTCTCTTACAGTTTTTTTTCCCATGGCTGAGGTTTTGATCCAATCAGGCGTCAACGGAGGTAATTACGGGATCTGCCTCAGTCACGGTTTTATGACAAAAGTCAATTTTAATACTATTTGCGTTTTTTATTTTTGTACATACAATAAGTCCTCTAAAAATACAACCCTAGTGAGGAGCATTTCCTATGAAAGCAATACTTTTAATTCTCATAATTTCATCCATAGCTTTTTCGCAGAGCCTTGCGCCGGTTCAGACCTTTTTTATGCAGGGTAATAACATTAATGTTTCATTCAGTACAAACGGAATTATGAACTATGATTTGATATCATTTCCTTCTCCTGATGCAGGCCTTGTTTGGCCTGTATCTTCGCTAACCAGAAAAACTGCTGATTTTGCTTCCGGTATCTGGATAGGTGCGAAAGTGGGCGGTGAGCTGAGAATGGCAGCAAGCTGGTATGCTTCTCACTACTCTCCCGGTAACATTCCAGTCTTAGGGCAGGTGCCACCGCCATCGGTATGCAGTGACGCTCTCTGGAGGGGATACCAGGTTAATTTAACTGATATTGGTTTGGTAAACGGCGGCATAAGAGTAGTAATGGCAGGCGGGCGGATGTATTCGATCACATATGATTCATGGGCCGCGTGGCCGGTAAACCTTGGGGCGCCGTATGCTGAATTAAATGGAATTCCGGGATACCAGGCGGCATGGGATGGCGACAGGCCGGGTATTGGCAACGGATCAACTGCAAGGCCTGATGTGCTTTCTTACATGGTCTATATGGATTATACAAATTGTACAAACAATACGCATCTGGCTCAAATCAGTTTGCCCGGAGGTACGATACCCATGGGAGTGGAAATTCATCAATTGGCATTTATGTTTGATCAGTTGCCATTAAAAGACATGTATTTTCTGAAATTCAGAATAATTAACAAGAGCAGTTCTGTTTGGGATAGTACATATATTGGATATATCAATGATGTAGATATTGGATCCGGAAGCTGTGGAGCCGGTGATGATGCCGGCGGTACTGATTCTGCAAGGAATGTTGCATTTATATATAATGCAGATAATAATGATTGTAATTACGGTACCAATCCCCCGACGTTAGGTAACAAGATGTTACAAAGTCCTGTAAAATTTACAGGCAATAGTAATGATACTGCTCACTTGCCTTATAGTAACATGGTAGGTTATAAGCTGCTTGGTATGACTTCTAATGTTTTTGTTATCGGTGCGTCAACAAATCCTTGTTGGAATGATCCGGATTCTGCCGGCGGCGGGTATAATTTGTTAAAGGGCTTTGATCTTTGTGGTAACCCTAAAATTAATTATGTTACCGGATTGCCGACAAAATACCAGTACACCGGAAATGCATGTTCCAGAGTTGGCTGGTACGATAGCAGTTCACAGGACAGAAGATTAATCCAGTCTTCAGGACCGTTTACCATGAACAGCAGCGATACCCAGGTGTTTGTAATTGGAACTGTGATCTCTGCGCAGGGCGGAGATAATTTCCAGAATGTATGCACGATGCTTTCTATGACGGATTCTGCATGGTATCATTACTATGATGATTTTGGAGATATTAATATTATCGGGATACAGACAATTTCAACTTTGGTGCCCGGTAAATTTTCACTTTCTCAAAATTATCCAAATCCTTTCAATCCGCAAACAGGGATTAATTTTGATGTTGCCAAAGAAAGTTTTGTGAAGATCACTGTATTTGATGTAAGAGGTAAAGAGATTACTAAACTGGTAAGTGAAAATTTGAAACCAGGAACATACAAAACATCATGGAATGCGTCGGGATTTCCAAGCGGTGTTTACTTCTACATGATGGAAATCCGTCAAGCCGGATCTTCGACAGGGGATTTCAGAAGTACCATGAAAATGGTTTTGATAAAGTAATGAAACAAATTATATCATTCACGGTTTAATAAGTGAGATGAAGCTTCAAAGTACTGAGTTAAATGTTCCTTGATATTTGTTGGGACAAAAATTATAACATTTTTGTTTTGATATTACAAACGCAGCAGCTACTGTCTTGGTAGGTTGTTCTCTTTCGAAGGGCGGGAGAAACAATTAAGATCACTGCAGTTCAGCGGCTGCGTTTCGTATTTACAGCAAATCATAGAAATGGGCGTATTATATGCCCTTTTTTTATTGATAATACGTAACTTAAGTAACAGATTGATTATCTAATTATATAACTTGACAAGCCTTTAAAAATATACTATATTGCAGTAGTTTAAAACTACAGCAATATTGAAAAACGAAATTCTGATAGAAAGATTAAAGTCACTTGGATTCAAGGAATATGAATCCAAAGTACTTATAGTATTGCTTAGTGGTATCGCAATGAGCGCTTCCGAAATTGCAAAGGAAGCCGGTATCATAAGGAACTCGATATATGATATACTGAAATCATTTGTTGAAAAAGGCTATTGTAACGAAATAGAAACAAATACGATCTTAAATTACCAGATCATTGACCCAGCCATCATTCTTGACAAAATAATCAGCGATCACAAGAAGAGCTTCGCTTATAAAATGGAAAGCCTTACTGAAACATTTTCACAAATGCAGAATATCTATAAGGCAGAATCAGCAAAGACTGAGGGTCCGGATAAGAACATTCAGCTTATAAGGGGATTCAACAAGCATAGAGTTGCCAAGTACGTAGAGCTTGTGAATAGCTCTAAACAGAGCATTTGCGGCATGTACAGCCCCAGGCGTATTGCAGTTGACGAGTTGAGTGAGGATGCAAGGAAGTTCATAAGCAATGGTGGAGAGATTCGGTCAATTTACCAGCTTGGCGAGAGTCAGACTGATAATGCAGAGCTTTACAAAGCATGTGAATTGTTTGCCAAGGGCGGAGAGAAAGTAAGGCTTGCTGAATTCAAAATTCCGAACATTACGGTTTTTGATTCTGAAAATGTTTTTATAAACTTATCCGCAGATAAATCTGTGCCCAAACATAAGCTGGCCGATCTCATTATCAGGAATGTAGATTATGCAGCACATATGAGTGATTTGTTTACGTATTACTGGGAAAAGTCATTATCACTTGAAGAATATAACAAAAAATATAAATAATATGGAATTTAAAATTAAATTTTCGGTTACCGGAATAATTAGCTTATTTTTCGTATTCCTGCTGTTATTGTTGATTATTTAATAAAATAGCTAATTTTCAGAGAAAATGATGATAAACAGCCTCCAAGGCGTCCAGATAGTAGTTATAATGTTAGTAATTTTTCTACTGATAATTCTATAAATAACTATTATCTTATGGAAATAGGCAGCCATGTTCTGGATTTTCAAGCGGCTTGTCAAATATAATTTAAAGAGGTTATAATGAACAAAAAGTACATAAAATATTTCAACGTCCTTATCGTTGCCATTCTATTTACTTTTGGTTGCAGCCTCAAAGCCCAGAATGGCTGGTACCCTTTGCAATCAGGCACAAGTAACGTACTCAAATCGATCTTTTTTGTTAATGCCAGTGTTGGTTACATGGCTGGAAATGGCATAATCTTAAAAACATTAGATGCGGGCAGGAACTGGCTGGTGATATCAAATTCCTTCAGCGGTTCTTCAATATACTTTCACGATGAATACACAGGCTATATTTCTGAAGGCACGATCCATAAAACAACAAACGGCGGCATCAACTGGGTTGATCTGAATCAGACTGCTATAAATTCCGTTTACTTCGCAGATAAAAACACAGGCTTTGGCGTAGGTATGAACAGTAAGATAGTGAAAACTACAAATGCAGGTGTTTCATGGGACATCCAGTTCGTAAGTCTGTATGAAAATAAGTTTAACTCTGTTTACTTTGTAAACCCCACAACAGGATTTATCGCCGGCGGAAAGATGCATGACGCTTATTCCGGAATAATTTTCAAAACTATAAATGGCGGGCTCTCTTGGTATGAAGTATCACCCTCTACGGCTGATATAGACTTCAGAAGCATTTATTTCCCAACGGCAAGTATTGGGTATGCAGTAGGCGGCTATGAATTCGGGTCTTCAGGTGTAATATTTAAATCATCAAATAGCGGCGAAACATGGTCTCAGCAGGGAATCGTTAACAAAGATCTTAACTCGGTTCATTTTTGGAATGATCAGATCGGTTATGCAGTTGGCGAAGATGGTATTATTTTGAAAACTACAAATGGAAGTGCGATATGGAATTCACAGCAATCCAGCACTTTTGATGATCTGCTCTCAGTTTATTTTGTAAAGTATAACCTTGGTTATACTTCCGGAAAGTCAGGATCAGTTCAAAAAACACAAAACGGAGGAGTGCTTGAGGCGCCATTCGCAATTGCCGGAAGAGTTACCACGCCAAACGGGCAGGCAGTTACGCGCGGTATGGTTAAGGCTTTAAGATTCGATCCTGTTACAAACTCGGTACGGGTAATTGATACGGCATCTATTCAGTCTAATGGTGATTACATACTCAGAAATATTCCTAATGACAGTGTGGATATTATGGCATATCCAAATGATGAAGATGAAGAAATTCAGATGCCTCCAAAGTTTGTTCCGACATACTATGCCGGAAATAATGTTGGTACTATCAGCTGGACTGCCTCTAACACATTGTATGCAAATAATAATTTATTCAATATAAACATCAGGGCATTCAGCATTTCCGGCAGCGGAGGAAACGGTTATATCGGCGGCGGTGTGTATGTTGCCCCACCGGAAACGGGCGGCCTGCAAAGTGCAATTGTTTATGCAATGGAAGGCAATGAATTCAAGGGATTCAGTATTTCGCGGTTAAACGGGCCTTATGATGTAAATAATCTTTCACAGGCAAACTACAGAATGATTTGTGACAGAATGGGCTACCGACAGGTTGAGAAGAGTGTAACACTTGGTAGCTTTAACCCGGATACTATAAATTTTTATATGACTTCATTTAATGTAATCGGAGTTCATCAGCTTGGAACAAATATCCCAACGGCATACAGGATGCAGCAAAATTATCCTAATCCGTTTAATCCGGCTACGAAGATAAATTTTGATATTCCAGTAAATTCTGCAGTCAAAGTTGTAGTATTTGATATGCTTGGCCGTGTGGTAGAGACTCTTCTTGAGGGCCAGTTACAGCCCGGTTCATACCAGGTTGACTGGAATGCATCAGGATTTTCAAGCGGAATATATTTCTACAGGGTATTAGCGGGTGATTTTACCGATACCAAGAAAATGATCCTGGTTAAATAGAGAAAATATTTGTCTTATCCGGCCTGTGCCGAAGATCACTTTTGAGATTTTTCGTTAACAGATAGTTTAACGCAGTGATTGCTGGTTTCTTGCTATTTTCTCCTCCTTTAGAAAGGGCTGACATTCTCGTTACCTCCGTAGAATGACAGCCTTTTGTTTTTGGAGTTGTGCGTACTTGAGTAATATGGATTTTTTATATAATTAATTCAAGCAAAACTTACTCTTACATATCTGAAATTTTACTATTATATTTGGCTAACTTCAAATTTATATCGAGGAATCTATACTTAAATGCAGAAATCAAAAGTCTTCTTTTACGCCCTGATTACTTTTTTTATTTCTTATCAATACAGCGGCTGCGATTCAGAATCAATCCTTAACGGAGGCGGCCCAGGGACTCCGCCACTCTTCGGCGGTTATGAAAAAACCGAAGCCGGTGTAATGATGACCTTATCTGCTTTGTGTTATGTGGCTGAAGGCAGCACAAACGCACTCGAGATCAGAGATTCAATTATTCACCAGTTAACCGATACAAATTATGCAACAAAAGGCAATTGGGAGATTGTCTGGGGACCCGGCTTAAGTCTTTCAGGAGGCAATATGATGTATGTAGCCCATGATACAACTCATGTTGGTGATACGACCAGATACGCTATTTGTGTCAGGGGAACTGATTGGTCTTTTCCCTCGAATATTCAGCAGGATATGGAAGTCTGGAAACTTCAGAAATATCCCTACAGCGGCTCGATAAATGACTCAGTTTCTTACGGATCAATGCTTGGCCTTGATACATTGTTAAATACCTTCGATCCGGTTACAGGGCAGTCCCTGTATGCTTTCCTGAATGGTATATTCACGCCTAAGAAAAAAATGTTCATTACAGGCCACTCGCTTGGGGGTGCGCTTGCTACACTTCTTGCAGCGTGGTTTGTTGATCTGGGTTTTTCCAATACCTACCGACCTGAAGTTTATACATTTGCTGCACCTACAGTTGGTAATCAGTCTTTTGTAAATCATTTTCATAATATTATGCTTTCTTCAAACAGTGAAAGCCACAGGTGCGTAAATAATAAAGACCTCGTGCCATACGCATGGGCCGGTATAGGCAATATTGTTCACGATGGCGTGCCAACTGCCGTACCTATTGTGATTCAGGCTGTATATATTGAAATTCAAAAGTACCTTCAGGATAGCGGAATTGTATATAAACATGTTGATACACGTCAGTTCCTGGGAACTATTCCGGCGCCAAACTGCGGAACACCCGGCACGTATGAAAACTACTTTTGCTGGGTTGGTTTCGAGCATTCTTCTTCAACATATCTAAGGCTGCTTGAAGTTGACACTATAAACTGGGGCAGATAATTCAGTTTCTGTAATCTCCTTAGTAAGGGGAGCTTACATAATTGAATATTTCATGAATTCGTTATCCCTTTAAATATTTTCATTATTTAATTATGTTTGATCGTTCATATTTTGGTTAATCTAAAACTTAATACTAATATGTCAGATATATCAGAGAAATATTTTACTATGCTTGAAGGATGGCTCAAATATTATGGATTCGAAGCACTAAATGTCCATGCAGAATCCGGAGCAGATAAAGTTTTTAAACGAAGCAGAGTGGAAGTTTCAAAATTCGGAAAGGTTGATTGTTATGTTTGCTCAAAATATATGCCCGAGGGTGCCACGGGACAGGAACTGAAAGTTTTCAGCGAGAAAATGTATTCGCTTGCTAACCGGCACAGAACCGGTGCGCCGCTTGGTTTTGGAGCAATGCTTGTGGTATATCCTCTTTTGATAACAAATAATATTACAGCAGAACTTGCCGGTTTTATGGGTCAATACTGCCCTAAACATTTTGCAGCTGCTGAGTTTCCTTCTGTGCTTGATTTATCGACAGGTTACCTGTACTACTATCCCAACACCCCTGTCTGGGGATATGCATATTATGCAACTTACAGGAGGGAATCTTATAATTTCTTTGCTCCAAAAGCCTGGGAAGAAACTTCTAAACAGCTTGCTCAAAGTACTCAAACATATGTAAGATAGTTTTGATTTATTGAGATCTTCATAATGCCTGAGATGGATAATTGAGCATTTCAAGTTCCGAATCTGACACCTGGTTTTTAAATCGTAAATTAGCTTTTAGTCGTAAACCGTTACATATAGTTCCAATACTGAAATTGATTCTGGTTATTGTCATATACCTGATTTATTCAGTTCAAATATTGATAATTGTTCATATTTTCGCATAATTCAAAATAATACTGGAAGTATATGCTTATAGAGAAAATCCGTAAAGATATGCAGGATGCAAAAAGAAACAGAGAAACAACAAAGGCTAACTTGCTATCCACACTGTATGGAGAAATGTTCACGCAGTCTAAGAGCGGGAAAGAATTTACGGAAGATGATGAGCTGAAAATAATCCGTAAATTTATGAAGAATGCAGATGAGACTTTATCTTTTGATATTGCTGAGGAAGCAAAGCAAAAACTACTGGATGAAAAGAAGATACTTGAATCTTACCTTCCGGGTCAGCTTTCAAAAGATGAAATTGATACAATTGTTACCAAAATGACCAGTGAAGGCAAGACAATTAAAGAGATCATGCCATTTTTCAAGGAAAACTTCTCAGGAAGGTACGATGGCAGGATTGTTAGCGAAATAGTGAAATCGAAGATCAGTTAGTTTTACCATAGGGTCCCAATTAGCGGAGACCCTGCTTTTGCTTCAAAGAAATTAATATCATTACATGAGACTCTTCTCAGCATATATTATTGCTATATTGCTTCTGATAAATGGCGTAAACGCTCAGGATTATGAAATATTATTCATCCAGGGCGAGAAGCTTTTTCAGGATGGGAAATTTGTTGAAGCATATTTCAATTTCTCGAAGTACATAGAAAATAATCCCGATAGCGTTAAAGGGTATATTTCGCGCGGCAATACTGCTATATTCCTTAAGAAAGTGAAGGATGCGCTATATGATTTCGATAAAGCCATTCAGCTTGATCCCGGCAATTACCGGGCATATTCAGGCAGAGGAACTGCCTATACTTATATGCAGAATTCTGAGGGAGCATTGAATAGCTTTAAAAAAGCGCTTGAGATCAATCCGAAAGATATAACTTCGATGAATTCACTTTCTGTAATATATTATGCAGAGGGTAAGAAAACAGAAGCTTTAGACCTGCTGAATAAGGCTGTTGAAATAGAGCCCGAAAATGTTGATACATATAAGAACAGGGGATCAATACTTTTGTTTATGGGAGACACTTTAAAAGCTCTTGATGATCTTAATAAGGCGCTCCAATTTGGGCCCAACCGGGTTGACGTTTACAACACAAGGGGAGCTATCTACAGGGAAATGGGTAAGTACAGTGAAGCAATTGCTGATTTTGACAAGGCACTGACCCTTGATCCATACAGCGCCGAGGCATATTGCAGGCGAGGTATCGCTTACCTGTATTCAGGTAATTACCCGCAGGCAGTCAGTGATCTTGAAAATGGAATAAAGATTGAACCATCACTTGAACCGATGGTAGGTGAATATCTTAAAGAAGCAAAAGAAAAAAATAAGAAATAAAAGTATAGTAGTTTCGAGTATAATGGGCATTGAGCACATATTGAAAATAACGCAGCAAAGAAAATCATGGAAATAATTTATTTAGTAGTTGGTATATTAATTGGAATTACCATTGGGTACTTTGTGGTAAAGAGTAAAATTTCTGCACTGACTTCCAAGTTGGAAGAAAAGGAAAAGCTAATTAGTGAAAAAGACAACTCAATCAATGCTTCAAAAGATGAAATTGTAGCAGAAAGAAATCATGTGATGGATCTAAGCAATGAGTTGGCAGGATTCAAAGCAAATTACACTAATCTTGAAGATAAGTTACGCACTCAGAAATCGGAGCTCGAAGAACTGCAAATCCGATTAAAAACTGATTTCGAAAATACAGCGAATCGTATATTCAATGAGACAACAAAGCAAAGTAAATCAAATATCGAGGAAATTCTTAATCCAATAAAACAAAAGATCAAGGAATTTGGTGAAAAGATTGAAAGTTCACAATTAGAGGATACGAAGCAAAGAGTTAGTTTAATAGAAAAAATAAGAGAACTTCATGGACAAAGTATCAAGATTAGTGAAGATGCAACAAACTTAACAAATGCTATAAGAGGTGATACCAAAAAACAAGGAGATTGGGGAGAAGTGAGGCTTGAATTGCTTCTTGAAAAAGCAGGACTCAAGAAAGATGTACATTATACAGTGCAGGAATCTTTTAAAGATGATGAAGGAAAAGTAAAAAGACCCGATTTTGTAATAAATTTGCCTGACAAGAAGCATTTGATATTAGATTCGAAAGTGTCGCTAAATGCATACTCAAACTATTTTAATTCTGAGAATGATGAAGATAGAGTTCGTTTTCTTAAACTACATATCGAAAGCTTGACAAATCATGTTAAGGATTTAAGCTCAAAAGATTATCAGATGTTGTATGATATTAATAGTCCAGATTATGTTCTAATGTATATCCCGATCGATTCTGCATTTAACTTAGCAGTTGAAAATGACAAAGAACTATACCTTTGGGCATTGGAAAACAAGAATGTATTGTTAGTATCTACTACAACTCTGTTGGCAACACTTTCAATTATTTCTTTTATTTGGAAGCAAGATAATCAGAGAAGAAACGCTCTTGAAATTGCAAAACAAAGTGGTACTTTATACGATCAATTTGTAAGTTTGTTGAAGGATCTTAATGATATTGGGGTCTTTATTAATAAATCAAGAGAATCTTACGAAGCCGCGATGAAAAGATTGACAGTTGGTAATAGGGGAAATTTAATAACAAAGGTTCAGAATTTAAAAGAATTGGGCGCGAAAACAAATAAAACAATTGACCAAAAATGGTTAGACAGAGCCAATCATGAACACAATGAGGAAAATAAGGAAGATATCTAGAAATTACTTACATCCCTTCCAAAAACAAAGGTCTTAAACCAATCGAATAAAACGAGTACTTTGTTTTTCAGGCTGACAAGTTTTGTTATATAAACACTTCTCCAGAACAGCCAGGTTACAAATCCGCTGCCTTTGTACTGATTCGTATTTGCAAGAGCCTTATTGCTTCCAATATAAGCCAGCATTCCAAGATCTTTATACTTAAACGGCTTCAAGGGACTACCTTTTGAAATTTTGTTAAGAGATTTACCAATATATTTACCCTGTCTTTGCGCAGTTTGGGCTGTAACCGGGAATGGCTCATCCGGTATTTCAGCGCAATCACCAAGTGCAAATATATTCTCTTGACCTATTACCCGAAGAAAATGATCGATAATTATCTTTGATCTTTTATTCTTAGGTAATCTGCTATCTTTTATCAGCGGAATTCCCGTATTCCCTGCAGCCCAAACAAGTAACCCGTAATTGAAATTGTTTCCATCGCTAACAAAAATCTCGCTTTGAGTAACTTTTGTAATATTGGAATTTGTTTTAACGCTGATCTTCTGGCGTTTGAATATCTTCATGGTGTATTCACTGAGCTTTTTGTCAAATGAGTTCAAAAGGGTTTCGCCTGCTTCTATTAGAATAACCTCTATATATTGATCAAGTCCGGGATATTTCCTCCTAACATCTTCTTCAATGAAGTCATGTAATTCTGCTGCAAATTCCACTCCTGTTGGTCCTCCCCCGCATACTACAAATCGTAAATAACTTTTTCTCTCTTCATCTGTGATATTTGGAAGTGATGCATTTTCAAAACAATCAATTACTTTTATCCTGATCTTCCTCGCATCCGCTACTTCACGAAGGAAAAATGCGTACTTATCAACTCCTTCAATGTTGTAAGTATTTGTAGTCTCTCCAACAGAGATGATGAGCAAGTCATACTCTATAGTGAATTCTTTTTTTGTATCAGTATCCTCGCAAAAAATCCTGTTATTCAGCTCGTCAATATCTTTGCATAATGCCTGGATATACTTAGCTTTCTTGATATTTCGTATAGGTTCAATTATACTGCGGAATTCTATTGTTCCAACAGTTGTGCTTGGTAATAGACACGTGAATAAGAAGTGATTTCTGGGGCTGACTATAATTACATCGTAAAGATTGTAATTAAGCTCTTTAAGGCAGCTAAAAGCTCCAAATCCGCTGCCAAGTACTATTAGTTTCTTTTTCATTATTTTATTCTACCTACAAAAATAATAACTGGACTGTATTATAAATAAGCAAAAAATATGATATGTATCGTTAAACCTTAATAGCATCATCCAATATACTGAAATTCACGTACTTACAGATTACTTTTAAACTATATCCAGTATAATTAATCAACAAATAAATGTGTTTTGAATTCATAAATAAATCTGCATGTTAGAGCCAAATTAACATAAGAATTACCATGAAGTCATACAGAAAAGAGCTTTGGTTCAATGCCGGTAAGAGACGTGAATACATAAATATTACTCCTGAACTTGAGAGGTGTCTTGAAGAAAGCGGGATTTTGGAAGGTATACTCCTTTGCAATGCTATGCATATTACGGCAAGCGTTTTTATAAATGACGATGAGCGCGGCCTTCATTCAGATTTTGAAAAGTGGCTTGAGCACCTCGCACCCGAGAAACCATATGACCGGTACAGGCATAATGATACCGGAGAAGATAACGCTGATGCTCATCTTAAAAGGAGTGTAATGGGCAGGGAAGTAGTTATAGCAGTTACAGGTGGTAAGATGGATTTTGGTCCATGGGAGCAGGTATTTTATGGTGAGTTTGACGGCAAGAGAAGAAAGAGAGTACTTGTTAAGATAATCGGTGAATGAAACGTTGTATAATTATTTTCTGGATTTATAATAAGCTTCTTCAAAAATGAGAACAAATTCAAACCCTGCATTCACACCGGTATTCATACTAACTGTTCCATTTAACTGCTTGCTGAGAAGAGAAACTAACTGCAAGCCAAGCGTATCTGCCTTATAAAGGTCTATATTTTTATTTGTACCTGCGCCATTATCTTTTACAGTAAGAATATATTTGCTGCCGCTTTCCAATTTCATTGAAATAGTGATCACGCCTATACCATTCGGGAATGCATACTTAATTGCATTTGATACAAGTTCGTTAATTATCAGTCCGCATGGAATAGCTGTATCAATATTAAGAACAACATCAATTATATCAATATCAAACCTCATATTCTTCACTTTAAAACCGTAAGAATTGATAAAATTATCTGTGAGACTCTTTACGTATTCTGAGAAGTTGATCTTTTCATAATCTTTAGTATTGTAAAGCTTTGTATGAACAATTGCCATTGATTGTATTCTGCCGCCGGTCTCCTTCATTATCTCAAGCATTTTCTCATCTTTAAGGAATTGTGTCTGCAGTTTGATAAGACTTGACATTATCTGCAGGTTGTTTTTCACCCTATGGTGCACTTCCTGAAGAAGTATCTCTTTATCCCTGAGCGATCTTGTCACTTCGTGGTAAAGGTTAGCATTTTCAAGAGCAATTGCTGCCTGTGAGGCAACAGTAGCAAGTAATTCGGATTGTGATTCAGTGAATTTATGGTTTCCATTGTTAACCTGCAGGGTTATTGCTCCCAGTACTTTTTCTCCTGCAATCATTGGTGAAGCGAGCAAGCTTAGTGATCCTGTATCATCTCTTACAATACCAAGAGATTCCAGGGACAAATCAACATTTTCATTTAACAGAAGTGTCTTTTTGGAGGAAATAATATATTCAGTAAGACCATTTTCAAATTCTCTTCCTTCGGCTTTCATTCTGGTGCCGTTAATAGAACAATATGGAAAAGTAAGAAAATTAACTTCTTCATCATAAAGGCTGATAGTAATGCTATTTGTTTCAAATAATCTTCCAAGCATTAATCCAAGTATCTCACTAATTTCATCAGGTTCAGCAAGTTTGCTTAACGATTTGCCGAATTCATTCAGTTCTGCCAGTTCATTATTTTTTTTCAGAATCTCTTCTTCAAAAAGCTTTTTCTCTGTAATATCGGTTATAAATCCTTCGGTTGCTGTTAATTCACCGCTATCTGCATAAATGCCTCTTCCCTGTTCCCAAACCCATTTTATTTCTCCCGAGGCAGTTTTTATCCTGTAACTAATCTGGTAAGATTTTTTTGCAGAAAGTGCTTCGCCTATAGCCTTCTTGGCAATAAGCTTGTCATTTTCATAAATCATCATTGAATTATAAAACACAATATTATCAATCAATTCCTGCGGTCTGTAGCCGGTAAGCTCAAAAACTCCATCGCTTGTGTATTGTATCGACCAGCTGTCTCCGGTTTTTTTTACTCTGTAAACATAGCCGGGCAAATTACTGATAAGGGTAGATAGGAATCTCTGGCTTTCATGAAAATCCTGTTCTTTTGTTTTTCTGAAGTCGATTTCAAGGGAAGTTGATACAAGACTGGAAATAGCAGCAGTAAAATCCATTTCTTCCCTTTTCCATTTACGTGGCGTGTCCTGCTCTTCGTGGCAAATAATGCCAATTGTCTGCCCGCGGAAATGAATCGGGATATCCATCATTGAAAAAACGCCCCTTGGTATAAGGTAACTCTCTGCCAGTTCTTTTGTTTGAGGATCATTGACTGCATCATCAGCCGCTACATATAACTGGGTCTCGATCGCATTAAAGTAATTTGGATAGTCTTTAACCTGAAGTGTCGTTTCGTTAGTATAAGAGCCAAATTTTCTTAAATACATATAATCGCAATAAATACAGTTTCTGTCTTCATTAAAGAACCAAATAGAGACTCTTTCAATATTAAGTGCATTTGCAACTACATCCAGAACCTTATTGAGGAATTCATGCAGGTCGGTTTTATCAATTTTCTTTAATTCAAGAAGAACTGAGTGAAAAATGGCTTCTTCACCCTGTATTGATGTTGCTATCTCTTTATAAATATTTGAATTTTGCAGATCTATCATTGATTCAATGCATTAAAAAAAGAGTGTTATATCAAAATAACACTCTTCTTATTAAATGTAAACCGTGTTTTCAGTGATTTTATTTGACCAAGAACATCTTTTTTGTTTGCGTATAATCACCTGCGGTTAGCCTGTAGAAATAAGGACCGCTTGAATAATTAGATGCATTCCAGTTGACAATGTATGTGCCGGTACTCTTGAATTCATTTACCAGAGTAGCAACTTCTTTACCCAAGATATCGTAAATCTTTAAAGTTACTTCCGCATTATTTGGGATAGAATACTCAATAGTAGTGCTTGGGTTAAACGGATTTGGATAATTCTGGCTTAGTTCATATGATTTCGGAATCGTCAGATCATCCATATTAACACTCGGTGTATTGCCTCCAGGACTGTCATCATAAATTATTAAATCAATTACGCCGTCTGCACTGTAATTCAAAGATGTGGATACGCTGCTTGATATCTGATTTGATAATCTAAGAATAAAAACTCTTGCTTTGAACAAAACCATATGCACCAAAGCTACGAAATTTTGTCCGTTATCATACTTGGTCTTAGCCTGATTAAGCCTGTTGATCAAAATATTACCCTGAGATGATGATATTTCTTCATCAGCAATCAGATCAATGACTCCATCAGTCAAATTCACGATGCTTCCCGATGCGTCAACATCAGCTGTTGTAAAACTGAAGTAAGCTGAAGGAGCGCTCCACCCCTGATTATTGCAGGCAAAAACTCTCCAATAATATGTTACATTAGGTTCAGTTTCAGTTAATGGCAGATCAAAATGTGATGTAGGAGAATTACAAACTCCTGTAAATTTATCGGGCTGAGAAGTATCTGTATAAACCTCTACTAAGTAGCAATCAGCGCCAGGAGAATCCTGCCAATCAAGAGAAACAGGAATTAAAGCTACATCAACTTCATCCGGCGGCCCAACTAAAACTGGAGATAGAGGCTGGGCTAACACACCAATTGTGAGAAAAGAAAAAAGAGCTATTGCAAATAGTACGTGTTTTTTCATGCTTGTTTTCATTTAATTGTTCCCCAACTTCTAATTGTTCCCCAACTTCTATATAAATATAATAAATAAACTACAAAAAACAAGCGTATTTATACGGCGAAACCTACCCCTAAACGGTGATTTTTTTTGTTATTTTTCAGGAATATAGCCCTCCGGCATCCTGTATTCGTCAGAAAAGAAGAACTCTTCTGCTTTTTGCTCAAATACCTGGTCCGCTAGTGGACTTGTCAAATCAAGTCTATATTCATTAATTACCATCTTAAAATGCTCTATGAATTCCTTCCAGGCTTCTTTTGAGACATTTTCATATATTCTCTGTCCTAATTCACCCGGCAGCGGAGGTGAATCCAGCCCTGGCGCCTCAATCTTCAATTTTATGCACTTTACCATTCTTTCAGGCATCTAATTTTAACTCCTTTTCCCAATATTGATTTATAATTTTCATATTAACGTAATATGTCTATTTTCAGCAATAATTAGTATGAAAAAAATACATTAAATTTAGTTTAAATTATGACGAAATTTGTAATGAAAGTATTTTTTTTAATTTTTTTGACAGGACTACTCTATTCAATGCCAAATTCAGAAGTGCTTTATACCTTATCAATGCCGGAACCGTCCAGCCATTATTTCGAGGTAGGAATTCATCTTGGCAATTTATCATCAGAAGAAAACGAACTTACGCTAAAACTTCCTGTTTGGCGAACAGGCAGATATCTCATATTTGATTTTGCATCTGGTGTGCAGGAATTTTCGGCAAGCGATGCAGAAGGGAAACCATTTAGATGGAGTAAGACAGATAAGTCTTCGTGGAGAATTGAAAAGGGAGCTGCAAAAAATGTTCTCGTCAAGTACAGAGTTTTTGCCAATGAATTTTCTTTAAGGACCCGCGGACTTGACGATACACATGCATTTGTAAACGGAATGGCAGTTTTCATGTATTCGGATGATTTGCGGGACCAGCCGCTTAGTCTGCTGGTTAAGCCATTTGCAGACTGGCATGTTACTACCGGGCTTGATAACGCAGGTAGTGATACTAATAAATTTACTGCACCGAATTATGATTACCTTGTTGATTGCCCTCTTGAAATAGGAAATCAAACCGATTTTGATTTTATGGTTGAAGGCAAAAGACACGTTATCAGTTTTTACGGAGAAGCAAAATACGACAGACTAAAATTAATTGATGATTTCAGTACTATCATAAAGAAAAATTATGAGTTTTGGGGAAGTGTTCCGTATGATAGATACGTTTTTATTGTCCATTGTACACCTCAAAGCGGGGGAGGAACTGAGCACATAAATTCAACAGTTGTTGGAGTAAGGCCTAATGCTTTTGATACGGATGCCGGCTACAAAGCTTTTCTGGGTCTTATCTCACATGAGTTTTTCCATACGTGGAATGTTAAACAGCTTAAGCCAAAAGGACTTACACCATACGACTTTTCGAAAGAGAATTACACTTCTGAGCTTTGGATAGCAGAAGGCGGGACATCTTATTATGACGGATTGATGCTTGTAAGAACCGGACAAATGGATGTTATTGATTTCTTTAAAGAAATCTCAAGCGGTGTTGAAGAAGAAAGGCGACGCCCCGGGAACCGCATTCAGTCCGTTGCAGAATCCAGTTTCGATGCATGGGTTAAGTTCTGGAGAAGAACTCCAAATACTTACGGTTCTGAATCTGATTATTATTCCAAAGGCTCACATGTATGCATAGTGCTCGATCTTGAAATAAGAAATGCTTCAGGCAATAAGTATTCGCTTGATGATGTTTTCCGCTCAATGTATGAGAGATTTCCGCTGGATAAAAAAGGTTATACAAATGAAGATTTCCAGAAAGTGTGTGAAGAGTTTGTTGGGAAAAAATTGGACGGTTTTTTTAATGATTACGTTACAGGAACTGCGCCGATTGCGTGGGAAAAATACCTGAATTTTGCCGGGCTTGAGCTCAAAAGTGATGACAGCACTATGGCTCCGGTTGTTGGGCTTTATGCATCTAAAAAAGGAGATAAAATAGTGGTCGATGAAGTTCTAACGGGCTCTGCATCTGAAAAAGCCGGTTTAATGTCAGGTGATGAGATTGTTGCCTTCGACGGACTGAAACTTCCTTATGAAGAGATGGAAAAACGAGTTAAAGCATTAAACGCCGGCGAAAGTATTACATTGATGATTTTCCGCAATGATAAACTGAGGGAATTCAAAATTTCACTTGCTAATAAGAAAATGGCCAACTATTATTTAGAGAAAACTGCAAATCCATCAGAATTACAAAAGGGAATATATGAAAAATGGGTTGAGCTTAAGTGGTAAGAGTTTTTACTCATCGGATTACTCTGAGTCATCCGATGAGTTAATCAGTTCAATCTAATTTTTCTTTATTGCTGCCTGTCCAGTTTATTAATCCATTCCGGACTTGCTCAGATACCTGGCTCCATGAAAACCTTACCGGATTGTATTCATCACCTATCATTACATATTGCTGAGAGGGTTCACTTGATCTGATATCAACAGTAACCGTATATCTTTCCATTTTAGGATCGATTACCAGGTCATCCTGCAATTTTACAAATATAGGATCATCATCAGCATCTGCTAGTATCCTGAAATATTTGGAGTTTTTGAGATTTTTGGTGTTGGTGGAAATTTTCGTACCGGAACAGCCAAGAAGTAAAAAGACAAAAGTAAAAATTAAGAAATATGATATTGATTTCATGTTTTTTGAAATTTTATGGTTTACACCTGAAAGGTTAATGCTACTAAGTTAATGATCCCCTATAGCACCCCCTGTCAGGTGGAGAACTGGATTTCGATACTCCCTCTAGCTTATTTTTTTCACGCCAAAGCGTGACTGCGAAATCAACTGCGTTGATTTCTTGAGGGGGAGAACAAATTCAACCTTGTTCACTCAGGAGTTTTTCGATAATATCGGTTGTCTTAATACCATCGGCTTCGGCATTGAAGTTTGTTATCAATCTGTGTCTTAGTACGGGCTTAGCAACTTTCTTGATGTCCTCAATTTCGGGTGAGAACCTTCCGCTGAGTATTGCGTTAGTTTTCGCACCTAAGATCAGGTATTGAGATGCCCTTGGCCCCGCGCCCCATTCAAGCCAGTCTTTAATATACTTTGGCGCGCTTGTTCCGCTGGGCCTCGTTTTGTTAACCAGATTAACTGTATATTCAATAACGTTGTCTGCAACCGGTACACGTCTGACCAGATCCTGCAGCATTATGATCTCATCTTTTTTAAGTGTAATGTTAAGTTTTGGAACGTACATACTTGTAGTGTATTTGATAATATCAACTTCCTCAGTTGCGCTGGGATATTCAAGCCAAATGTTGAACATGAACCTATCCAACTGTGCTTCAGGAAG
The DNA here is from genome assembly GCA_019912545.1 of Ignavibacteria bacterium. GTDB lineage: Bacteria > Bacteroidota > Ignavibacteria > Tepidaquicellales > OLB5 > OLB5. The sequence continues at coordinate 12,031 of JAIOIK010000177.1, read as the reverse complement.
CGGGTATGTGCCTTCATGCTCTATCGGATTCTGTGTAGCCAGCACAAAAAACGGTTCATCAAGCGTGTAAGTACTGCCGGCTGCAGTTACTTTATGCTCCTGCATAGCTTCAAGTAATGCAGATTGGGTTTTAGGGGGAGTCCTGTTTATTTCATCAGCAAGAACCATATTTGCAAAGACGGGACCGTGAATAAACTTAAAATTCTTCGATCCGGTTGAGAGATTATCCTCAAGTATTTCAGTTCCAACAATATCACTTGGCATGAGGTCAGGGGTAAACTGTATACGGCTGAACCTCAGCTCAAGCACATCAGCCAGGGTTTTCACCAAAAGAGTTTTTGCAAGCCCGGGAACACCAACCAGCAGGCAATGCCCGCGGGATAGGATCGCAATGATTATCTGGTCAATAATTGCATCCTGGCCAACAATAACCTTTGCAACTTCTTTCTTTAACTCATTATACTTTACATTCAGGTACTTAACAAGTTCCACATCGTTTTGCTTGTTTGTGGTATCTCCGTTTGTGAGGACATCCGCCCCCTTGTTAAAGGGGGTAGGGGGGTTGTCTGTTTGTGATTTCAAAATTATCTATATATTTATTAATTGTGTTTATTACTGCTTCTATATTATTTTCAATTTCTGAATTGTCGAATCTCAAAACGGTAAATCCAATGAGTTCAATATCATTCTGTCTTTTCTTATCGTATTCTTCTCTTCCAATGTGGCTTGCGCCATCTAATTCTATAACAAGTTTTAATTTGAAACTATAAAAATCTGCGATATAATTACTAATTGGCTTCTGCCTTGAAAATTGGTATCCTTTCAATTTCCTGCCTTTTATTTCCTTCCATAATAATCTCTCAGCCTTTGTCGCATTATTCCGCAGCTTTCGGGAAAGATCTTTCAAGGCATAATTATAAAGTACTTTTGACAACCACCTTAATCCCCCTTTTTAATGGGGAAAACCTGTACTCCATCTGCATCAAAGACCTTCACTTCGCCGAATCGCTTCAGTTTATCTTTAACGGCACTGGCATCGCCTGATACTACTATGAACAGGTTATCGGGATGAATATATTTCTTCGCTGCATCTAATATATCTTTCTTCGTGAGTTTATTTATATTACTGATATATGTACTGTAATAATTTTTTGGAAGATCATACTGCTTTAAGTTGATAACTCTCGAAGCAACAGAATTTGCAGTTTCAAGCTGAAGCGGGAACACTCCCGTTAAGTAATTCTTCACAGTTGAAAGCTCTTCATCTGTTATCTCATTTTTAACCATTTCCTTCAGGTCTTCAATAATCAGCGCAATTGAGGTATCAGTTACATCATTTCTAACATCAGTATCAACAGAAAAATCCCCTGGATTTATATGCGGATTGAAACCGCTCCGGGCACCATAAGTAAAGCCATGTTTTTCTCTTAGATTGTAATTAATCCGTGAGCCAAAATATCCGCCTAAAATCGTATTCATTACTGTTACTGCAATATAGTCTGGATTGTTCCTTGATATACCAATGTGTCCAACTCTTATATTAGACTGCACAGCACCCGGCTTATTTACAACAAAAACTGAATTATTGCCGGTGTTGAAGGGATTTTTTGAAATTTCATTCCCTAAAGGCTCTTTATAATTATTTTTCCAAACAGATAACTTCTCTTCTACAATTCTTAACGCTTCTTCTTTTGTGATGTCGCCTACAAAAGCAATAATAAGTTTTTGCGGGAAATAATGATTACTGTAAAAATCTATTATATCCCTTTGTGTGAGATCCTTAACGCTTTGTTCCGTACCTTCCGGTGGAAAGCCATATGGACTTTTATACTTACCCTGAATATCAGTAAACAAAACCTTATTAAACATCTTATCGCTCAAATGCCCGGCATCATCTTTAGCCTGCAGGATTGATGACAGCCTTTGCTCCTTTACGCGGCTTATCTCATCCTCTGCAAAAACGGGATTGAGCACAACATCGCTTAACAGATCAATACCTGTATTTAGATGCTTCTTAAGCACTGAAAGTGAAATGTAACTTCCATCCCAGTCACTGCCGGTGTTCAGGCTTCCGCCCACAAAATCAATTTCTTCGGCGATCTGTGAAGCAGACCTGTTCATAGTCCCTTTGATAAGAAGTTCAGCAGTAAGTGAAGCAAGGCCGTGATTGTTCCCGTCGAAAAATGAGCCGGCGTCTCTGAAAACCATCCTCACCGATACGGCAGGTATTTTATTGTTTTCAATTACCAGTACATTTATCCCGTTTGGTAAAGTTGTATCGAAGTAATCAGGGAACTGAACATCTTTCGGGGGACCCGGTTTCGGAGGCTTTGTTCTATCTAATTTTTCATCCTGTGCTGCTGAAGTCATTGTCATAATCAGTATTATAAATATGTAAAAAATTGTTTTTGATCTCATATCTTAAAATGCACTTTGTTAACGTGGGACGTAATTCAAGATCACCCTGTTATTTTTGTTAAGATAGCTTTTAGCTGCATTCATAATATCTTCGCGTTTCACTTCCATGTAACGCTCCACTGTAGAGTTAACCAGCCCTGCATCATTATAGAATGTTTTGTAGTGCGCAAGCATATCCGCCTTCGAGAGATTTGTCTGCATCCTGTATGTATTTCTTGTCTCTATCCTGTTCTTTACTTTCTCAAGTTCTCTTTCGGCGGGTCCGTTAATTATTATGTCACTTAATATCCTGTCAAACTCGTCCTGTACATCCGGTAACTTAACCCCCGGCATAAGAATTGCGTAAAAATAAAATACACCCGAAAACTCTCTTCCCTCAACCCAGCAGCCTGTATCGGAAACCAACTGCTTATCGTAAACAAGGGATCTATACATCCTCGAACTATCTCCCGAAGATAAAATATCCGTCAATATATCAAATGAATAATATTCCTTTGAATTCTCTTCAGGGATTTTGTACCCAATAAACACGCCGGGGAGCTGAATATCATCTTTTACGGTTACTATTTCCTCAGCGGGCAAAGGGGAGTCATTGAACGATCTTGGTGGAATAACATTACCACTTTTTATCGGGCCGAAATATTTCTCAACCAGTTTGAATGTATTTTCAATATCAATATCTCCTGCGATTGCAAGCACCGCATTTCCGGGAATGTAATATTTCTCATAAAAACCCTTAACATCGCTTAGTTTTGCTTTTTCTATATCACCCGTATCGCCAATAGTATCCCAGCTATAACCGTTATTCTTGAATAAACGGGGCGGGAATTCAAGATTAACAGAACCATACGGCCTGTTATCGAAAACCTGCTTCTTCTCTTCGATCACAACACCTTTTTGAACTTCAAGGCTTTCTTCTGTCACAGCAAAGCCAAGCATCCTGTCTGACTCCAGCCACAGGCCGAACTCAAGCTGGTTTGAAGGCGCAAGGAGGTAATAGTTCGTTTTATCTTCGGTAGTGTAAGCATTATTTTCGCAGCCGGCCTCAATTGATAAGCTGTCATACTCACCCGGCTCCAGGTTCACGGAACCCTCAAACATTAAATGCTCGAACAGGTGCGCGTAGCCTCTCATCCCGGGTGATTCGTCTTTGCTTCCAACATGGTAACAAAGGTTAACTGCAGCAGAGGGAATTGTCGTATCCTGTGATAGTATTACCCTTAGGCCGTTTTCAAGTGTACCTTCGGCAAACAAGATACTGCCGGGTTTACTTAGCCCGCTTGCTGCTCTAAGCGAAGAATAATCTTTTTTCAAATCAGTTTACCTTATTTTCCGGTTTAGGTTCGTAGTAAAGTACAACCCTGTTGCTGGTAGAGAGGTATTTTTTGGCGGCATTTAAAATATCATCTTTGGTAACGCCAAGGTAGTCGTCAACTATTGTGTTTATCATCGCAGTGTTTTTAAAGAATGTCCAGTAATTTGCAAGTGCATCGGCCTTGCCAAGTATTGTCTGGCGGCTGTTCACCTGGTCATTTTCTATGCTGTTTTTTGCTTTTTGAATTTCTTTTTCAAGAACTTCACCCTCAGAAAGCTGATCTATTATACCGGTAATATCTGTTGTTAGTGAATCAAGATCAGTATTTTTAAAACCGGTGGCGTAAACAATAAACAAACCGCCTACTTCGTTATCCCATACAAAAGAACCGGATGATTTTGCAGTTTTCTTTTTATATACAATGTTCTCATAAAGCCTTGAGCTTCTTCCATCGCCAATTATCATCGAAATGATCTCAAGTGCCCTAACTTCTTTATTGGTCATTCCCGGAATTTTATAACCTATATATACAGCCGGCAGCTGAACATTATCATAGATAACATCCCTGATCTCTCCGCTATTAAAAGTAATTTCTGGATATGCATTCTTTTTTGTTTCAGCGGGTTTGATCTCACTAAAATATTTTTCTGTAAGCTTCCTTGCATTATCATAATCTATATCACCTGAAATAACGAGTACTGCGTTATCCGGGCTGTAATACTTACGGTAAAATTCCTGGGCGTATTGAAGATCGGCATTATTAAGATCTTCCATGCTGCCGATTGGAATCCATTCGTAAGTCTCGTCTTTAAATGCACGCTTCATCATTTCTCCCCATCTTGAGCCGTAGGGAGCGTTATCATAACGCATGCGCTTTTCTTCTTTAACAACTTCGCGCTGATTATCAAAATTTTCCTGTGTAACTTTTAATGTCTGCATTCTGTCAGATTCCAGCCAAAGCAAAAGCTCAAGCTGGTTAGATGGGGCAGACTCAAAATAATTTGTTCTGTCCTGGCTTGTTGTGCCGTTTACAGTCCCCCCTGCTTTTTGAACGTAGTTGAAGTGTTCTGATTTACCGATGTTATCCGAGCCCTGGAACATCATGTGTTCAAACAAATGTGCAAATCCTGTTCTTCCCGGGTCTTCATCTTTGGCTCCAACATGATACCAGATATCAACCGAAACAATTGGATTTGCATTATCCTTATGCATTATAACGTGCAGGCCGTTTTTCATGTCGAATTCTTCGAATTCTACATTACTGGCCTGGCCTTTTACCTGAGCAGATAGTGTAAACATTAAGATTAGTATTAAGTATTTAAGCATTTGTAATATTGTGAGCCTGAAGAAAGATTGAGGGTTTTCTAAACAAAAAATGCCTAACGGCAATGTTCTTCCGGATAATTCTATTAAACAAGTAAAATAACTATGTCGTTTCTAATAAAAAAGCTAGTTTTCGTTATATAAGATGTCATACCACACTTCTTAAAAAAGAGAAAAGCTTCTGCCACGAATTGCACGAATTATACGAATTCTATAGAATGTTCAATAGAATTTCGTTTCTTGTTGCACATCACCAACCATATATTCGTGCCACGAAAACAGTTAAGTTCAAATCTACTGGAAACTAAGGATTAACGAACTCCCAAGAAATTTTAATCAATATATTCGTAGTACGAATTTGATCGATATTCGAAATCTAGGGAAAAATATAAGCGTAGTTTTATTAATAATTTACATGTATTTTTATATTTGTTTATAAGTGAAAAAAGAGATATTCTACATATCAAACCTTATCAGTCTATCAAGGTTCTTGCTTCTTGGGGTCGCAGCATATTTTTTGCTTGAAAAGAATTATCTCTTTTCCTGTATTATGATCTTTTTGATATGGGTTTCGGACCTTCTTGACGGATATATAGCACGCAGACGTGGCGAGATAAGCGAATTTGGCAAGATAATTGATCCTTTAGCAGATAAGGTATCCATAATTGTGATAGTGGTTATTTTGCTCATTCAGAAAATAATTCCTCCGTGGTTTGTAATTATCACTGTTTCCCGTGATGCGCTTATACTGGCCGGTGGATTATATTTAAATGCCAAGAAGAACATAGTATTACAATCTAATTGGCTGGGGAAGATGGCTGTTTTCACAATTGGGTTGACCTTATTTCTTTCGATTTTTGCAAATGGGGCTCAAATTGGGCAGTTTGGTAATTTTTTTTCCTATCATAATGAAATTACGGAACTTTTAATAGTCGTAATGCTATTTTTATCTATAGGTATGATATTGTTATCTTTAGTTTCATATTTAAAACGTTTTTTAGAAAATATTTAAAAAATTTTAAGGAGGGGTAATGGAAGTAAAAGAAAAAAAGCTCAGGGTTAGAACATTAACAAAGAAAGATATTGAAATAAAGCTTGCCAAGAAGTTCGAAGGAAGAAAGATTTCCGAGAAAGCTGCGGTTGATGCTTTGTTTGATAGTATCCGTGAACTGCTAATGACTGCCAGCCCGGACCTCAGAATAGAGATCAGGGATTTCGGAGTTTTTGAAGTGAAGATCACCAAGCCTAAACCAAAGGCAAGGAATCTGAAAACAGGTGAGTTTGTTTATGTACCGGCTAGAAAGAAAATGCATTTCAAACCAGGTAAATTGCTGAAAGAATTTCTTAAGAGGCCGCTGGTTTAAACGGTATCACTCTTTTTATTACTTCAGACTACAAGAGTCTTATTTAGTGTTTGCTCTCTAAAGACTTTTGTAGTTTGATTTATTTTATATCTTTGCCTTACTTCATTAGAAGCAAAACACAAAGCGGACTCAAAGGCACAAAGACACAAAGACACAAAGGGTTAACAGGTTTTTTTTCTAATATTCGGAATTCTGGAACGGGTCCTTTTAATTTTTAAAATATAAACTTTTAAAAGCAAAGAACAAAGCGGTACAACAGCATAAAAATTCTAGGGATAGTAAAATTTGTTTTTCTTTGAGTCTTTGAGCCGAAGCCTGTCCCGCACTTGATGCGGGAAGTCGGTCTTTTGAATTTCTATGAGCAGAACAGAAAGCGATTCAAAACTGTTGAACAGTATGAGTAAAATTATAGGTATAGATCATGGCTCAGTTAGAATTGGCATCGCTGTTAGTGACGATAGCTCTACAGTAGCTTTCGGCAGGGAAGCCATACAAGGCAAAGATGCAGCAAAAGCAGTATCATATATCAAAAAGCTTGCCTCTGAAGAAAACGCATCAACTATAGTAATAGGCTACCCTTTAAATCTAAAAGCAGAAAAAACGAAGCAGACGGGCGAGGTTGAGTTGTTTGAAGAAAAGCTCAGGGAAGAATTCCTTAAGGAGCCGCCTTATGATATACAGATTGTAAGATGGGATGAGAGGTTTACCTCAAAGATGGCGCTGGATTCACAACTTGAATCAGGCATGAAGAAAAAAAGACGCCAGGATAAATCAAACCTTGATATAACCTCCGCTGCAATTATGCTTCAAAGCTACCTGGATAGTTTGAAAAGAATAACTTAAATAAGTATTGCAGTAACTTTAGGAAGTTAAGAAATATCTCTTACGAACTGAATAAATTGTTTTACTTTGGAGTGCATTGACTGCGTCAATGCATGCATCAACACAGTTGATGCACTCCGAAAAACGTATAGACCAATTAATCAATGACGCTTTACGAATTAAACGAACTGATAGAAGGCGGCGAGAACCAACAGGTTGAGTTTAAACGCAAATTCACCGAGCCGGAAAAGATCGCAAAGGAAATGATAGCTTTTGCCAACACTCAGGGCGGCAAAATACTCTTTGGTATTGATGATGATAAGAAAGTCGTTGGAGTTGAAAGCGAAAAGGGTGAGATTGAATATATTGATCTTGCCGCAAGGTTTTACTGCGAGCCTGAACTGGTTCACTCAATAGACATAATGCACATTTACCGCAAGGATGTTATTGTACTGAATATCCCCGAAAGCAAAACCAAGCCGCACCGGTTGATTGAAAACGGAAAAAGTGATGAAGATGAATACAAAGTTTATATAAGAGTTAAGGATAAATCCGTACAGGCATCAAGGGAAACAGTAAAAGTTCTTAGAAAACTCAGGGCTGATTCACCCGCGCAGATAATCAATCTGGGTGATAAAGAAAAAGCTCTCATTCAATACCTTACCGATCACGAACGCATCACAGTAAACGAATTCCGCGAGTTCCTTAATCTTTCCAACCGCCGCGCAAGCCGCATTCTGGTCAATCTCGTCCGCGCAGATATAATCCGCCTGCATAACCATGAAAAAGAAGATTTTTATACACTGAATTAGCGTTTTTGTGATACGCTTCCTCATTTTCTTTTACAAAGAAAATGCATTATATTTGAATTATACAATTAGGGGGTGATTCCGTGGCGCAAGCCATTGAGTTACCCTTTTGCTTTTTTTTGTTACTATTTCTGTTGTTGAGAAAAAACAGCTTTAATTATGAAAGAAATAATAAATTTGTGAAGTATGAAAAAAAGTATATTAATAATATTGTTTATTTTTGTTATCCAGTCTTATTCCCAGGATACATTACCGGCTAGATACCTGCCATTGAAAATTGGCAATTCATGGACTTTCGATGTATGGAGATATCCTGAAGCCTCGTGGTATAGAACCAGGTTTGTTATAACAAAGGATACATTGATTGAAAATGTTAAGTATTTCTATTTTGATGGATTTCCGCCAGATGATTATTATTCACGCTATTCTTGGATTCGTTTTGATTCATTGAGTTCTATTATTAGTCTAATAACTGTTTCTCAGTCCGAGTATGATTATTTGAATTTATCAGCTAATCAGGGGGATACTTTGTTGTTTCCTTGTATAGTTAGAGCGGACACAAGTCTCTTTGGCGTGAATACAACTCACAAGTATTACTACAAGAACATAAATTCCTTTCACACTTCAATTACCAGAAGTATAGATCTGGCTTATTACTTTGGCATTACTTATTACAGGTACACGCTTTCAAGGCCGGAAGGCAATGTAGAGGTCAGGTGTTATTTAAGAGGCTGCAACATAAACGGCATTGTTTATGGTGATACTTCTGTAGTTCTTGGGGTTAATCAAGTCTCATCCAAAACACCGGAATCTTTTTCACTTTTCCAGAATTATCCAAATCCGTTTAATCCCAATACAAGAATTCGATTCAGTGTTCCAAAATCTTCATTCACAAAACTAACAATTTATGATATAACCGGGCGAGTTATGGCAATTCTTGTGAATGAAGAATTAAAGCCAGGAGTATATGAAGTAGATTGGGATGCATCTCATAGAGCCAGTGGAGTGTATTATTATAAGCTTGAAACTCAGAATTTTACTGAAACACAGAAGATGGTGCTGATTAAATAGAAATTGGTATTTTGTATTGTTGATGTAATTATCATGACCATTTTTCTTGTTTTTATTTTGCAAACTATTTAGTTATATTTGTAATATATAATTCAACAGGGGTGCTTCCGTCATTGGAGGCTGAGACTATACCCTCAAAACCTGATCCGGGTAATGCCGGCGTAGGAAAACAGAATAAGAACGTTTATCCTGTAATATCTTTCCTGCACCGGAAGATGTAATAGGGTAAACGTTTTTTCGTTGTATGATGCAAACATTTAGTTGTCGGAGATAACACCGACAACGGCGAAAATCCTGTATTATCTTTCCTGCACCGGAAGATGTAATAGGGTAAGCGTTTTTTCGTTTTATAAATTTGTGTTGTTGGTGATCCCGCAAGCGGGATTTCATCCCGATAAATCGGGATTCAACAAATACTCTACGAGTCTTCGACTCGAAGAGTCGTAGACCAACAAAGGGTTTGAATCAATTGAATAATAAATTAATACAATAATAACCGCCGAGGCGGATCATTAGAGGAATAAAATGGAAAATAAAACTAGCGGTAACGGCAGTGTAAACGGCAATGGCAGTGCAAACGGAAATGGTAAACTTAACGGAAACGGCCATGCGCCTGAATTCCTTCCTAAAAGCAAAAAAGTATATGTTGAGGGAAAGCTATTTAAAGATATCCGTGTGCCTTTCCGTGAAATTGAACTTTCCGATACCCGCCTGCCGGATGATTCCATTGAGAAAAATGAGTCATTGAAGGTATACGACGCAAGCGGCCTTTGGGGTGACCCAAAAGTTAAGTGCGATCCGCGCAAAGGATTGACACCAATTCGTATTGACTGGATCAAGAACCGCGGCGATGTTGAAGAGTATGATGGCCGTGTTATTACTCCGATCGATAACGGGTATGAATCTACACAGGAGCTTGAGCTGGCACGTGAAGCAAAAAACGGCAAGCTTGAGCATTTCCCGGGTCTAAGGCGCAGACCGCTCAAAGCTAAAAACGGCGGCAATGTTACCCAAATGCATTATGCGCGAAAAGGTATTATTACTCCCGAGATGGAATATATTGCCATCCGCGAAAATCTTGGAAGACAGAAAGAAATTGAATTCGGCTTAGCTAATGACCTGAACAGGAGCGGACTTAACTGGCAGCATAAAGGTGAGTCATTTGGCGCGAACCTGCAATCATACATTACCCCTGAGTTTGTAAGGGATGAAGTTGCGCGCGGTAGGGCTATCATTCCTGCAAACATTAATCACCCCGAATCAGAACCGATGATAATCGGCAGAAATTTTTTGGTGAAGATTAACGCGAATATCGGCAACTCGGCTGTTGCATCATCAATTGATGAAGAAGTTGAAAAAATGCGCTGGGCTACCAAGTGGGGGACTGATACCGTTATGGATCTATCTACAGGAAAAAATATTCACGAAACCCGCGAGTGGATCATTCGCAACTCACCCGTGCCAATAGGCACAGTGCCAATCTACCAGGCGCTTGAAAAAGTAAATGGTAAAGCCGAAGATCTTACGTGGGAGATTTACCGCGATACATTAATAGAGCAGGCAGAGCAGGGCGTAGATTATTTTACTATCCATGCCGGGGTGCTGCTGAGATATATTCACCTCACCGCAAGCCGCTCATGCGGAATAGTATCACGAGGTGGAAGCATTATGGCTAAGTGGTGCCTTGCTCATCACAAAGAAAGCTTTTTATACACGCACTTTGATGAAATTTGCGAAATTATGAAAACCTATGATGTATCATTTTCGCTTGGTGATGGTTTAAGGCCGGGAGCAATTGCAGATGCCAATGACCGTGCTCAGTTTGCCGAGATTGAAACTCTTGGTGAGCTTACGAAAATTGCATGGGAGCATGATTGCCAGGTTATGATAGAAGGCCCAGGGCACGTGCCGATGCATATGATAAAAGAGAATATGGATAAACAGCTTGAGATCTGCCACGAAGCGCCGTTCTACACACTTGGGCCGCTGACTACTGATATTGCACCGGGGTATGATCACATCACAAGTGCGATCGGCGCGGCAATGATAGGCTGGTATGGTACTGCAATGCTGTGCTACGTTACACCAAAAGAGCACCTTGGCCTTCCGAATAAAAAAGATGTTAAAGACGGTGTTATAACATATAAGCTTGCTGCACATGCGGCTGATCTTGCAAAGGGTCACCCCGGAGCGCAGGTGAGGGATAACGTGCTTTCCAAAGCAAGATTTGAATTCCGCTGGGAAGACCAGTTCAATTTATCGCTTGATCCCGAAACTGCACGCGAGTTCCATGATGAAACACTTCCTGCTGAAGGCGCGAAGCTTGCGCATTTCTGTTCAATGTGCGGGCCTCATTTCTGCTCGATGAAGATAACCGAAGACGTGCGCAAATATGCAAAATCACTTGGCATGAAAGAAGAAGAAGCGCTGATAAAAGGAATGGAAGAGAAGAGTAAGGAGTTTGTGGAATCCGGTGCTGAAGTTTATGTAAAGTAAAATTCTAAACCGCAAAGACGCTAAGGCGCAAAGAAATTTATGAAATTAAAGAAATTAACTTTTAAAATCATGGATTGGAATAACGAAATACGGAACAGGTTAGACAGTTATCAAAGAAGATATAATTTTAATGAAGGTTTTCCTATTTCACTGAAAGTGGGGGTATATAGTGGTTGTTTCCATAGAGAACATTCCCCTAAAGCTTACGAATTAATTGATAGGGAACTACATACTATTGATTTGGAAAAAGAGAAGATTCAATTCATAGAGCATGAATCAGGACCTGAGATTTTACTATGGGTACTCGCAATAACAGGTGCTTTGAATTTTTCTACAAGTGTAATAAATCTGATTGTTTCTATTATCAAAGCAAGGAGTGAAGGCATAAAAAAAGGGGATAGGTCAGATGCACC
>JAIOIK010000017.1 GCA_019912545.1 Ignavibacteria bacterium | reverse complement strand
AAATCTATCAATATAGACAGATTGATCTTAGTTGTATAAAAGTTAATTTCCCCAACTGGATAAAATATGAGATATTGTTTTCTTGCAAACTATCAATTATATTTGTCTTACACGTATAGAGGGGTAATTCTATGACATGATCATGGGGTTGCCCTTTTCTCATTTTTGAGATTTTCTGCGGATGCAGAAAAAGTATCATCAGATGATACACATAGAAAGTAAAAAGAAATTATATTAGTACCAGCAGTATAAGCCGCAGAGTCTTACGGATAATTACCAAAAAAATGAAAAAAATAATAACTTTAACCTTTGGAGTAACCCAAAAAAATGAAACTGACTAAAAGCCTCATTATTCCCTCAGTTGTATTTATGCTTTCAATCTTCGCAGCAGCTTATACTATAACAACCCAATATGAGCCGCTTATTCAGGTTTTTGCGCCATCGCTATTGGATTCTCTTGATTCCTTAGGAATGACAGAAACTGCCATGATGGAAGGCGAGGGTAAAGATGTAAGCCAAATGTTCAATGAACGCGGCTATTATAAATCAAGCAGTTTTAGTTTTGATGAAAATGAGATTATAAATGATTTCAACGGCAACCTGATGTATGAAATACCGCTTTATAATTTTAAACATGCCGGTGAAATGCAGTATGAAGTGAAAATGATATATAATGGATCAGTTGGACACCAGGTAAATCTTGGTAACGTTGGTATATGGGATAATCAACTGAATCAAACTTTAAGAAGACATAATATGAATGCCCCTGAATGGATATTGAGTCTAAATGGTATGGCCGTCCAGGTATTCAATTTTGAAACCAATTTCTTTTCAAATCAATTAACTAACTCAAATTATGTTGAAGGTGATAACTTACACATGCTGATACCGGGCTATCACTTCTGCAATATTATGAAAAATATTAGTTGGGAAAAAGACAGGATAAACCTGCTTTCAGGCGATGGTTCCTTAATAACGCTGGTCAATAAAAGTACAAATTCGGGCGCATCATTTACAGGAGTTTATCATTCAGAAGGAAAAGAAACACACTATTGGGCTGAAGTTCAGTTTGACCCTCAAGATAGTTCGCCTGAATCTATGCGCAACAGGATAATCGAATTTACAAGAGGTGATGGAATGGTGTTTGTCTACAAAGAAATTAAAAGAAAGTTTGCAGATTTTGGGTTAACCGAAAGCACAGGAAACTTCAGGCCAAGGATGCCGCTATTGACTGAGATCAGAGACAGGTTTGGTTATAAGCTGGAATTATTCTATGAATTTACCCATGCGCCGGGAACCGTTGGAGTTGAATTGGTCGGAAGACCACTGCTGGTCGGGATTAATCCGAATATTCAGAATTTATCAAATGGCTCGTTAAGTATAGCTTACGCGGTAAATGCTTTCAAGATCTTCAATGCATCTTCAGTAAATGGTAATTTCAGGTTTGGAATGAACCCGGCAGTTTACTATACAAGCGGAAGCAATAATGGCATAGCGAATCATAAAGGATACATTACTTCCATTACAAATCCTAATTTGCAAACAGCAAACATTACATATGAAGGTAATGCAAATTACAGAAGGCTTTTTACAGGTGTGCCTAATCCACTTTTCAGCCCGGAGGTTTTAAATCTAAAATTCAGCACAATTCAGCGAATGAAGAGCTTTACAAATTTCTTAGGCGGAATAAGAGAATACAGTTATTATCCGGCTAGTGTTAACGAGCTTACTATTTCGTATTATTCGCCAAGCTATAACAGAACTACTTACTATAAAGGTTATGGCAGAGAGCCCTTTTACTCGAATATGCTCACTAATAGAACCGATAAGTTTAACACAACTTCACCTAAATCAGAAACAGGTTTCGAATATTCTTATTCAGATGGAGGAACACATAATGACCAGAATTTTCCGGTTGATGATGCCGATACTTATACTGCCGAAAGAACAACTTCTTCTCAAAGCTCAGGTACACTCAATGAATCGCCACAAAGTACAAAAGTGATAAGAGAATACAAAGTTTTTCCAGTCAGGTTAGGAAGCCCAAATGATTATCCTTTGGATGTCCAGAATTACAATGGCGTTACAAAACTAATTAAGGAAGAATACTTTGATACCGATAACAATAACCAGTTGTATCAAAAGAATGAATTTGCCTATCAAACTGAGCCGAAGTCAGGATATGCATTTGACGGATCATTCTTAATGACTACAAGAAAAAATATCATCAAAAATACTGAAAGAAGATGGGACTATGATTATGATTATAAAGATGCCACGGGTGGAGGTAATGAATACGATAGCCTTGTGATCTGGAAACGTGAAATTGACCCGAAGTACAACCGGGGTGAAACATATTTCTACAATTTTGATACTCTTCTGAATTTCAATATTCCTTCAGCCGGTTACAATGGGGCTACAGAAGAGCATAAAAGAAGATTCTATAAAATCGGTTTCCCAACAGAAGAGATCAGAAAAAGCGCAGGCAATGTTTTGCTGTTCAAGAAAAAAAATGAGTATTTATTCAGTGTTAATGATTCAAGGGGTTACTATGGCCAGTTGGTATCAGAAAAAACTTACGAAGCGCCGAATTTTTCAAATTCAATTGAAGTGAAATACGAGTATTATAAGCAGGATAATGAAGGAAGTAGTAATTATACAAGCGGAGCTGTGCCATATCAGGAAGGAAATCTGAAAAGAGTAATTAAACCCAACAACGAAGAAGAAAAATATTTCTATCATCCTGTTTCAAATTATGAAAATGAGTTGTACACCGGAATTTCGGAATCCGGTCAGACTCCAAAGATATCTTATAGAGTAAAATATAATAATGGAAGTACATCCATTCAGATTAATTACTGGGAAGATAACCGCCTACCAATCAGAATTGATAACTACAGGAGAATTAGCTCAAATTCAGTTGATACTTTGAAAAGGATATATATGGAATACAACGAGGCCGGAATGCCTGTTAAGATCATTAATGAAAACAGGTACCTAACGGAATTGAAGTACCAGGCCACTCACAGGATCAGCGCTATCACTTTACCCGGAGATTTTTCCACTATAGCCAGTTATGATTCACTTTATGTGGATGAAAACATATCACCACAAACTTTAATTATACCTGCAAATGGATGGGGACATGTAGATTATGAGAATAATCTAAATAAAGCTGTTGTAAAAGACGAAACATTTTGGTATGCATATCCCGATGCTTGCGATAGGTTTACAATGCAATTTCAAACCAACGGTAATAATTGGGCAGCATTTTTCAAATTTAATGTGCTTTTGAGGAATTTTAGCCAGATAGATTCTGCAACGTACTCAATGTGGCACTTGGTGTATAACCGTTCGGTTAATGGTAATCCGCCTCCAACCAGCGATTATTCAACAATCCTGCAGCCGGTAGATAGTTTGTATGCATATGGCCTGGATGATGAATGCGGTAATAACAACTATCGCACCAGGGGCGTTAGAGTAAACTCTAATACTCAAACTATTGTGGTATCACCGGATTCCTATAATGGATGCTATCCTGTTTACGACAGTTACGATATTAAAAATCTTCTATTGAACATGAAGCAGGGGAATAGAGACGTTTATGGGATCATGGTCAAGCCAACATTCAGATTCAGGGAAAGCGAAGAAGGTGAAGGCAGTGTAATTGATGCAGGCAGCAGTATTAATTTTTATATGAATTTCTTTAATTATACCTGTACGAATTTGTACACTACTACTTTCATGAATAACTACAACGAAAAGATCGCTATTTCAGGGCAGTATGTTGATAGGGATACAATTGTTATCCCGGTTGTGCACGGCGGAACTTATGTTTACAGGTATGATGACGTGAATAACATTGTCCTTACCTATTCGAGATTAAGCCATAGCCCAAATGTACTCAAAAAGATCAAATACCATGTTGATGGCTTAGGTAATATCAAAGAAAAAGATATTTATACTACTGCAAATGATTACAATACATATTTGTATAAGTTCAATTACCTGAATAAGCTTGCTGAAGATGTTGACGGGCGGGATCTTTCTACAAAGTATTCTTACGATATGCTTGAAAGAAGCTCTGAGACTAAATTTACGGATGACAGTAAAACGGCAAGCAATTATGATTACACGGATGAACTTCCGGGGTATTTTGGCAATACATATCAATATTTCGTTGAAAGACAAACATTCACAGACGAAACCAACAGAAAGTTTGATAAATATTTCGATGCAGTTGGGAATCTGTTGAGAGAGATTAAGTATATAAACGAGGAAGAAGTAATTGATCCTGATAGTCCCTATGACCCTGATACAACAATTAGCGGCATTGATAGCCCGGGCGAAACAGCGCTGGTGACTGACTATAAATATGATGACCTGTACAGGCTTATTGAAGTAAAAACGCCTAACAATAAATCTATTACATATTATTATGACGGCTATGGCAGGCAGAGAGCCAGGAATACTCCCGATGCAGGCATTACTAATTATAAGTATGATAATAACAATAACCTTTATTTTTCACAGGATGCATCCCAATACGCAAGGGGGACAAATGTTTACACTTTCAGAAATTATGACGCGATTAACCGCCTGACATCAATCGGTGAAATGCAGCCGGGCGGCGGAGGCGTGGGATTTGAGGATATAGATATTGAAAACCCGCCTTCAACCGATAATCCCGCCGGGGACGGAATGTTCACAATTAACGTTTACGATACACTTACTACAGCTTCGGTAAATATTTTCACTTCAAGTAAGCCCAATGATTATTACAGCGCGCCTAATTACACTAAGGGACATCTGGTTGCTACTGCATACCGCACCAAATTAACCGATAGCTGGGGATATAAATTCTACCGCTATGATGAACGGGGAAATGTCATGAAAATGTGGAGTTTTATTGACGGGCTTGGCTGGAAAGAAATGACTTATCAGTATAATTCGCAGGGGCAAAACACGTATTTTGACTACCAACCAAACAGCGCAGACGGGAAGATGTTCAAATACAGCTTTGACCAGGCAGGCAGGCTGAGCGCTTCTGATCTTTACCAGGGCGCATGGACACCAAATCCCGAAGAAGAAGACGCGCCGGGCTCGTTTTACGGCTTAACAAGCTATACATATAATCAAAACTCGCAGGTTTTAACGCATAAGGTAAACAACAACCAGCTTACAACTACTTATACTTATAACAACAGAAACTGGGTAAACTGGACTACACAAAGCCCGGGAACGATTTTCAGATATGTTTTATTTTATAATGCAAACGGCAATATAAGATACCAGGACTTGCAGGGTTCGTATTCAAATAACTTTGGCGTAACAGGAACAAGAAGAAACGTGTTTATCTACGATAAGTCTAACCGCTTGGTGAAAGCCAATGAAATACTTGCGGCAGATTCGAATACTTATGATATTATTAACACGTATGATAAAGACGGGAATTTCTTAACTCTGAAACGTTACGGTTCATCAAATAATCTTGTTGATAATTTTTCATATTCATATTATTCAGGAACAAACAAACTTAAAAATATCGGCGGCGTGCAGGATTATACCTACGATAATAACGGCAATGTAACACTGGATGATCTGAACAAAAATACAGGTTTAAAATATGATTACCGGAATCTTCTTATTGAAAATACTAACGTTCTTACGCAGTTTTCTTACAGAACATATTACAGGTATGATGAAGCCGGGAACAGGATTAACAAGCGGCAGTACATTTACATTTTAGGAACTCCTCCCGGCGGCGGGATTGAAGAAGGCGAAGGCGGACCCCCTCAGTATGGTGACAGCATTCTTGTTGATGAAGGAGACGGCTCAGGATACTGGTCATTAACATCAAATACTTTTTATGTAAGAGATATTTCAGGGAAAGAGATCGCTATTTACAATAGCTCGAATTTAGTTCAATGGAATCTATGGGGATTAGACCAGGTAGGTCACATGAATGCAGATACTACTAAATATTATTATTTGAAAGATCATCTCGGCAGTACAAGGGCAGTGGTAAATTCGCGTAATTCAGTCCGTTCAGCTGAGGATTATGACTGTTGGGGTTACATTATGGAAAACCGCAGTTATCAGCCTGAAAACAACCGCTATAAATTCACAGGAAAAGAAAGAGATAGAGATATTGAAAGTAATTATGATTATTTTGGCGCTAGGTATTATGATAGCCGTGTTGGAAGATGGGGCGGGGTGGAACCGTTGATGGATAAGTATGTTGACGTTACTCCATATTGCTACAGTCTTTGTAATCCTGTAATAGCAAAAGATGTTAATGGAAAAGATGCAAAAATAACAATTAATAATGACACAAAAACAATAACTTTTGAAATGAACTTTGCTTATATGAGTTCTGAATTTAATAGTAATTATGGTTTGAATGAAAGTCAGATTGGTGCATTAGAGACTTTTGAAGCTGATATTGAAGATTATTGGACTGGTATAGAAGTTGAATTGAATGGCACAAAATATACAGTTGAAACTCAAGTAAATCTGATAGAGACTAAATCATTGAACGAGCTCAACTCAGTTGGAAATGCAGATGGAAATAATTTTGCGCTAAACCAAACTATAAATGCGGAAATTGGCGTAAACGAAGAATATTCAGGAGTTGGGATTATAGGGAATACTCTCTATATTTCCAAAAGTTCTGAATTAAGAACTGATAAATATACAGGACCACATGAAGCAGGCCATCTGATGGGCTTACCTGATAGAGGTTATTGGGGAACTAGTATCATGCATTGGAGTAAAAATAGAAATCAAATGATGAGTCGACCTGATGCAGCCGACGTAAAAGAAATATTCAAATCTAATAGTAACGTAAATATCAATTCATCACAAACTCAAACTATGAGGTCAGTTCAATGAGTAAAATAATCAAAAATACAATAATATTTTCTGTACTTGTGATTAACATATGTTTTTCTCAACAAACACTAAAGAGAGAGTTAGTGTTTGAAAATGATTTTCTAGATTATTATCCTAAATTAATTGAAGTAGATAAAGTAGACAATAACTTTAATGGGTATTTGGTCATCCATATTAAAGATCAAGTTGATACAAACGATAAATCAACATATAAAACCAAGATCTTTTGGTTGGAATCAATGGACGACCTAAATAATTACGAAAATTACTACTGGTATCAATTTTTCAATGGGGATTGGCTTAAATTGTATAATAATTCTTCGGTTAATCTTTCAGAATATACAAGATCATTCATAGAATACTATACCCGAACAAATGATTTCTACAGGTTTCAATGTACTAGTTACTTATACTCATATTTAGATTGGTTAGAAACGGATATTCTTGATTCAACTAAGATATGGAGCAAAGATAAAGTTAATTTACTTGTTTTTAAAACATCTTTCTCGGGTGCATTAACTAAAGCCTTAAATTCTAAACAGCCTGATAAAGATTCCATACAATATTATTACAAAACGTTAATTCCTATAACTGGTTTGAAGTTTATTCGTCAGATATCAGATGAAGAAGCAAGACAAATGAATTTAGAACAAAGTAATCTGCGAATACAATTGGTCAAATAATACCGATTGGATTCTAGTACGAATTATTTTAAGGCAGACAAACTTATATATTTAGGGTAGATTATTTAAGTACAAGGTATTATGATAGCCTTAATAAGAAATTGGCATTTCATCGCAATATAATTTCCTATTAAGCCGATGGCGTAATAATTATTTTTTGTACATAAATGGCAGGAGATGAGTAGGTAAGGGTGCTCATCGTTCTTAGTAGCAATGCTCCCAGTATTGCGAAAAGACCTGCCTTCTTTTATAAAAATAAAGCCCGTTTACGCGGGCTTTATAAATTCTTTCAATTCATTATCTGACATTTCTTTTATGGGCTTCGAAAGTACAGGAGCCTTTACAAAACTTGTTGTATAAAGTCGATTCACGATGTTTTCAGGCTTTGGATGAAACAACAATATGTATCTGAATCTTTTAAGTTGCCCCTCTTGCTCTGAGGTCATCGAATTAGCTAAAAGAGATACAACCTGCTTAAAACCCAATGAGGCAATTTTAAGGGTATCAAACGGGTCAACAGTAACTATGACTGATTTAGGGTCTTTAACTCTAAAGGCGTTGTATAACGGTCTTTTAAAGCCTTTAGGGAAGAACCAGGAACCATCTTCTTCTTTGTAGCCAATATATCCGATATGCTTTCCAAAATAGCCATATATTTTAAAGGCTATCCGTCCGGCGACAACACTTCGTTGCTTTACATAACCTAATTCATATTCCTTGTAGATTTCTTCACTGATGCCACGTTCCTGAATATACGGATGCCATTCAAGGGTCAGGTTCGGTATATCTCGCTTTGGTTTAGTCTCATTCTTTTTTGAAAGAAATTCCCCTTTTAGTAGTGTTGCTGCTTCTCTCAAATCCACTTTCTTGTAATGCGACACAAAGTTAATGACAGATCCCTTTAGCTCGTCATTATCTGGACAGAAGAACAGATTCTTATCAATATTTATGATAAAACCCTCACCCCGTAATTCCTTGTCCTTTCTCTGGAACGGGATATTGAGCCAGTTCAGAACATCTTCAAATGTAATAGCTAAACTAATCTCTTTAAAATTTAAAAACTCTTGTTTTGACAATGAACAACTCCTTTCATATTTAGTTATTTATTAATTTTAACACAAAATAAAAAAGTCACCAAGAGAATGTAAATTCTCGTGATGACTTTAAAAATTTAAGATTTTAATTCCTCTGAATCATTGACCAATCGCAGACGACAACATCTCCGACTATTTCTGTTTCTTCTATCAGTTTGGTTGCCTCGCTGTTGACCTCAAGATTGTTTAACTTTCCTTCCTCATTAACTATCATGGTTCGCTAATCTTTGGTTAAGAGCATTTCGATATACCCTCCTACATGCTTTTGCAGTTCTTTTAGGGAAAAGATAATTCCGTTTTCAGGAGTGATGCTAATTTTCTCTCCGCTTGATTTAATTAAAAGAGCGGTCATTGTACAAGTCCTTTCTTAGAAATTCTTTAATATTTATTTCTTAGATTGTACCATACTTATAAGGATTTGTCAAGTAGTTAATGCAAAAAGGCTGTTTACCTCTTTATAAGAAGTATCCAGCCTTTTTTATATCTAAGCCGCAACCATGCATGAAAGTTTGTTTTACGACCTAACTCGCATGCACCGGCAAGAATGGATCAAGGTCGTCATCCTGAACCTCCCAAACGCCACAAGAGCGCATGCAATTGAATAGTTGAACGCACAGGAATAATAATCCATCTTCGCCAAGGAACATTTGCTCCAAGTAATATTGACGGCGGCTTATCCTTCAATTATATCATAACTCAACCAGCCGTCACGTAGAAAATTCAGGTCTTTTTCGGCATACACGGTTTCATCCGGTTTTTGTTTTTCAGGTTTAAAGAATAAGGTGTCCGTTGGCGGCGGCTTGAATAGAACGATCCTATAGTTTTTATTTCCAACTCTTGCTAGTGCATGAAAAGGCTTTAAGTTTATTATGTCTGTTGTTTTGACCTGTAGAGAATTTGCCAAAATCTGGGCATCTTCATCTTCGTTTTGAAGAACAATTTTAACGTAGCTTCTCAGGAACATGCTCCGCAAAAACTTGTTGAGCAGTGCAAAGCTGTGCCCTGAAAAGTTGAAGCTCATATTAAACTTCCTGCCTTCAGCTAAAAAACGGTCAAAGTGTTCAGTGATGAATAAATGAAACTCATCACAATAAAAATAGAGCGGGTTCCCGCCACGCTCTGCCTGATGCAGATAATATGATTTGATCTGGTTTGTTATGAGACAGCCCAGAAACGATGTCGCTTCATCATCAAATCCATCGAGATTGACTAAGACTATTTTTTTCTCTTTTACAATCTTCGTTATATCAAATTCGTTATTTCCAGTTAGGAATGGTCTCAAGTCGAGATCATCATAATACACAGAAAGTCTTGTACTTACCCTTTTAGAGCTTTCAACTTGCTCCCGGTTTCCTTTGTCATCAAAAGCCCTCCAGTAAGGATCACTGTAATGGATCTTTCTTTCTGTTGGATTATCAAGAAACTTCATTAAATATTCAATTGATAATTGTT
The DNA here is from genome assembly GCA_019912545.1 of Ignavibacteria bacterium. GTDB lineage: Bacteria > Bacteroidota > Ignavibacteria > Tepidaquicellales > OLB5 > OLB5. The sequence goes on along the minus strand of JAIOIK010000017.1, from coordinate 23,262 downwards.
CATTAGTAAATACCCGCAGTGCATTTTTGGTAATCCGTGTCATAAGTGCGGTCAGAGATACTTGTCTAGGATTAATTTCAGAAACGGCGGCATTTACAACTTGTATCAGCTCTTTGGCATTCTCTGACCAGTTGAGATATTTTCGGGTCAAAGGATTGAGAGATATGTGGTTATTCTTATCAATATAGATCAATCTTTCCTGGGGAATATACGGACCTACAAATTCCGTAAGATGTCCGTTTGGGTCAAGGATAATGCTTGCATTATCGAGCTCTTTAATAATGAGATTGGCAAGAAAGGTGGTTTTTCCAGTTCCGGTAGAGCCCAGACAAAGCAGATGCTTAAACCGGTCTTTTTCCTTTATTCCGGCAAAGCCTTCTGATGAGTCTAATCCAATACCCAGCTTAATCATTTATTACTATACAGGTCTTTGATGTTTTGTTTGGATTGAGCTTCTGTTTCATTAGCTTTAGCCTTTCGTTCCTTTGCATCTGCTTTAAGAATTTCGTTTTGTATCCTCATTTTTTCGAGTTCCTCTTCCATTACCTTCATCTTGTTCGTAAAATCTAAAAAGTCATTTGTATTATTTGTATCAAGCAACTTAATAAGCAAATACACTTCCGTGGGTGTGATATTGTCTATGTTCATCTCTTTTATTACCATATCTAGGGCTGTGGCTCTTTTTTTGCTGATAGCAGAATCATCACCTGCTTTTAATTTCATTATGAATATTTCTGCTTTCGCTTTGTCTTTTTCTAGCTGAATTCTTGCCCGTGATTCTTCTTCTTTTACCTTTATGTCTGATTCTGATGTATCTTTTTTAATTTTTATATCAGCATCAACCTCTTTGCTTCTGTTCCTAATCTCGCTTAATATCTGCTCGGTCTGTGCATTGAGGTTTTCAATCTGGGATATTTTCTCATACACCAGTGTTTCCAGGTTCGCAATATCTAAATGAAGTTTCTCTATTTTCGTTTGGTATTCTTGTTCTAGCAGATCAAGTTTTAGCTCTGATTCTCGCAATTGGTACATCAAGTCTTTTCGTTTTATCTTAACCAGGTTTTCCATTTTCTCGAAGCTGAGAACCGAATCGGCATGCAGGTGAATTAACGAGTCTCCCGTACTCCTGATCGCCTCAATATATTCCCTGATTATCTCAACTCTCTCTACGTCAAGCTCAAGCCTCCTGTTTCCCCAGCCTTTGAAAAAAACAGGACCAGGTTTGGTCATTACAAATGCCATTTTCTTGGTGAGGACATTCATAGTAAGTTGGGACAAATCGAATTCCATGATTTCTGTATTGTTCTTTGACATCGGTATGCTGCCTTTCTTTTTATCTAATTGTAATTTATCCGGATTAGGAAGAAATGTTTCATTTATTTTGACATCACGATACGATTTGCTTGAGCCGTAAAACATAAATAACGAGAGCAAACCTGAAGCAATAGCGATGATACCCCACCATGAATCTGTAAAAAATTGCTTTGTGACATTCCAGCCGTTGCAGGAAAAGTCAACCATGCTGCCGATCAAAACAAATATTGCCACTGCGACTATAAACCAAATCATAACTGTATTGTTTAATTTCTTGAATACCTTTTTGTTCTTGGAACTTTCTTTACTCTCTCAAAGATAAAGTCATTGTATGTTAGCTTCAGTCCTTCTTCCTTGTCTGCCCAGACCTCGAATGACTGGCTGAAGATTTCGTTAATATGATCGGCATAGAATAAGAACTCCACATGCATCGTGTCTGGAAACTTTACATTCCATTTTTCAGGAAAAATTAGGGATAATACCCGGGGATTTTCTTCAAGTTTCATATATTTGCTCACTATATGTTCGGTGCCGTTTAAATATATGGCATATAAATCAGCACTTGATTCAAAGGTATAGCTTACATTTGGTTTGAACACTATTTCAGGTATCGGCTCGCCGTAATAGAAATGTACTTTCCAGTATGTCTTTTCATATTCATGCTGCTTAAATGCAAAATACCATGTTGTTATGCCAATTGATAAAAAGGCCAGAAAATATGCAATTACTCTCTGTCGCAACCGGAAATAAAACAGGAACCCTCCAAATAAACGAAACTTTCCAAAACCCCTGTTCTGCCAAATTCGTCTAACGATATCTGTTTCATTTCTAATAATTTCGGGAGAAGAAACAAGGAAAAGGTAGATAATCCTGACAATCTTCCACCAGAATATCGGGAAAGTTCTTACGCCTACTGATACAATCATAAGCGCGACAAAAAATAGCAAAACGCTGAATAGCTTCCCTCCTAATGAGTAGGCATTCCCGACTGTGTTAAAGATGTTTAGTATATAAGTTATTCCCCAATATATTCCATATTGAGAAGCTCCGCCAACAATCAAAAATAGAAAAAATTCAAGCGGACTCTCAAAATCGTCGTCTCTATCTCGAAAATCAAATATTTCTTTAAATGTTCTCAAAAGTGAACCCTATCCCGAAATCTTTTTTGATTGATCCGTAGAATGAAACTGTAAAACTCAAATCTTTTATATCAGGCGGTTTAATAGTCAACTTCTCACATATATTTTTCCAATATTCAAAAACTCTAATATCTCTAGATAACTTATGATAATTTTCACGTTTCTTCTCTACATATTCACTCCAATTTGGCTTTTGTGCCTCAACTTCGATGAAAGTCAGTTTGTATTTCTTACTTTTACTATCCAGTTGTATCATCAGGGCATCAGGAATAATGTAACCGAAGTTTGGGTATACAAGCGCATAAAAATGCTCAAGTTTAGTAAGCTTTACAAAGATATCCGTGTTATTCAGCTCGTTAATATCTCCTTTCCCAATAGGCTGAGAGGGCAAAATTTCGGTTTTAAAGCCTGTTTCCCTTAAAATAGGCAATACTTTATCAGTGGCACAATAAATGTCACGTTGAGGGCTTCTCAGGTAGCCTAATGAACACATTTTTTGTAATTTATCATGGGTGCATATCTTATCGAAACTCTTTTTAATCTTGGGATAATGCTTTTTATGAACATATTTGAACAGCCGTGTATAGTAGAATATCTGCCACAAAGCACTCCATGTCGCTCCCGCTTTTCTTGGAACAAATTCCGCAAGTTCATCTACTTTGATCGTCTTTTTCTGTTCAATTCTCATATTTAAGTTCTATACGGCGCCCGTATAAAGTTTACGGTTGTTTTATATGGCTTTTCATAACTAAGTTCTCTTTTTAAAATAACTTACAATGTTTATAGGCCCTCCACATAATAATATGGCGTAGCCGCATACCTCAAACGCTTGTCATACCCTGTTCCTTAATTCTCACACTTTTTCAGGAGGGAGGGTTGACAAGCACGTGAGAGTGTATGCCAGGCTTATCGGGCAGGCTCCGGGTATTTAACATTCCTTCTACACTTAGCTCATTTGCTTATAACAAGCACCTCATATAAACAAAACAGGGATAACCCCTTTATTCAAGGAGTCATCCCTCTATTCGCGTGAAACCAAAAATAATACTTTTTTTAAAAAATCAAAACATATTTTCACATATATACACAAAATAAAAAGCTACCCGTTATCATACAGATAGCTTTAAAAAACTCACTCTTTATCAATGAACACGACACTTTCACAATAATCACAATAACCTTGAGAATAATTTATTTCATAATCAATCTCGCTTTTACATTTATTACATTTTAATATAACTGGCTTCCCAAAACCATTCAACAATAATGAACGTAACATTTCATCTATAACATCAGTGATCGGCTTGCCCACTTCTTCAGCTCTCTGGCACAGAATCACCATCACATCAGGCTTAATTTCAATTGATTCCACATCAGTCCTCCTTTCTAAAAGAACGATAACTGCTCACTTTGAGCAGATATTTTATTAATTTCTTCTTCACTCATGGGCTTAACTTCCTTAAAGGTTTCTTTCACAGCCGGTATATATGATCGTATAAAACCTTCTAAAATATCACCCGTCAATTCACGAATACTACCGCCTAAAACGCTTCTGCTTGTCTGATAAACCCGTTTACACTCCATTAAGAGGCTATCTCCCCAAACTACATAACCATTAACATTAAAGAACAACAAATTCAAAGCGCACATCTTGGCACAGGTTATATCAATATCCTGACCAACAAAGACTGAGCCATCAAGTGCTTCATTGTCCATCGTCTTAATCGCTTCAACAAGCATCACACCTGAACCGCAACAAGGATCCAATATTCTGCCCTTGGGACTGAGCATTTTAGCCATCATAGAGGCAACGTGACCCGGCGTAAAGAACTGTCCCCGGTACTTGTTACTCATGTTCCACTCCATGTACACTTGCCCAAGAATATCGTCATTGGTCTTTTCCATCTCGATTTGCAACAGCGCAAAGGCTTTGCAGAAATAGTCAATTTCACGCTTACCTTCGGCTTGGTCGTTTTTGTACTTCCTAACAATTTCGAGATAATGAGGGTCGTCCCGCTGTAATGCAAAAAGCATTATATCGAGCCAGTCATTGAAAATTGTAAATGAGCTATACCCACGGTGGAGTATAGCTTCAAGGCATTTTAAAATGTCTTTCACGCTATACTCCTTTCTTTTTTTACATATGATTATTATTTAAGTTTATTAGATAATTGTTCATAAAAGGCATTGCATACTTCTTTGATAACATCATTTTTCCTGGGACTATTGAGATACAGCTCATTGGATAGCTTATGCCGTACAGCGTTGGCATGCTTTAATGTCCGCTCAATATGAGCTGAAATCCTAAATCCCATATCCCTATACACCAAATGTATTTCCTTTTTCATGTTGCGGCGTTCTATTTCATACTCAACGATTACTACTAAAAGAATAGCAATGATTACTAATTCTATTATAGAGATTGTACTAAATGGCATACCAGTACCAATTATTTAATAATGAGCGGCACACGATTGCCGTCTGCCTGATACCATACCGGCTCATGTAACCTGTAGAAGTCATGGAAAGGCATAAACAGGTAGCGGTTGGGTGGTAAATTCCGGCAATATCGGGAAACAAGGCTCTTGACTAAATAATTAGTTCTGCCGATTGATTCAATATTTTGCGGTTCATGGTACTGCTGGGGTCGTAAAAAGCCGTCATACCAAAGATCAGAGTACACGAATAATGTTTTGAATTGGCTGAGATTATGAGATTTTTTCTTTTCAATGGCTTTGAACATTTCTTCATAACGGGTAATCTTTTCGTTAAATACCCGGTCTACGGTCTTCTTTCGTTCTATTTCGACCAGTAAGAAGCGGGTTAGCTCCTTTGGATGTGTACTCTCAATTCGAATAAGAATATCCGGCCGAACTCCATAGAAACTCGAATCATACCTGAATGTGAATTTTTTATTGAGAAAGAGCCGTAAGAATGACAATGCAACATCAAACTTCATGCTCTCATGAAGCGCATTATACGGGGAGCGTGGACATTTTTTATATTTATATTCATCAGATCTGCCGATATACGCTGCCCCTTTTTTGGTCAGGCAATAAAAAACCTCCCGGGCTTTATTAGCCGGTTTGCCGATTGGGTCTATTTTTTCGATTAAACCGTCTTCTATATACGACTTAAAGAGTTTTCGGGTAAATAAGAGTCCTCCTTTGTGAGTTTTAGCGTCAGGGGAATAGAGGTTATTGAGAGTGGCAACGCCGCCAATATCAAGTAAATTATTGAGAAGGAGTTTACGGGTGGTCATAGAAACAAAAAATTACATGACTAAGCCCTAATGCTCATTATCATGTAATTTTTTGCTTCCCGAAAACATCAAAGATATTTCCTACAACCATAATACCACAGTCAGAATTATCGCGCAAGTACTTATTAATTTTATTACACTATTTTATTACGTGGCTATTCCTCCGTAAGGATGGCAACCCCTTTTTATACCGTCCGAAAATAGATTTATGATGAGGCGGTTAAAAAGGGGTTGCTGTCCTTCGGAAACCTTTAGTGTTTACGAGGGACGTAATAGCCACACTATACTATCATTTGCCTCAATTTATTGAGGTCAAATGGAATGCCCCGTCGTAACTCTGTAATCTAAAGTGTGTTAAACTATGTATGAAATCCGGATTATTCAGTTATATATTTATTAACATTCTGAAATCCATTGATTTCGCTTTTAAGGATAATTATATTTAAAGTGTTTATGAGGGGGACAAATTGAGTTATTATTGACTTAAGTTGTTCCTTTTTTTATTTAAATATGTCATTTGGATTTATTATCAGAAAATTTGAATGAACAACCTATAAACGAGGAATTCAATTTTAAGAACCAGCTTAAACAATGGCAAATAATCAAAATCAATCTATAGAACAATTTAAGAAATGATTAATACTCTATTTAATAAAATTAACTCAAATAGTATGAATAGCACACATGCAACAAAGTCAATGGGTGGTTATTTTCATATCAACTCAGAAAATCCCTCTGATAAATGGCATTTAAGATTTGGCGTAACTCCAAATTGTAATTTCTTTTGTACCTATTGTGCTCCTGAAGGAGGTTTTCCTCAACAGAGGGTATTACCATTTATACAAGTCGTGGAAATATTGCAGGCAGCTTATATGAATGGCATCAAAAGAGTACACTGGACTGGTGGCGAACCAACTTTGCGAAGAGATATTATAGATTGCATGCAAAAAGCAAAAGTAATAGGATTCACAGAACAAATTATTACAACTAATGGGTACCGATTATCAAAAGACATTGATAAGATGATAGAGAATGGACTTACAAGAGTAATCTTGAGCCTAGATACGTTAAATCCACAGAAATTTCATGAGATTACCGGAGTCAATATTTTTGACAAAGTAGTATCAGGTCTGGAGCAGTCAGTAATGAAGCTAAATACTCCTACAAAGATGAGTTGCTGTACAATGAAGTCTACTTTAGATGAATTGCCAGATTTTATTAAATATGCCCACAAGTTAAACTCAAGAAAAAATAGGGCTGGAAGTTTAGTAATTAAATTAAACCAATTTTTCCCTTCAAATCCTGCGCAATTAGAACAAAAAGGAGAGAATTACTGGAAAAATGAAAAGGTTGAAGAAAAGGAAATTCTTGAAACTCTAAGTAAGGTTGGGGATTTAAACCAAATTAACAGAGAAAGCATCCTTGGCGACAATCCATCTTATAATTATTATAAAATTGGCGATTATGATGTAATACTAGGCGTTTTGGCAATGTATACATGGAAATATCGCTGTGGTGGTTGCCACAAACTTAGAGTAAAACCAAATGGAAAAGTATCTATTTGCATGGATTGGCCGGAAGCAGATATAATGCTTACTGGAGAATCCTTACAGTCTAAAGTGGAATTAATTAGAACCGCTATGGATTTTCGAGAGAATGATCTTGAAGTAATTCACCCAATTGATATTCGTAAGCATTATAATAATCAACTAGGATCTCAACGTTTTGGGGCAATTGGGAACCCTAAACCAATGAACGATTTTTATAACGACAACATTAAGAAATAAAGCACATTTTTATGATTAGCATTAAAGAAATTAGAGATAACCATAACTCAATACTCCATTCCTTAAATAAAAGAGGCAATGACTTTAGCAATATTCTGTCTGAAATATTATTAATTGATTCTGATTGGAGAAAGGCAAATCAAGAATTTGAATCTGCAAGAAATAAACAAAATGAACTTACAAAAAAATTTGCAAAGGATACTTCCTCTTCTAATACAAAAAATGAGTTAAAATTACTTTCGGAATCTACAAAATCTTTAGAGAAAGAAGCTACTTTTCTTAAAAGTAAAATGAATGATTTACTTTTGAGTTTACCAAATATTCCCGATGAAGACCTGTTGCCAGGAGGAAAAGAAAACAATGAGGTATTGAAAGCATATGGCAGTGCGACAGAATCAAATTTTAAGCAACTTGATCATATGACTTTATGTAGGGATCTAAACTTGATTGATTATGACAGGGGGGTTAAATTAGCCGGGACTGGTAACTGGCTGTATTGGGGTAAGGGGGCTGTTCTTGAATGGGCATTAATCAACTACTTTATTTCAGAGCATTTAAAATCTGGATACAGATTCGTTTTGCCTCCCCATATTTTGACATATAGCAGTGGTATAGGGGCAGGGCAGTTTCCGAAATTTGCCGATGATGTTTTTCTCATTAGCCGTGATAATAATGCATTGAATGAAGAACAAAAGTTTTTATTGCCAACTTCAGAAACGGCGTTAGTGAATATTTATCGAGACGAAATCCTGCTAGAAAAATCTTTGCCGATTAAGCTTTTCTCTTATACACCTTGTTACCGCAAAGAGGCAGGAGGGTATCGTAGCGATGAGAAAGGAACAATACGAGGACATCAATTTAACAAAGTTGAAATGTTTCACTTTGCACATCCAGATAAATGGCGTGACTCTTTTGATGAACTTGTTGAGAATGCTGCCAAGTTGGTTGAATCATTAGGATTGCATTACAGAGTTACAAAACTAGCGGCTGGAGATGTTAGTGCTTCAATGAAGAGAACTTATGACATAGAAGTGTACATACCTTCACATGGCTATAAAGAAGTCAGTTCTGTTTCTAATGCAGGGAATTATCAAGCTATTCGTACAAATGTTCGATTTAGAAATACGACTAAGGGTAAACTTGATTTTGTTTATACATTGAATGGTTCAGGTTTAGCTACAAGTAGACTATTTACTGCAATCGTCGAACAATTCCAGGACTCAAAAGGAGGAATAATGGTTCCTCAAGTTCTACAAAAATGGTTCGGCGAGGAATATATTGCACCTATTAACAAAGAAAAGATCTAAAAAGGTTTCCATACAAATATATATTGTCAATCATATTCATATAGATTAAATTTAATGAACTTTTTGTTATCAGTAATAAAGCCCCAAAATATATAATAGGCGTAAATTATGGGTCCCATGACTCAGCCGTGGCTCTTTACTCTGAAGGCAAAATTTTGTTTGCTGTAGAAGAAGAACGATTTAATAGAGAAAAACATACCAGGAAATTCCCTTTACATTCTCTTGACTACATAACAAATAAGTTTTCCTTAGATAAAGAAAAAAATGTCCTTACTGTTTTTTTTATGAACCCTTGGTTATCCTTTTGGGCTCCATTTAAAATGTTTTTTCAGTATTTGACATTAAAATCATTTACATATGGATTTAAAAAGGCTCGTAAAAGACTAAATGAGTGGTTTTATTTAAAAAAATGGAGTAATGCTAAAGGTTGGAAAGCAATTTGGGTAAACCATCATCAAGCTCATGCGGCATGTTCTTTTTTCTTGTCCCCTTTTCAAAACGCAACTATTGTTACTATTGATGGAAGAGGTGAATATTTATCTGTGGGTTTTTTCAGGGGAGAAAATAAAACAATAAAATCACTAGGGGGAATAAGCATCCCTTTTTCGGTGGGTTATTTTTATTCCTATCTAACAGAGTTTTTGGGATTTAAAGCACAAAGTGATGAATACAAAGTTATGGGACTGTCGGCTTTTGGTAAACCAATTTATTTGGATATTTTATCTTCAATATTCAATTATGAAGTTAATAAAAGAACATTTGTCGACTTGAGAGTTTGTGATTTTTGGAAAACCAAGGGCAAAAATACTTTTGATAACTTAACCAAATTGCTTGGTCCCAACAGAAAGAAAGGAGAGAGCATTTCTTCCGTTCATGTCGATATCGCCACTTCTCTACAAGTTCTAACTCAAAGAATAATTTCAAAGATTGTTTCAGAAGCAATTAAGCGTGCTGGGTATAAAAACGTATGTCTTTCGGGAGGAGTCGGACTCAACTGTGTTGCCAACTCATATGTTGCGCAACTTAATGAGGTGGAAAACCTATTCATTCCCCCAGCACCAAATGATAGTGGCACATCTTTAGGGGCAGCATTAATGATCGCTAATAGATTGTGTTTGAAATTCAAAGGTAAACCCGATTGGGATCCTTTTCTTGGTAACGAATATTCTTCTGATGAAATTAAACTTGACATTTCTAGGTATACAAATGATATAGAGTTTGAGATTTTAGAAAATCCTAGTTTAACTGCCGCTTCTTTATTAAGCAAAGAGAAAATTATTGGTTGGTTTCAAGGGAAAATGGAGTGGGGGCCAAGAGCATTGGGAAATCGAAGTATTTTATCTCCCGCATACCCAATTTCCATAAAAGATAAATTGAATACCCTCATTAAAGAAAGGGAGACATTTAGGCCATTTGCTCCAATGATCCTTGAGGAATATCTACTAGATTATTTTGAAGTCGAAAACTCTGTACATTCAATATTGAATTTTATGTTGTGCATAGGTAAGGCAAGAGAAATAGCTTGTAAAAATATTCCAGCTGCACTTAATGTAGATGGATCCGCACGCATTCAAACTATTAACTCTAAGTTCAATGAGAAATGTTGGGATTTACTAAATTATTACAGAGGTTTTACCGGTATTCCTGCTATTATCAATACTTCATTCAATATTAAGGGTAATCCTATCGTAAGTTCACCAAGTGATGCCATTGCAGATTTCCTTGATAGCAAGTTGGACTTTATTATAATCCAAAACTATTTGATAAAAAGGAAACACCATGTTTAGTTCTTTCTCGAATATAGGTATTGGAACTTCAATGTTGTTTAACGGCGTGCTTAAGAGCGGAATTGATGATAACAAAAGGGAATTGCTTTTGAAGAAAAGCATTAATAGCGGTTTAAATGTTATTCACACCAATGCAAAATTAGGTACACAGGAACGAGTTTGTCGAATACTTAAGGAACTTGGGGGTAGCACATTCCACATTACAAAAGTTCAAAGTACAATAGAGCCCATCCTTAAAGGTGATAATTCTTTTCTCAACAGCCGTCTATTAGCAACTAAAAGAAATTGTGCTTGTAATAAACCTTACGCAGTATCCATTGAGGTTGATCATGGTGTTACTAATTTGCATCAAATGAAGAAGAAAGTTTTAGAGAAATGGCTTGAGAAATCAATATTTAGCATTTTTGATTACTTGGAATATCAACCAAAGATTGGGCTAATGTGCAAAAGTCAAATTGAATTTGAAACTGCAATAACATCAAAATTGGTAGATTTTGTTGGTGGTTATACTAATATTCTGCAAACAGGTATGCTTGTTGAGGTTCTTTGTAATAATCCAGAGAAACCAGTTATTGGTTTTTCGCCATTCTCAAGAGGTAGGATTTTTGAAATTGAAAAGAAACATTTGATTATCAAAATACTAGCACAGAATAAACTACTCGACTTATTTGACATACCGGCTACTTTTGACATTGACAGTATTTTAAAAACAATAAGCTTCAAAATAGCACTTTCTTGTCCGAACATAAAATCACTCATAACCGGAATTTATAGTTTTGAATCATTAGAATGGGTACAAAATAATAGTTTCTCCAATAAACTAGAATTAACTACTTGCAAAGATGTATTAAAAATCATTTCACCTAAAAATCATCCTTGGATATAATGTTTAAGGATAAATTGTAATTGATAATTTGAACAGCAATTGACGACGAAAGGATGGAAAAGCACAAGAAAACGTGCAGATTGCTTCACTATAGAGAAAAGTAAATTGATTATATTCTGTCTTTTGGCTATCTTTGATACTTGTTTTAGCTATAATTCTCGCTACGATTTGGCTACGATTTATACAGAAAAAGGGATAAAAGGGAGAAAATATCCCCTTAGATAGAAAGCTAAATAGCAGTTTTATGAAATAGATAACAAGACAGCCAGTTTCAAGTCTTGAATGGCATTCAAGAGGTCAGGGGTTCGATCCCCCTCAGCTCCACTTGTTTCATTCATAATTTTGAGAGCGTCCCTGCCTGCAGCAGGCAGGCCGACACTCCGTGTCGGGAAGGTCAGGGGTTTCCCGAAGGGACTCCTCGGAGCGATCCCCCTCAGCTCCACAAAACAAATAGCGAGATAGTAAAATAGCTTAAGAGCGGATTTGCGAGAAGTTTTATCAGGTAAGTCTTACATTCAATACAATGAGATATTTGCTGCCTTCATTCATTGTTTCCAGGCTGTATTTACTTCCAAACTGAAGATCAAGGTATCGTTTAATTGCACTTACATTAAATCCTTCTTCATCTTTGGTTTCGGCTGCACTGCCCTTCACATAATTCATAACCTTGAAAAGTAAACTATTTTCAAATATACCGAGACTGATAATGATCCCGGGAGTTTCCGCAGATCCTTCTCCGTATTTGAAAGCATTTTCAAGAAGCGGCATAAACAACAAAGGCGGGACCATTATGCCTCTTGTATCACTTGTAACTTCAAAACGGATATGATCAGGGCTATACCTTACTCTTTGCAGGTTCAAATAATTATTGATATAGTTGATCTCATTATCAAGTAAGACTTTACCCGCAGATGTTTCGTAAAGCATATAACTCATTATTTCCGAAAGACTCTCAATGCTGTAAATTGCTTTATCCGGCTGTGTCCCGATCAGAGATTTAATATAAGTTAAAGTGTTTAACAGGAACCTGGGGTTGATCTGAGACCTGAGCAGGGCAAGCTCACCGGAAACTAATTGCTTCTCAACTTCTTTTTGCTTCATAGTGTTCTCGTACCACTCTAGTGCCGTTTTTATAAGAGAGCCTAATACTGCAAACATGAAATTCATTTCAAAAAAGCTGATATAATACTTACCGAAATTGAGAAGAAATTTATTCCCGGACATTTCCAGCAAGTTGGGGAATAACATATATATATAAATGTATGTAATGGGAGCAGTCATAATTAATATGAACAGTAACCCGGATATGAGTAAAAAAATTAATTTCTTCCTACCCTGATGTTTTTTTGAAATAGAAAAATAAAACAAATAAAAAAACATTACAAATGTTGCGGCATAAATCAAATAATCAATTGCTATGAAGTTCCACGGAGTTTTACCGATTAAAGGAATGATCTGAAGTCCTGTAGATACCAGCATAACAGCCCAGAATATTACATGTATCAGTATTATATGCTTTCTTTTCATTTTAAAAGAAATACTTCTATTTCTTCTCCTTTAGTGAAATAATATCAAAAAATCTTTTTTTGTATTTATTCCCAATGGGCAATTCTTTACTTCCAATAATAACATTCTGTCCTTCAACGCTGTCAATCTTACTAAGTGAAACCAAATATGATTTATGAATTCTTACAAACCCGGTCTCAGGAAGAGTCTTCTCTATGTTTTTGAAACTCTGCAGTGTTATGATGTTTACTGTTTTTGTTTTTATAATAATGTATTCACTCAAACCTTCGATGTATAAAATATCATCAAAATTCACCTTTAATATTTTATAACCGGATTTTACGAAGAAGTAGTTTTTGTCAGCTCCGCCGGATTGCGTGTGATCACTTTGCTCTTCTTTCAGTGAATTGCATGATTTCTCTACCGCTTTTAAGAACCTTTCGAACGAAAACGGTTTCAGCAGGTAATCGGTAACGTCAAGATCAAACGCATCAACGGCGTAATTCCTGTAAGCTGTTGTCATTATAACCTTAGGTTTCTTCTGAAGGGTTTTCAGCAGCTGCGTGCCGGAAAGTCCTCCCATTTCAATATCCAGAAAGATCAAATCCACATTATTTGATGCGAGATATTCCAATACACTTATTCCGTCATTGAAAGTTTTCATCAGTTTCAAAAATGGCACCTGCGATATGTAATCTTTGATAATATCCAGCGCCAAAGGTTCATCGTCAACAGCAATACATTTTATGATCATGATATAATCAGGTTAAGTTTAACTGTGAAAGTTTTATTCTTATTATCAATTACAAGGTCATATTTTTTATCGAAGAGCAGATCAAGCCTGCGCCTGATATTTGAAAGTCCGAATCCGCTGTTTTTATCATGCGCTTCATGGTTTTCTTTCATAAAATTTTTTATTTCAAAATTGATATCTCTTTTTAAGACATCAATTTTAATGATTATTCCCGGCGCAGGTTTAAGTTTGTTCCCGTGTTTAAAAGCATTTTCAATAAAGGGCATAAAGACAAGAGGAGGTACAGGTATATCTTTATAATCACCGTAAATTTTGAAATCTATAAAGTCCGGGTCACTGTACCTTATTTTTTCAAGATCAATATAATTATTGATATGCCCTATCTCATTGCCAAGTGGAACCGATTCTAACGATGACTCGTAAAGCATATAGCGCATCATTCCGGTCAATTTATCAACACTATAAACTGCCTTTGAAGGAATACTCTTTACTAAGGATTTTATATTATTCAGAGTATTGAATAAAAAATGCGGATTTATCTGCGCCCTCAGCATTGCAAGTTCATTTGATATGTTTTGCTTCTCGGTTTCTTTTTGTTTTATCTGATTTCTGTACCAGATCAGTGAGACTTTCCAGAGGCTTCCCAGTATTGAAACAATTGTAAGGTAAGCAGTTACCTGATAAATAGAATCAAACCCGTTAGCCAGTGTATAATTAAGAGGGTCAGAAGGAGAATAGTAATATGCAACCGGAAGATATAATATGAACGTAAAAACGAAACCAGCAGCACTCAGGTAAAAGAGCCCGAAAAGTACAAGAAAAATTACACCTTTTCTATTGAGCTTACCGGCTGATACTAAGAAATAAAACAAATAAAATGTGATGATATTACAAAGCATTCCCATAATTGCGCTTATCAGCAGCGGAACAAACAGGGCATTACCGATGTAGAGAAATGTATTTAATAAGGAAATGGATGATATAACTATCCAGAAAATGACATGAAGCTTTATAATAGCCTTATTACTCATATTAATACAGTACAAAAATAGTAAATAACAAAAGCTATTAAAAACCAAATTAAGTGAACCCGCCGTAATGATAAGTTAAATCACTTATTCCTGCTGCAAAGTATCCAAACAACCCCATTTTTTACTTAATAATAAGCCCGGTTCACAGATTATTCAATACGATATACAGGAAATGATTTTCTCACACAATTTTTTTCATTTATATTTATGTAAAATTTTATTGAGAGCATTCAACATTTATCACGAAAAATCATGAAAACATTAATCTTTCTTTGTTCACTATTATGTTACACCTGTTTCGCACAGCCGATTCCGGCAGATAGTCTGTATCTTGGCCAGGCCCCCCCCGGCCACACGCCTAAGATATTCGTTTTGCCGATAAACGGCAATTTCCGCCCTATTGAAAGAATTTCAATATCAAATGACGGGAAAGAGATTTATTATGGACAATTAAATTCATACTCTAACCCGGTTCTCAAAATATTTTATTACAAATACTACGATAACCGGTGGCAAAGTCCGTTTGAACTCTTCAACGGATATATGGCGCCTGCACTTTCCCCAAACGATAGTGTGCTTTATATACAGGCAAGTCTTAGTTATGATCAGGCCGATGCGTACTATTCCCTACGAACAGGTACCTCCTGGAGCGCTCCGCTTAAAATGTTCCATTTCCCCCAGCAGTCGCATTACACTCAGGCAACAAACCTGAACAACTTGTTTACATCCACAAACTTTCCGGGCTCACCACTCAGGGATGTAGGCAAGGTAATAATAGCAGGTGGAGATACAACTGTCATCAATATCGGGCTGCCGGTTTGCACAAGCCTTGATGAAAGTGATTTCTTTATCGCAAGAGACGAATCCTATATAATTCATGCAAGGCACTCCCCCTCTGTTGCCGGTGATCTGCTAATCAGTTATAAAAAAAGTGAGGGCGGCTGGACTAATTCCAAATCATTAGGAAGCCATATCAATTTGCCAAATCCAACCTGGGAATACGGCCCGTTTGTTACGCACGATGGTAAGTACCTCTTTTTCACGCGCGGCAATAATGCATGGAACTCGTATTTTACTTACTGGGTCAAAATTGATAACATAATTGATAGCCTAAGGCACACCAATTTTGCTCCATATCTTAAAAATCAAATTCCAAACCAGTCAGATACTGCATGGAACCAATTTTCTTACACTATCCCCGATAGCACTTTCTTTGATGATGATGGCGGCGCACTTACTTATTCAGCAGCCCTAAGCAGCGGCGCAATTTTGCCTTCTTGGTTAAGTTTCGATTCGCTTACCCGAACATTTTCGGGTACGCCTACAACCAGTGGAACGTTCAATTTAAGGGTCACTGCTGTAGATACAGCCGGTGCATCTGCTATTTGCCTGTTTACGCTAAATGTAATAAATCATATTGGCATAGAGCCCATTAACGAAAATAATCCAAAGCAGTACCGGCTGTTACAAAATTATCCTAACCCGTTCAACCCGAAAACTGATATCGAGTTCGATATTCCAAGTACATCATTAGCAAAACTCACTATATATGATGCATGCGGAAGAGAAACGGCAACTCTGGTGAGTGAATTATTGACTGGCGGAAGATACAGGGTAAGTTTAAATGCAGAAAATCTGAGCAGCGGAATATATTTTTATAAACTGGAATCTGATAACTTTACTCAAACAAGAAAAATGATCCTGTTGAAATAAGAGAGTGAATAATTTAAACAACTAAGTAATACATTTCTCTCAGATATTATACTAATTGAATAGAACTAATACCATGAAAATTGAAACTATAAAAACAAAAAGCTTTGCTTTATCAATAATTGTGTTTCCTTTGATGCTCTTTATTGGTTTTGTTACACATCCTAATTTACTGGCTATGGAGCCGCTTCAATCAGTTGAACAGCTGGTTAACAGGTTTCATAATAATTCCATGTATCACGTCGGACACCTAATAGTCACATTTGCTGTTCCTGTAATCATTGTTTATTTCATTGGAGTAATGAATTTTTTACAGGGAAAAGGAAAGACTTTTGGTTTTTGGGGTGGTGTAATTGGAGTTTTCGGCGCATTCATTTTAGCTGTAGATAAAGGCGCTTTATGCTTAACAATGTCGGCATTTGATACGCTTTCTGAAGAACAGTTTACTGCTTTTATGCCTTTCTTACATGTAATTGTATCAAAAAATGGTTTACTCTTTATTGTATGGCTGCTATTCGCTTTGGTATTAGGTGGAATTATACAGATCATTGGCCTGATGAAGGAAAAAGTTATTCAAAAATGGCAGGGTATTTTTATCATTGCAGGCCTGCTGCTTTTACTGAATCCTGATATTGAATTAATAAGTACTGTTGGATCTGCTCTGATGTGCATTGCTTATATTCCATGGGGAATAAAGGAATTAAAGAAAAAATAGATCCTGATTAATTTAAGAAAAATTACAAAAACCCGCTTGTTGGTGTTGTCACCAACAAGGCATGTATAATACTGTTATTAATACTAACGGAAAGGAAAATAAAATGAATAAAATAATTAAATTTGGTAAAGATGTCGAAGGATATGACATCCCGGTTCTGAATGAACGCGAAATAAGAGCAGCCGCTGGTATTCTTTTTTTGGCTACATTTATATCCCTGATGTACATAATGTTCAACGATAACTTTGTTCCGATCAAGTACGTTATAACTTTTTTCCTTATGGATTTACTCATACGGGTCTTCGTGAATCCTGATTTTTCTCCAACAATGATCATTGCTCGGCTGATTGTCCGGAATCAAACACCTGAATATGTTGGTGCTGCACAAAAGAGATTTGCATGGAGTGTTGGAATTGTACTGGCATCGCTTATGTTTTACTATTTTATATTTAAGAATGCCTACGGACCCCTAACAGGTATTACCTGTATGATCTGCCTTGCTTTCCTGTTCTTTGAATCAGCATTTGGAATTTGTCTGGGCTGTAAATTTTATCCCCTCTTTTTTAAAGATAAACTACAATATTGCCCTGGAGAATTGTGCGTAGTAAAACAAAAACATGATATTCAGAAGACTTCTAAAAGCCAATTTATTGTTTTACTGGCTTTTGTTTCGCTCATTTTTCTTACAGTCTATTTAATGAATGACAGATTCAGCGAAAAACCATATGATTTGCTGGGGAATAATAAATATGAGCAAATTAAATAGAGATAAAATTCAAATCGAATAATTTTGCATCATATAAGTTTCTTTATTTCAAACATTCTTCGTGGCGTCAGGTTTGACTTGTCCGTTGAAAACTCCTTTGGAGCCTGCTGGCGGAAACCTGACGCGTGCAGACAGTCCACAAAAAAGGTCAGTGAACAATTTGTGAAATTAGTGGCTGAAGCTTCTAAATATTTAATCCCCCCGATGTTGGTCTACGACTCTTCGAGTCGAAGACTCGTAAAGTGTTTGTTGAATCCCGCTTGCGGGATCACCAACATACTGTTATATTTGCATAAATAAACACAGTTATTCAATATTATTAATATTGTACCATGAACAAAACCATGAGCAGCAAAAAAACATTATCCCCGGGGCAAAGTGAAGACCTCCTCCAAACACTCAAATCCCGCTTTGAAAAGAACATGAACCGCCATAAGGGTCTTGATTGGGCTAAAATAGCCGCAAAGCTGGGAAAAAGTCCCGGTAAATTATGGTCACTCCATGAAATGGAATCCTCCGGCGGTGAACCTGATGTTGTGGGTTATGATAAAAAGTCGGGTGAGTATATATTTTACGATTGTTCCGCCGAAACTCCCGCCGGCCGCAGAAGCATTTGCTATGACCGCGCCGCCCTTGATGCAAGGAAAGAACATAAGCCGAAAAACTCTGCGCTTGATATGGCTGCATCTATGGGAATTGAGATCCTGGATGAAGACCAGTACCGCGAATTGCACAGCCTCGGAAAATTTGATACGAAAACTTCAAGCTGGATAAAAACCCCTGCTGAGATCAGAAAACTCGGCGGCGCAATATTCGCTGACTATCGCTATGGCACTATCTTTATATATCACAACGGTGCAGAATCGTACTACGCCGGCCGTGGCTTCCGCGGCTCACTTAGGGTCTGAATTTTTTACTTAAAACACGAAATTTCTGTACGATTGAATTCACTTGCTAACACCCCGCCGAATACCTTGAATGGTTTAGAAAAAACAAAAAGTAATTATCCTTTATGAAAAATATTGAAAATTCGCGTAATTCGTGAAATTAGTGTCTAAAGCTTCTTTTTACTTATATAGAATCACCCCAAATTGGCACTTTTCATAAATTGATTATTTCCTAATTTTTGGGTATATTTGTGGCTATCTCAATCGAAATTTCGGCTGCAGATTTATCCAAAAATCCAGAAAATTTAAACAATTCATAATCATGTTCGCAATAGTAAATATTAAGGGTAAGCAGTACAAGATCTCAGAAAACGACAGGGTTTTTGTCCCTAAGCTCAAAGAAGATGTTGGAGCTAAAGTATCGTTTTCAGAAGTGCTTATGTTCAGCAAAGATGATAAATCTTTCCAGGTTGGCGCACCAAGTCTCTCTATGAATGTTGAAGCCACTGTTTTAGATCACGTAAAAGATGATAAAGTGATGGTATTCAAAAAGAAAAGAAGAAAAGGCTACAAAAGAACTCAGGGCCATCGCCAGCAGTACACACAGATCGAGATCAACTCTATAAAATAGATTTCTAAGATTACAAAAGTCTCAAAGACTTTTGTAATCTGTTTTTTAATTCGTAATTTATAATTCGCCTGCCTGCTGCAGGCAGGTAATTTTTAATTGAAATATAATGGCTCATAAAAAAGGTTTAGGAAGCACAAAGAACGGCCGCGATAGTAATTCCCAGCGGCTTGGAGTAAAACGTTTCGGGGGAGAGCTTGTTACTGCCGGAAGCATAATAGTAAGACAGCGCGGAACAAAGTTCTTCGTTGGCGAAAATGTTAAGCTTGGTAAAGATGATACTATCTTTTCTCTGATTGATGGTAAAGTAAAATTCACCAATCACAGCAGTACAAAGAAAATAATCAACGTACTCCCCGTAGAATCTAAATAGTTTTTTCATTCAATCATTTTGGATTAAACGAGTGGACCGGGGTTCACTCGTTTCTTTTTTAAGATGTTTATATTCATCCGATGAATAATAAATATAAACAAACAAATTTATAAACTAAATCTTAACATAAAGTGAAAGTATCAGTAATTGGCGCGGGAAATGTTGGAGCAACATGCGCAGAAGTAATGGCTCATCACGAGCTTGTTAAAGAAATCGTTCTTCTTGATATCAAAGAGAACTTTGCAGAAGGCAAAGCGCTTGATATTTGGGAAACTTCAGCTATTAATATGTATGATACACGTATTAACGGCTCAACAAATGATTATTCCAGAACTGCAAATTCTGAAGTAGTTGTAATTACCTCGGGCTTGCCCCGAAAGCCCGGCATGAGCCGTGATGATCTGATCTCAACGAATGCAAAGATCGTAAAATCTGTTACAGAGCAGGTTGTAAGGCACTCGCCAAACTCGATCATAATAATAGTATCAAACCCTCTGGATGTTATGACATACTGCGCGTATATTAATTCAAAATTTCCGTCAAAAAGAGTTTTCGGAATGGCGGGCATTCTTGATACAGGGCGTTACAAAGCCTTCCTTGCCGAAGAACTCAATGTTTCTCCTAAAGATATCCAGGCTGTTCTCATGGGCGGTCACGGTGATACTATGGTTCCTCTGCCAAGATACACCACCATTGGCGGAATTCCGGTTACTGAACTTATTTCTGAAGATAAGCTTAATGCAATAATTGATAGAACTAAAAAAGGCGGCGGCGAGATCGTCAACCTGCTCGGAACATCTGCATGGTATGCCCCTGGTTCTGCCGCAGCGCAGATGGTAGAGGCAATCGTACGCGACCAAAAAAGGGTATTCCCTGTCTGTGCATGGCTAAACGGCGAGTACGGATTGAAAGATATTTTCCTCGGCGTGCCTGTCATCCTGGGCAAAAACGGGATCGAGAAGATCATTGAGCTGAAACTTAACGATGAAGAAACAAAACTGCTTAAGGAGTCAGCCAAAGCTGTAAAAGAAGTAATGAATGTACTTGATAACCTTAAGGACTAAGTAAGACCCTTTTTGTTAAAGTTTCTTTTTACCCGCGGCCCGGCTGCGGGTTTCATTTTTATTCCGGAATATGATACTGCAATTAAACCGAAAGAAAATTTCAAATGACAAAACAAGAACAACCTGCTGAACAAACTATTGATACTGAAAAAATGGATCTGCAAAACCTGCTGAGCTATCAGCCCAACTCAATTGTAAGCCGTGTATTACTCAAAAAACCATCAGGAACAATTACAGTTTTTGCCTTTGCCGAAGGCGAAGGGCTTAGTGAACACACCGCACCATTTGATGCATATGTACAGATCCTTGATGGCGAAGCAGAAATAACAATTTCATCAAAATCTGTAATTCTAAAAAGCGGAGAAGTTATTATTATGCCTGCAAATAAACCGCATTCACTAAAAGCAATATCAGAATTCAAAATGCTGCTGGTAATGATAAAGTCATAAGTTGTCATCTTAGACTACAAAAGTCTTTAAGACTTTTGTAGTCTTCTCAACTATGGCGTCAGGTTTGTAATCTGAGGTGTGGACGAAGTCCACAAGAAAACCAAATAAGAAAATTCGCGAAAATTAGTGTTCATTCGTGGCTAAAGCTTTTGATGCTTTCAGGTTTTAAACAATGGCGTTAGATTTGTAATCTGAGGTGTGGACGAAGCCCACAAAAAAACCAAATAAGAAAATTCGCGAAAATTAGTGTTCATTCGTGGCTAAAGCTTTTGATGCTTTATAGTCTTTTGAGCAGTTAACCCACCCCGCCCCTTCGGGGCACCCCTGCCTGCAGCAGGCAGGCCTCCGTTGGAGGGGAATTTCGTCATCGTGCTTCTGAGCTTTTCCGTTTCACATTTGATCCCTGCCTTCGAAGGGACAAGCTTTTTACTTTTTACTACTTTAAAACTATCGGTTCTTCAATCAGCTCAGGCTTCGTTCCGTCCTCAGGCACAATAAACGCATTATCATCCTCACTGCTTTTCCTCTCGCGCCATTTGCGTGCAGCCTTTTGTATCTTTATTGGATAAATTGTAAGCGTGCCCTCTTCATCAATATGCAGGCGCAGAAAATTTTTATAATCCTGTATCCTTAATGCTGAAAACGCTTCATTATCATGCCTGCCGAAAATATTCATAGAAACCGTAAGATATAGCCCCATGTTAAACGAACCGAAGAACCAGCCAAGCCCGAAAATTATTAAGGGCATGAAAATAAATCCCGTGTAGATATTTTCGTTGAATACACTGTTGTTAATAAACGCGGCAAAAAGCCCTATATAAGCAATACTGAAAAGATTCATGAAAAAATGCGCAAGTCCCCCAAGCCATTTATATACTTTTGAATGGGTATCGGTAAAGAAAACAAACCCCATTGCAACTGCGCCAAGCCATAATGTAGCCACAGGATTGATCAGAAATGCTCTGAGTGTTTGATCCAGAAATCCCCTTAAATTATGCGCAAAATCAAAATGGAAAGTTGAACTGACTATCCAAATAGTGACGAGATACAATACACCCGTCAGGAAACCAAAACCCGGATTCATAAACGGGAAGAAAATATTCAGCCACCCCAGTTTTTTCGACTGCTTCTCGCTTGGATAGCATTTCTTCATTTCAAACTCCCTTGGCTTCTGACCGGGAAGCTGTTTATCTTCATTTAAGATACTGAAATCCGCGCCATGTGTTGGATGCAGGAACGCGCCTCCGCCGCCTGCTGTTATTTTCTGGACCTTTGAATTTTCATCTTTTGCATGCAGTTCCTCATGCCGCCTGTAATGATGAAGATCCCCAGTCAAAAAAACTTTTACCTCTGCGCCTTTTGGCTTCAAGATCTCTTCCTGCAGGTAGATCAGATCGCTTTCATCATATATCTCGCCGTACTTTTTATATTTATGAGCATATATCCACATCGGTTCAGAAATACATAGAATTACTTTATCGCCTGGCTTTATATGATTATCTGCAATGCTTCTGAAGTATTCCAATTGAGCAGTATCAATGTTTGAATGAAGCTGGCCGTCAGAGCCAAGCAGCCACCAATTGTTTGGCAGCTTTAGCGCAAAGTAACTTCTCTTCTGCCGCGAAAGCCTTCCGGCGAATTTCCTTGAGCCAAGATCGCTGCAAAACAGTCTTGTGAATGCTTCCAGCCCATCATACCAATCGTGATTGCCGGGCAAAGCGAATACATGGGGCGTTTCAACTGAAATTTTATTGGGCTTATCATCACCAATTGCCTGCTCAAACGGATTTATCAGACGGTTCCTGTACCTTTGCTTGCTTGGCGTTGGATAGACTTCATCTCCGCCGAAGATAAGCACATTTCCCCTATTGGTTTTGTGATCTCTGTTGTTAATTTT
>JAIOIK010000176.1 GCA_019912545.1 Ignavibacteria bacterium | reverse complement strand
CCTGACTCCAGTTTAAGTTTTACTGCTTTCAGCCTAAATGCTGAATTATATCTCTTGGTGTTACTTCTTTTCATTTCTTACCCCCTTTAATATAACCTATCTCCTATTATTTTTCTGTCCTCTTTTTGGGGGGCAGTGCATTCAGGAGAGGGGTTAGGGGGTGAGGTCCTACTTGTTCCCGGTTGAGAACTTTATTTCAACATTTGCATCTTTAGGCTGTACTCGTATATATCCCTGCATTTCCTGGTGAAGCGCGCTGCAGAAATCCGTGCAGTAGAACGGGTAAACCGTAGCGACTTTTGGTTCCCAAGTTATCGTCTGTGTTTCGCCCGGCATTATCAGCATCTCGGAAGTATTGTTTCCTTTGACTGCGAATCCGTGCGGGATATCCCAGTCCTGTTCAACATTTGTCACATGGAAAAATACCTTATCGCCAACTTTAATGCCTTCAATATTATCAGGTGTAAAATGTGATCTTACCATACCAACATAAACATGAACTTCATTTCCTTTTCTTTCAACCCGTGCATCATTAACGCTCTTTATTGCATAAGGATGTTTGTTCTCATCAAGCTTGAATATCTTCACCGAATTTTTCATTATCAGATCCGATGGAAGCGCCTGTGCATAATGCGGTTCACCGATTGTCGGGAAATCTGCCAGAAGCTTCATCTTCTCGCCTGTTATATCATAAAGCTGACAAGATTGTGTTAGCTCAGGTCCTGTTGGTAAAAAACGGTCTTTTGTTATCTTATTCAGAACAAGCAGATACTTACCCCATGGTTTTTTGCTGTCGCCGCCTGGGATCATAATATGCCCAACTGAATAGAACGAAGGAGCCCTATCAACTACTTCAAGTTTCTTGATATCCCACTTAACAACTTCGCTGCTTACGAACATTGATGTATATGCAAATCCTTTATCGTCAAATTCCGTGTGAAGCGGGCCGAGTCCCGGTTTCTGTACTTCACCATGCAAAGCGGCTTCATATTTAATCACCGGAATACCGGCAACGTCGCCATCAAACTGTTTGTCCTCGATTGCTTTTATCATTTTAGAAAATGAGAACACAGGGATAACTGTTGAAAGTTTTCCGCCGCCAACTATGTATTCGCCGCTTGGGTCAATATCTGCCCCATGCGGTGATTTCGGGCAGGGAATATAATAGACCATCCCCGGGCAGTCTTTCGGGTCCAGCATCTTCACGGTCTTTAGAATTTCCGAGTTTCCCGAGTGCGTTCCGTCATCGTATGTATTGTGATAGTATTCTGCGCTGAAATCTTTGGCCTTGCCTTCTTTAACATACTCTTCAGCTTTTTTCCAGTTCACAGCCATTATAAAATCTTTATCTTTCTGGCTTGCATTAACTTCAAGAAGCGAGTGTGCTTCTTCTGTATTATAGCACGAAAAGAACATCCAATCATGCGAAGGGCCCTTTCCTGCATGGCTTAAGTCATAATCAAACGGGGGAGACATTATCTGGAACTCAACATTCATCCTTCCGCTTTCAGGATTTACCTTTATGAAACTTAAGGTACCGTTGAATTTCTCTTTGTATGAACTTATCGGAACATCCTTCTCCATAATCGGGATACTGAACCTGGTTCCGCTGACTATATATTCTGAATTCTCTGTTGTAAATGGTGATGAATGGTTCCCTGCGCTGTTTGGAATTTCAAGGATCTCTGCCGTGCGGAATGTCTTAAGGTCAATTCGTGCAATCCTTGGTGTATTGTTTCCGTTTATGAATATCCATCTTCCGTCAGGCACTCCGTCTTTCATAGAAAGCTCGGGATGATGCGCGTCGTCCCATGGAATAAATCCGTGAGATGTCATAAGCATTGGCTTGGTTTCCTCGGTATATCCCCATCCTTTTTCGGGGTCAACTGAAAATACTGGGATAACCCTGAAGAGTCTTCCTGAGGGAAGTCCGTAAACGGCAAGCTGTCCGCTGAATCCGCCGGATAAGAATGAATAAAACTCATCGTATTTACCCGGTGCAACATATACTTTGTTTGCAGCATCTTCGCTCATATTTATGGTTGAGCTTCCGTCCTTTTTACCGCAGCCTGAAGTAAATAACATGATAAATACCATGCCCATTAACACAACAGTAGCAGCAGAAACTGATCTCTTTTTAAAGAATTTCATTGTGTTTTCTCCTTATGTTATGGTGTAACCTTGTTCTCGTCAACTGCGCGGAAATATTCCAGAAGCGCTCTTGCATCAGGATGGCTCACATCCTGGAAAGTCATTTGCACCAAATACTGGGCAAAAAGTTCTTTTGATGTTTGATCTTTCTGTGTCATTTCAATCGGATTCAGTATCTGGTTCATGATCCATTCCGGCCTTCTTCTTTTTGTTACATCTTTAAGCGGCGGCCCAACAAGCCTTACGTCGAATTTATGGCATGCAATGCACTTTACATCAAAGATCTCTTTTCCGCGCGCTACCATCTTATCGTTTATGGGCTCAAGCTTCATTTCTTCTTTTACCGGGCCTATGCCGTATTCTTCTTTAACGCCGCAGCTTCCAAGGCTGATTGCAAACAGCAGAATCGGAAGAATTACTGCAATGACTTTTGTGGTAAGTTTAATATTAATTTTCATTTTTTGATTATACCTTTCATGAATATTATTTTATAATGTTGAATATGTTTTATTAAGTTCTTTCTCAAGCTCTGCTGCTTTTGGGAAGAGGATATTATTTTCAAGATGAATATGCATATGAAGATCGTTTTCAAATTCCTTCAGCTCTCCGTAAAGCACCCTGTAAGTTCCGCATGCATCCTGCGGAGGAGTATATCCATCACTTAGTGTATTAATAAGCTTCATCAAATTTCCGGCTGTTTCATGTTCATCTTCCATCATCTTTATCGGGTTGCCAATTGTTCCAAACGGAGGTATAGGCATTTCAAGAGTGTTCCTGTAGGCCATATGCATTTTCTTTATGTAAGGAAAAAGCATTTTCTCTTCCTTCTGCATATGGTTAAGCAGTTCATCGGTAAGATCGGCAAACAAGCCCTGAATTTTGGCCATCTCCGGGTGACGCTCGCCATGAGCAGAAACTACTTTTGCAAGATGATGCTCGATAGTTGATACTGAATTTAATACGTAAGAGTGATGATTATTAATGATATAATCCACTAAAAAATCAGCTTCCCATTTATCAAACCGTGAAAGCGATTGGTTTGTATCTTCTGCTTTTGATAACTCGCTAATTAATAGCTCGGCATCAACATGCTTCTCTGCACATGCATCACCGATCGATTTCTTTCCGCCGCAGCAGAAATCAAGCCCGTGGCTTTCAAAGATCTTCGCAGTATGGAAATTCACTGCAACTATATCACCGATCTTACTTTCTTTTTGTACCAGCATTTTTTAACTCTCCTTAAAGATTAATTTCTAATTGCTAATACAAATTTATCCAATATAAACGGTTATCCCTTTGACTTAAGTCAAACAACCAAAAATTAAAGAAAAACATTAATTCTTAATCGATTATTAAGGTTTTTGTGTACTTAATTTTAATAACTATTGGCAAAGGCAATTGAGCCAACACCAATAATAATCAAACAGTTTTATTCCTCTACAACTGAGGCATGCCTGTCGACCTGCCCCTGCCTGCCGCAGGCAGGTCCGCAGGCGGAAAGTCGAAGCGCATCCAAATCATAGTCAAAATGAAAGATTCTAAGCCGCCACTTCCTTTAGTTTATCCATATCAACAATCCATATCATCTTCCCTTCCACCTCAATTATACCTTCATCCTGAAGTTTCTTAAAAGTCCGCGAAAGCGTTTCATTTATTGTGCCAAGATAAGCCGCAAGATCATTCTTGCTAATGTTCAACTCAATTGCAGAATCAGATTCTTTTCTGTTCTTCGGCTTCTTCTTATTGTTATACTCGGTAAGTATAAATCCGGCAGTCCGTTTTGTAACATCTTTTAAAGTAAGCTCTTCGATGTGGTGATTTAAATGCCTGAGCCTCTTGGCAAACCCTGATATCATCTTAATGCAGATCTTTGAATCGCTTTCAACCAGCAGTCTGAACTGCCGTGCGGGGATAAGAATAACGCGTGTTTCATCTTCAAGCGCCATTGCATTGGCAGGATAGCGGTAAACATCTTCATACTCCTCCCCGAAATTCTCGAACAGCGGCACTTCGGCAAAAGTATTGTAGGGAGCTATCAAATGAAGAATATGCTCGCGCCCGTCTTTTGATATTTTGTATATTTTAACAAGCCCGGCTTCTGTTATGTAAAATCCAAAGTAAGGTTCTGTATCAAAAAAAATTATATCGCCTTTATTGTACGCTTTAACTTTTACAATACCACAGAGCTTTTCAAGCTCCTCTTTGTTCAGCCCCGAAAAAATATGCACTTTCTTTAATACATTTGTGATCATCCAGCAAAATTACAAATAATAATAATCGCTTCCAATAAATGAATTTTTGCTGTTAAGTGACGCGGCAAAACTCTCCTGCATACCTCTAATCTCATAAATCATAATCAGACGCCCTTTTGAAAATGGCGCAAAGAAATTTTGCGATCTGGCACGCAGCAGCTTCCCTCTTCAAGAAAACACGAAGTGATTTCGTAGTCCCGCTATAGCGGAATGATGGGATGGTCACTTTAGTCTTCTTTTTGTGCCATATTCTACGGGTCTTTCTACGAATCCTGGATTCGAAGAATCATGGATCAACTAAAAAAGTCGAATACACGCCTTTTTTCACCTCATTTCACAACAAAATAGCGTATTTTCGTAGTCTATTCAGGGTAATAAACGGATTTAACTGCATATTGCTATATTCGATTTTTATGTAGAACTTTCAGCTATAATTTGGAAACTCTAAAGAAAAATATACTGAGGACTATCCTCTACTACGATATTTTCTCGCACCCATTAAAAAGCGGCGAGGTCTTGACTTTTTTGCCGCAGAATTCCGTAACATCCGAAACGGTCGAATGCGCGCTTAGAGAACTTGTATCAGATTCCTCCGGTTCGCTTGCCGAAAAGCAAGGTTACTATTATATCAAGCCTAATGTTGAAAGTGTTACATCGCGCAAGGATAAAGAAGAGTATTCCCGCAAAATGTGGAAACGCGCTAACTGGGTTACTCATATTATTAAACGCTTCCCGTTTGTAAGATGCGTAATAATTTCCGGCACGCTTTCAAAGAATAGTTCAGATAGCACAAGCGATCTTGATTTCATGATAATCACGAAGCCAAAAAGGCTGTGGATCTCCCGTACACTGCTGATGCTGTTTAAGAAAATATTTCTCCTCAATAACAAGAAGTATTTCTGCCTGAATTATTTCATAACCGAAGATTCAATGGAAATAGAAATCCGCAATATTTATACTGCAATCGAGATCGCTACGCTTAAGGCAATCTATAATAAACCGCTGCTTGATGAATTCATCTCGAAAAATATGTGGATAAAGGATTACTTCCCGAATTATGACCCTGCTGACCCCGTGCTTCACTCCGGCAGTGCATACTCAGGAGAAAAAACAAGTTATCTGCAGCGATTTTGTGAACTTTTCTTTGCCGCTAGTTTTGGCGATAAACTGGATGACTATCTCAATCGAAAAACTATCCGTCATTGGAATAAAAAGTATCGTCACCTTGAAGACAGCGAAAGGAATTTTAGGCTTAAATCCACCAGCACAGAATCGAAAGTGCACCCCAACAGCGTCCAGAAAACTATCCTGAATCTCTACACGGAAAAATTAAAACAATTCGGACTTTGATCTTTATCATTTTTTACTTTATAACATTCTAACTTTATGAACTTTTTAACTTTACAAACTTTCTAACTGCTTTTTAATTGACCGACATCCTCTTCGCAAATACTTATTTCTTAAAACATGATCCGAAGGAATACCGGAACATGAATCTCTATGCCCCGCTCGGCACTCTATACGCCGCAGCATTTGTTATGCAAAAAGGATACACCGCCGCTGTGTTTGATACCATGCTCTCAGATTCGGAAGAAGATCTGAAAGCCTCGTTAGAACTGCATAAACCAAAATTCATGGTCATTTATGACGATACGTTCAACTACCTGACCAAAATGTGCCTAAACCGCATGCGTGAAGCCGCTTTCAGAATGAGCGAAATTGCAAAAGATTTTGGATGCACAGTAATTGTCTCGGGGTCTGATTCCGTTGACCACCTGGAAAAATATTTCACCCATAAAGTTGATTTCGCCATCTGCGGCGAAGGCGAACAAACCCTCGGCGAGCTACTGGACTTTTTGACACCATCCTTTGCGGGGAACGAAGAGACAACCCAACCCCATGAAGAAATCATCTTTGCGAGCGGCACAGCCGCGATGCAATCTCATAATTCCATAAGCGATATCAACGGACTCGCGTACGTAACTAGTGGAAATATAACCCGCACTGCTCCGCGAAAACCATTGAAAGAACTCGATACTCTCCCGTTTCCCGCATGGGATCTGATTGATATAGCCCGCTACAGGGAATTATGGCTCAAGCATCACGGGTACTTTTCGATGAACCTTGTTACTACACGCGGCTGCCCATTCCACTGCAACTGGTGCGCCAAGCCGATTTACGGACAGGTTTACAATTCACACTCACCGGAATACATTATCCGCCACATGAAATTGCTGAAGGAAAAATATTCCCCTGACCACATCTGGTTTTGTGATGATATTTTTGGATTAAAGCCCGGGTGGACAACTACTTTTGACTATACTGTGAACAAAGACGGCTCAAAGATTCCGTTCAAATGTCTTTCACGCGCTGATCTGTTATTAAAAGAAGATAATATTTCGCATCTTGCATCTGCCGGGTGTGAATCCGTTTGGATGGGCGCAGAATCCGGCTCGCAGAAGATCCTCAACGCAATGGATAAGGGCACAACTGTTGAAGAAATATATGAATCAACCCGCTTGCTCAAAAAGCACGGCATCAAAACATGCTTCTTCCTCCAGTTTGGCTATACGGGAGAAACAAAATCTGAAATAGACAAAACTATCAAAATGGTAAACGACCTTATGCCTGATGATATTGGTATTTCCGTCTCTTATCCCCTGCCGGGCACGAAGTTCTATGATCGCGTTGCTTCACAAATGAAATCCAAACACAACTGGGAGCTTTCCGACGATTTCGAGATGATGTTCGATGGCACTTACTCAACTGAATTCTACCGCGTATTGCATACGGTTGTACACAAGCAGTACCGCACCCGCCAACTGCTCCACGAACCTATGAAAAGAATCAAATCACTCTGGAAATTACCGGTATACTGGCTGGGTTGGATGTGGAGTGTAAGAAAAAGGAATAAGTTCAAACCAGTAGCCCGAATCGCCTGATTTGGGTAGCAAGTTATATGTTCATTTTTTTTGGAGTGCATAGACTGTGGCAATGCAGATTACGTATGAAATTCCCCTCTCTGGAGGGGTGCCCCGATGTACATCGGGGCGGGGTGGGTTTTCGTTTCAGTTTCTTAGCCCTTACACCCGCAAAGTTTCACTCACAAAAAAAGCTCCATCATAATATTATCAAAATATTCTCCGTCAATTTTCACTTCTTTCGTCTTTAAACCGGCTTCAATAAATCCGAATTTATCATACAACTTCTTCGCAGTTGTGTTATGAGAGTATACATCAAGGACAACTTTTTCCAGTCCATTTGCTTTTGCCTGCTCAATTGCTTCGCTCATCAGCCGTGTACCTATACCCTGCCGCGAAAGGGCTTTAATATTCCCATTCCAAGTGCGCCGGTGTGATTCATAGCATCTCTTGTCCGCCTGATAATATCACACCAGCCTATAACCTTGTTATCATGTATTGCGTAAACCTGAACATCCCCGTCTCTTATCAATCTCCTCACAAATTTACGCACAGACTCAACATCCGGCGCCTCGGTGAACGCAAGAAATCTTTTCTCCCTCGAAACGCTATCCAGCGCCTCGCGGAATGAATCGCTGTACTCCTCCGACGCATTAATAATATTTACTTTTTCTGTGTTCATTATTTTTTATTAATATAGCTCCCCTCCTTTTTTAAGGAGGGGAAATCATCCCGCTGCCAGCGGGATGATGGGGTGGTCACTTTTGCAAAAAAGGAATTAAAATTTTGATCAGTTTATCCACAATTGGATCTCATCATATGGTACCCAGCCGTTGCCATCATTAAGCAGCCACATATACTCAGCCTTGCCAAAATTGCCCCCTTTATGATATTCCAGAAATATCACTGCTCTTTTGGTAGTAATATCATAATGCGGCTTTGAAAAGTGTACAATTCCCCATGCTTTTGGATATCTGGCGTACAACTCTCTGTAATTCATATGATCCATTAACTTCTTTTCTTCACCTTCAAGTTTCCTTGTAACAAAACTATTGATCCTGCTATTATCAATTGAATAGTTTTTCCTGTTCATCCGAGAAAGTCCGCGGGTTATATAATTATCTGTGCTGTCAAATGCCTGATGCATCTTTATCCCGCCTTCACTTATTGGATCAAAAATCGTTGAATCTGAAATAAAGAGTTCTTCCGTTTTATCGTTCCCGTAATACTCGGGGTCAAAATCAAAGCTGCTGTTTTCAAAATCCCTTAAGAACCACTTAAGTGATGCAGAAATTATTATGTAATCCATCGAGTCCAATACCGTTACTTCTTCTGCTTTGAATACATTATCGTTTTCAACACTGCAACCTGCAAATAGAACGGTTACCAAAAACAAAAGTATTTCAATTTTCTTTGTTCTGATGTTCTCGGTTCCTTTGTTGTTCAATCTATTCTTCCTTTTTTTCTATCAAATTATTCCGCCTGGCACTCTGCGCATTGATTGCATTGCACTCCCGCTGCCTTAGTGGCGTCAGGTGTTCACCTGACATCACTTATCCCGCTTCTAATTTATATCACCGTGAATAATCAATAATATCACTCAACATCCATTTGTTTTCTACTTTTTTAAACCAGGCTATACTTTCATGTTCTGTGTCATAACCTCCAACAAGAATATACATTACCGCTCTGTTTTTCTCGTCATTGTAAGATGGTTTTGATATAAGTACTGCCCAATCTCGAAAATTTGAACTCACTTTTTTGATGAATTCATCATACACAAACTCCGGACCAATATTAAAAAATGCTAAACCAACTTTTGAATGTACTTTCTTTTCATCTATTTTGAATTTTTTGTGATTCTCGGTCGCAAGTCTTCTTGAAATTTGATAGTCATTTGAATCAATAAGCCTATGGTATTCTAATATATGAGGTTTCGGTTCTGTAAATTCTGTGGAATCTCTGATACCTATTATCACTGTATCGGGACTTGAACCAAACGGATAGTGGAAAAAGAATGCTCTGCTTTTAAAAGAAGCAGACGGGAATATTATCTGTTCAATTCCGTCTGAAAGTATTTCATAATCAATCGAATCAAGCCCCGTGACAGCTTCAGCCTTAGTCGATAAAACATCTTCATCGACACAACCAGCAAAAAGTATGGTTATTATAAACAGAATTATGTGGAAATTATTGATCATATTATTCCTAATGTTCAGGCCGGGTCTCCGGCCCTTGAGTGGGGACTCTACGTCATTGAAAGCAATTAGTCTTCTCTGTCTCTCCGACTCCATGTTGTAAAACACATCTTCTATTTTGACTCCCTCCCCTTTGGGGAGGGCCGGGGTGGGGCTTGCCTCAACAGCCCTATTTTCAGCCCCGCCTCAGAATCTCTTATCAGCACTTCAAGCCTTCTAAGCCGTGTTTCTTCCTGCTTTGCGCTAATGACCCACCACGCAGAAGTCCGTTTATACCCTGGCGGCCGTTTGCTGTAATACTCCCATGCCATTTTATTTGCTTTAAGCTTCTTCAGATATGCAGCCGGAAGCTTGATTACTTCTTTCTGTTCAAATGAATACAATCCCTGCTTTCTCGTATCGCGCTCATTGAATGCCTTGAGTCCCGCTTCATGCATCAGACCTTTTTCGTTAAGCGCATTTATTTTGGCGATGTTAATTGCGCTCCATATACTTCCCTTGCGCCGGGGAGTAAATCGCTGGCAATAGCTCTTTTCATCAATCCCTTTTGTCAGCCCGTCTATCCACCCGAAACACAATGCGGCATCAACAGCTTCAATATAGGTAATGCCTGTTTTACCGGAACCTTTTTTGTAAATTCCAAGCCACTGCTCGCTTAGCTTATTGTGATTCTTCTCAAACCATTTGCGCAGTTCTTTGGTATTTTTGAAATATATGATATCAGCCATTCAATTTATGAGGAAATTGCATTTTCTGTTTTAGCTTTTTTTGCAAACAAATATCCTGTAACTATTACCGCAATATGGAACATAATAAAACCAATATAAAACCCGGCGCCGTAACCGCGCGCTATCATATATATGTCATCAATTATCCCGCGCACGATCTCAAGCCATATCACTAGATAAACAATAGTTAAATGTTTCAGTGGGTCACGGGAACAATAAATAAGATAAATACCAATTATAATGAGATCAAGCCCGAACATAAAACTAAGATCAAGCAATCCCCAAAAAGCAGTACCGCCTGTTGGAGCGTCAAAATTTGGTATCATCACCCCGATCCTCTGGGCATTAATCACAGGTACAAAGCCAATCCCCAGAAGCGTATATACAATACCGGTTATGCGGAACCACCATTTCAGATTATTCATACTGTTGAATTATGATTTTTAGAAAATGAGCCTGCTTTAAGCAAAATTACTTCAGCTAGTTTGCAAATACAATCCCACAAGCCGCTGTCTGTTATTTTATTGATCGATAGTACTATAATAATAAAAATATTCCGCTATTTTTGTAATAACAAAAACATTTCTGAAATTATGGCTAAGCATAGTACGTGGAGTGAAAAACTATTAAGGGATAATCCTCCTTCAGGAAAGCTTCCGCGCATTGTAAAGCTTGATGAAAAAAAGCAGAGATTCTTCAAAGCGAAAAATTTACTTATTCCCGCGCCGATGGAAGTGGATGAGCTGATGCGAAGAGTCCCCAAAGGAAAACTCACCACTATTAATGATATCCGCGCTGCTCTTGCAAAGCGCCACAAGGCAGAAGCCGGCTGCCCGATCACAACCGGAATTTTCGTATGGATAGCATCTCACGCTACAGAAGAACAAAGAGATGCCGGAAAGAAAAGGATTACTCCCTATTGGCGCACACTCAAAAACGGCGGCGAGCTAAACCCCAAATATCCGGGCGGAATCAAATCACAGACACAGACACAGATACTAAGATCCGAAGATAGTATGTTAAATAAGCAAGCCTCGCAAATGTTTCGTAAATTTGTTAATACAAATTAATCAAACGATAACAAAAGGAGGCTTACAAATGAGTACTAAAATAAACAAAATTAGTTTTAAAGGTCAAGTTCTTTT
>JAIOIK010000175.1 GCA_019912545.1 Ignavibacteria bacterium | reverse complement strand
ACGGGCAGGGAAGTAGCCGAAATAGTGAATAAGAATCTTGCTGCCGGAAGCTATGAGTATCAATTCGTCGGTTCAAAGCTTTCAAGCGGTGTGTATTTCTATACACTGAAGACAGAACAATTTGCATCAACCAAAAAGATGCTGATTGTCAAATAACTCTCAATTGATAAGTAGTCCCGATTCATCGGGAATAATGATTAGATAACCTTCGTTGTTTAGTCTGAAATCCATGGCTTTTGGGAAATTTAGTGAAGTAATTTGCAGGATTCGTGTTTAAGTTTAATGTCTTTTAAAAAAAAGGCTCAACAATTTGAGCCGTTTTTTTACATTATTCTTCTGATTGTTTAAAATAACCCATATGGGTAATTGTCATTTAGGTAGCCTGCGCTTTATCTTTGAAGAAAAGTCAGGGAGAATTTGATGAAATTACATCTATATATTGCTTTATTTACAGTTGTATTAGGAAGTGCTTCGGTTTTATCCCAAACAAGAGGAGGGAACGAACCGGTTTTAAACTTCAGCTTCGAAAACTGGTCCGGTAACCCTTTAGATCCGGATGGCTACACAACCAGCAACACCCTGCCATTTCAGCCGGTTTTCAGGGCAGGTGAATCAACACACGGTTCTTATTCTCTGGGCGGAAAGGTGATCAATTTTAACGGCGGCCCTATACCACCGCTAGCCACTTCAGATGAATTTCCGGTCAGCAAAAGATATGCTTTCTTGAAAGGAAATTATAGGTTTCTTCCGCAGGGGGCAGATACTTTCCAGGTGAATGTTGCAATGAAAAAAGGCAGCAACTTGGTTGGCACTGGCAACATCCAATTTCTTAATACTCAGAGTACATGGCGTGAATTTTATGTAGATATTGAATACGCTAACCTTGATACCCCAACAACCTGCATTATTACAATTAATCTTCAGGACGTTATTTATGCGTTTAATACCGAGTTCAGGCTTGATGAGCTTGAGTTCGGTGACCCGATTATTTTCAGTACAAGGCAATTCATAGGTTCTAATTCTGTTCCCTCGGTTCAATATACCGATATTAACACCCTTACCGAAGCAGCAGATGATTTTGTTGTTCCTCAGGGAGAGTCATGGCAGTTGAGTGGTGTTAAGATATATGGAACGTTTACTAACGGTATAAATGGATTTTCAGGTGCGGTTGCTAA
Organism: Ignavibacteria bacterium; assembly: GCA_019912545.1. Classification (GTDB taxonomy): domain Bacteria; phylum Bacteroidota; class Ignavibacteria; order Tepidaquicellales; family OLB5; genus OLB5. The sequence goes on along the minus strand of JAIOIK010000175.1, from coordinate 2,759 downwards.
TATTCGATCTGATGATAATAATAAACCCGGGCCGGTGGTTTTTTCCGATACCCTTGACAATTTTAACTTTTTCTTCGGGCAAAACCCGTTTATACCCTTCAGAACGATTGCTTCACTGAACCCAGGAAAGTACTGGATAAATTGTTACATGCGTTTACCTATCAATCCGGATAGCTCTGTTTTTGCATGGGCTACCTCAACTGCTAATTACGGTTCTCCTTTCCATTGGAGAGATCCTGCAATGATATTTGATACTGCCGTTAACTGGACGCCGGGTAACCAGGTGGTTGTTGGCGGAGGCGAGCACGACCTGCTTTTCATGCTTGCAGGATATGCTGATAGTGTTATCGGCATTCAGCAGATAGGCAGCCAGATCCCTTCAGAGTATTCTCTCAATCAAAACTACCCCAATCCATTTAACCCTTCAACAGTCATTAAGTTCAACATGCCTAAGGGAGAGTTTGTATCATTAAAGATATATAATATACTTGGTGAAGAAACAGCTTCCCTTGTAAACGAGTTCTTGGATCCCGGAAGCTACCAATTCCTGTGGAACGCCTCCGAACTTTCAAGCGGTGTGTATTTCTATACACTGAAGACAGAACAATTTGCATCAACCAAAAAGATGCTGCTTATCAAGTAACTCTTACTTGATAAGTATTCCCAAAGAATCGGGACTAGTGATTAAGCAATACATCAGATAAATAGAATCCGGTTTATTTATGAACAAGGGGGTTTACCCCTTGTTTGCTTTTTAACTTTTATTTTTTTGAAGTCCGGCATCAACTGGACTGAAATCCTGCGATCCCGCATAGCAGGATGCCTTCTTATCCCAGCTTTCATCGTGACAAGCTTTTTCTCTTTTACTTTACAACAACCATCTTCTTGGTTTCTTTAAATCCTTCTGCGCTTAAGCTATAGAAGTACACGCCCGATGAAAGTCCCCCTCCATCAAAATTAACTCCATAGCTTCCAGGTTTCATTGGTTGGTTAACAAGCACTCTAATCAAGCGGCCAGAGATATCGTAAACAAAAAGCTTTGTTAACACACCCCGTCCGCTTTCAGCGGACACCCCTCTCAAGAGGGGAATGCTGAATTTTATATTCGTAGCCGGATTGAACGGATTGGGATAATTTTGCCCTAAGCTATAATCACTTGGAATCTCAGTTCCGTTTTGTGTAACTCCAATGGGATCGCCGAATCTAAACACATATAACCCCGTCTCAATATCTGAAACAATGAACTTGCCGGAATTGTAATACGGATAAACATTCCAGGCTCCCTGGTAAGCAGTTCCGCTGGCTGGATATGTATCGTAATAACCTATAACTGTAGGCTGTGCAGGAAGATTGGAAACATCCAAAGCCACTACACCTGCCCTGTAATGCGCCATGAAGATAGTATCACCTTTAAAATATGCGTTATGCACCATTGCAACTTCATAGGGAATATATTCATAAGCTAGCGTAATGTTGTTTAGATTCTCTGAATTCCATATCCTTAAATGATTTGAACCGCCCTCATCTGTTGTTAGCAGCCATTTCCTGTCATCTGAAGTCCATAAATTATGGCAAACCGCATTTGGATATGTGAACTGTGTTACAAGAGTGGGAGCATCCTTATTTGTTGCGCTGATAATTGACATCTTGCTTGGCGAATAAATATTTGCTCCATACACGGTATCATTTTTAATAAAGCAGTCATGCACATATAAAGCCGGCCCGTTTCCGCGCTTTACCGGATTTTCTCTATCGGTAATATCAAGTATTACAAGTCCGCCGCTATTGTAATTGGCACCGTTTAAATATAAAAAGTTACCCGCGCTTTTTATTGTATGAGTTGTTGTATATCCGGGAAAGGTCCAGTTCTTTACATGGTACACAGAATCAGGCAGGTATTGCATGTCAACGATCTGCAGTCCGGCATTGTTCGCCGAGCCTTCCGATACTATGTAGAGGTAATGATCAACAACTGTGAACTCCCTGTAATTATAATATGAAGTAGGCCCCGGAATTGTATCACACTTAACAACATTATTTGCATCGGTTATATCATAAACTGCAGAGCCGTTCCAGTAACCTGTTATGGCATACTCGCGGTTTGCCGGTGATGTCCATCCCCAGCACGATGCATAATGCCACCCTGCCGGCGTGCCGCCTGCATTATGCAGGTTTTTCTGCGCAAGAAGGGTCATGTTCAACCTTGACTGTGAAAAAATACTCTGCCAGGAGATAACGAGATATATAACAAGCCAAATTCTGAAAAATGTTTTCATAATTTAGTTTTAATTTATATTTATACTGACTTCAATCTCAATTCGCACTCAAAATCAATAATCCCAAAGGCAGGTTTGTAACTGACTGATTTTGTAACGACTGCACTGTTCCGAAAGAAGCAGCTGCAATATTTCCGGAAAATAAAGTTATGTAGAAAGGGATTGATAGCGCTGTTCCCTGCTCGAAGCGGGGTTCTATTGTAATTCTGAGGTCGTACAAACCCGAATTCAGATTTGATATATCCGGTAATACGCCTCCCGGGCAATTTGCCTGAAGCCAGTCCTGCCCGGGCAGATCCCATGGCGAAGAGGCTCCCTGGCATTGGTTGTACCCATCATTAGCATTCGGGTTGCTGAATCTGCCTATATTATAAATATTACCCGGAATATTCCTTTCAATAACCCACGCCTGGTAAGTCCACTCCGCAGTATCACTTAACACAGGAAGTGTAATTCCTGAAGCAGAACCATTTGTATCAAGCG
>JAIOIK010000174.1 GCA_019912545.1 Ignavibacteria bacterium | reverse complement strand
ATGCAAAGATCAAAGTGCAGGCTGCAATACAGGATGAACAAGTTAGGGTTTCCGGAAGGGATAAAGACCTGCTTCAGGAAGCCATTGCAATTGTAAAAAGGGCGGATCTTGATTTTGCAGTACAATTTACAAACTACAGGTGACAATGAACAATTATCAATTATCAATTATCAATATTATAAAGAGCTTTGTTAAAGCTTGCCTCTTATTGCTCATTGTTAATTGTTCATTGTTAATTGCACAAAACAGGCTTGATGTAATTGTGCTTGATGCAGGCCACGGAGGTAAAGATCCCGGCACAATTGGAGACGGAACAGGTGTGCAGGAAAAAAATATAGTGCTTCCGATCACCATGAAGCTTGGCAAGATGATAGAAACCAGGTACCCCGGCATAAAGATAATTTATCCAAGATCAACCGATGAATATGTTGAAGTAAAAGAAAGAACTCATATTGCCAATGTAAATAAAGCAAAGCTTTTTATCAGCATTCACGCAAACCACAAGAAAAAAGAAGAAAGCGATAAGAACGGATTTGAGATCTACCTGCTGAATAAAGAAAGATTTCCGGAAGCTGTGATGTTTACTATGAAAGAGAATTTTCTTCTTTCGTACCAGCAGGCAGGTAAAGATACAGTGGATAATTTTATCTATTCATCTCTTGCACAAAACGGTTACACAAGATTCAACGAATACTTAGCTTCAATGATCGAGTTAAACTTCCTGAGCTATGCTGAGCTTGCCTCAAGAGGAGTGATACAGGCGGGCAACTGGGTTACTCTTGGCGCTTCAATGCCATCTGTATTGGTAGAAACAGGGTATCTCTCTGACCCGAATGATGAGAAATATCTCTCAAGCGAAAAAGGTCAAAATGATGTTGCCACATCCTTATTCAATGCATTTTTGAGTTACAAAACTCTCTACGAAATGCAGTAATTTCAATATTTTACGTTAATTTTTTGGAATTGTGGTTGCAATTTCTTTAATTAGCTATTATATTTATAGTTAAGGTTGATATATAAACCAATAATTTAATAAATATGACTAACTACATTAAATATATAGCTATATTTGGGCTTCTGGTTTTCATTGCGGGATGCACTAAAGATAGAGAAGAGACAAACAAATCCAGTTTTCAGATCCTTGCAGATAAGGAAAAAGAGTTAAATGACAGGGAAGCAAGAGTTAAACTGAAAGAAATTGAGCTTGAAGAAAGAGAAAAGAAGCTCGGCATTGAGCAGCCTTTGAGTAATACCACAACTCCTACTGATACTTCTTCTACTCAGGTAACTCAGCAGAACAAGGATTCCGTAAAGAGTGTTGAAAAGACAAGCAAGCAGGAAAAGAAGAAAGAGATCCAGAAGGAAATTACAAAGAAATTCGAGAACCCTACTTCTACTGTTAAGGATTATTACGAATACATTCAGCGCGGAATAAACGAAAGCGGTAACTTCGATTCCAATATGAAGAAGGCGCAGAAGTATTTTCCTTCACGCAATGTTGATAAACTTAAAACAGGTTACAGGAATACCAAGCAGTTTACTGTTGTTGAAGAACCCAAAGTCCTCTCTCAGAAAGACGACAAAGCAAGCGTTGTGGCAAAGGTAAAACAAACACAGATCGTTAAGAAAGACGGTAAAGATGTTGAAGTATCAAAAACACTTACCGTAACTTATAATTTGACTGCCAAGAAAAACGGTGAATGGGTGATAACAGGGAATTCCGTTAAAGAAGATTAAACCGGATATTATGGTTAATTAACAAGGGCAGCCTTCTTGGCTGCCTTTTTTTATGAGCATATGAGGGCTTAATTCTGAATTTTGAAAAGAGTTAACGAATAAGCTATTCTTCTATCAATATCTGTGGTATTTTTTCATAAGTTTATAATCCTTAAATTTGTACTTCCACACGTAAAATCAGTTATTATCTCTAATTATTAATAGAAAGCAATATATTAATGAGCATTTTAGTCAATAAGAATACCCGCTTGATGGTGCAGGGTATTACAGGTTCTGAGGGTTCATTTCATACAAGGCAGATGATAGAATACGGAACTAATGTAGTTGCTGGAGTTACTCCTGGCAAAGGCGGAACGATGTTTGATGAAAAAGTACCCATATTTAATACATGCAGGGAAGCAGTTGAAAAAGCGGGCGCAAACGCATCGGTAATTTTTGTACCGCCGGCATTTGCATTAGACGCAATTCTTGAAGCTGCGGATTCCGGTGTAAACGTTATTGTTACAGTAACAGAAGGCATCCCTACAAAAGATATGATCACGGCAAAAAGTTATCTTGAGGAGTTAAACAAGTCCGGAAGGAATGTAAGAATGATAGGCCCTAATTGCCCCGGAATTATCACTCCCGGAGAGTGCAAGATCGGTATCATGCCAGGCTTTATTCACAAACAGGGAAGGGTTGGACTTATTTCAAGAAGCGGTACATTAACTTACGAAGCAGTCGCACAGCTAACAGCTCTCGGACTCGGTCAATCAACATGTATTGGTATTGGCGGAGACCCGATCATAGGAACAAACTTCATTGATGCAATGAAGCTTTTCAATGAAGACAAAAATTCCGATGCAGTAATAATGATCGGCGAAATTGGCGGTAATGCTGAGGAAACCTGCGCTGAATATGTAAAAAAGTATATGACCAAACCTGTTGTTGGATTTATCGCAGGCAGAACAGCGCCTCCCGGAAGAAGGATGGGGCATGCAGGCGCCATTATAGCTGGCGGCAAAGGAACTGCCGAAGATAAACTAAAAGCATTACGCGAAGCAGGAATTTACGTCGCAAACTCGCCTGCTGATATGGGTATTATGGTTCAAAAAGCTCTTGCTGATCTCAAAGTCAAAAAAGCAAAATCAAAAGATAGTAAAAAACCGGTTTCAAAAAACGGGGCTTCAAAGAAAAAAGCTGTAAAGAAAACAAAGCCCGCGGCAAAGAAAAAATCAGTTAAAAAAAGAAAACCGGCTTTGAAAACAAAAAAGAAAAAGAAGTAAGAGAATTTATTGAATTCAATACAACTTGTTCTTGATAATCGCACCGCTGCAGGGAGGGGAATATGAATTATACAATTATTAGAATTCAGAATGCCAGATTTTATGCACATCACGGAGTGCTGGATGCAGAACGCATGAGCGGAGGACTATTTGAAATTGATGCCGAGATGATATGTGACCTTACTGCTGCCGAGGCCGAAGATAATCTGAAAAAAACCCTGAATTATGAAGACGCTTATAGTTTCATTAAAGAAGCTGTATCCGAAAAGAAATTTTATTTGATAGAAGCGCTGGCATATAAGATCGCTATCAAGATAATTGACAATTTCCTGATGGTTCAGAAAGTTACAATTAAAGTCCGGAAACCGGCTCCGCCGCTCGGCGGCTTAACAGACTACGTTGAAGTGGAGCATTCTGAATACCGTCACACACCGGCATCTCAATCAGTAAAGTGAACAATGCTGAAAAAAGCAGTATTAGGCTTTGGCTCTAATTTTGGAGCAAGAATAAGCAGCTTAAAAAAAGCAATAAGGGAGTTATCCCTGAACAAAGATCTTAACATGCTTGCCATTTCACATGTGTACGAAACTGAACCATGGGGTTATGCAGATCAGAATAATTTTTTGAATTGCACGGCAGTATTTCTGTGCAGAATACCGCTTGCAGAGCTTGCAGAATTAATTCAGAAAACTGAAAAGAAAATAGGCAGGATCAACAGGGGCAAATGGCAGACGCGCGAAATAGATATAGATATTTTGTTTTACTCTGACCTTATTTATAAAAGCAGTAAATTTGAAATACCTCATCCCTTGATTGAAAAAAGGAATTTTGTTCTGAGAGGGCTTGTTGAATTAATGCCGGGATATATTCATCCAACCAAGGGAAAAAGCATTGAATATCTTTCTATTAATTCCAAAGATAAATGCAAAGTAAAGCTTTATAAACACAATATTTGAACGGAAATAACACAAATAACCAGCAGTTAAGCTACATAGCCGTTGAAGGTGTAATCGGAGCCGGTAAAACTTCGGTTGCCTCAATGCTATCGGAAAGACTTAACGCAAAGCTGATCCTGGAAAACTTTGAAGATAATCCTTTCCTCGAAAAATTCTATATCCGTCCGGGCGATTATGCATTCAGAACTCAAATGTTCTTTCTGCTCGAGCGATATACCCAGCTTCAGGAGCTTCACCAAAAGGACCTGTTCCAAAACTATATTGTAAGCGATTACATTTTTGAAAAAGACAAGATCTTTGCATACCTGAACTTGAGCGATGATGAGCTCAAAATATATGAGCAGGTTGTGCAGGGGCTTGATAGAAATGTAGTTGTTCCGGATCTTGTTATTTATCTTCAGTCAACAGTTGAAAGGCTGATGTCAAATATCACCAAAAGAAGCCGGGATATTGAAAAAGAGATCAGTGAAGAATACATAGATAACCTTAATGATGCATATAATTATTTTTTCTCAAGATATAAATCATCGAAGCTGATGATAGTGAACTGCGAGGAAACTGATTTTGTAAACAATCCGCTTGATTTTGACCGGCTTGTTGAAGAAATATTCAGGAATGACCAGACAGCGGTTAAATATTACAATCCTTCGTTAAGGAAAGCCGCTGAATAATGCGCTATGTAATAATTGCAATACTTATTTATCTTGCCTTCTTGCTCATCAGAAGTTTACTTAGGAACAACATCAATAGATCTGCAAAGACAAGTTCACCAAAAGATAAAAAAACTCACCGTACTTATAATCTTGACCAGGTGCAGGATGCTGAATTCAGGGAAATCAAAAAGGACTGAACAATTCAAAACTTAAATATTGAGTAAGTTTGGAAAAATCTTCGGGAATGCAGCGCTAAAAGTATTCAAAGGATTTGTTTTGGAAAAAGATACAGATCCCCTTGCAATTGACCACAGCACAATTAAAACGATCTTAATAGTGATCCGGCACCAGATGGGCGACATGCTTTGCTCATTGCCAATGATGCGATCACTCAGGGATTTTTACCCTGAAGCAAAAATTATCTTAATTACCAAGGATTCAACTAATTTCGAAAATATATTTAAAGATAATAGCTCTCCCGTTAATGAGATAAGAAAGTATGAGTACGGTTTTGAAAGCTTTTTGAATATTACAAAAGAACTTAAGGATATGAGGCCGGATCTTGCCATAGTACCCTCATCTGTGAATTTTTCAGCAACCAATCACCTGCTTGCTTATTTTTCAAATGCAAAGTACAGAGCAGGCGTTAAGTCAAGAGATTATGAAGTTAACAGATCGGGATATGTGCTGAATATCAAGAATGATTTTCTTTGGGATCTTAAGAAAGTTCACCAGATGGAAAGAAATCTTGATGTCATAAGACAGCTTAATATAAAACCGGCCTGCAATACAATTCAATTTAGTGTAAATGACGAGTGTAGTGAATTTGCTGAAAAGTTTATTGCCGAAAATTTTCCGGATAAGAGCAGGATAATAATCGGGTTTCACACTGGGGCAGGAAAAGAACAGAACGTATGGGCTTCGGAAAAATATGCAGCATTGGTGATCAAATTGGGGGAAAAATATAATCCTTACTTTTATTTTTCAAAAGGACCTGCCGATGAAAAGTGCGTTACAGAACTTGAGAGCTTATTGAAAGGAAATGTTGAATATAAGATCCAGGAATCATCATCTGGTATTCTTAAAAATGGTGCAATTTTAAGCAAAATGTCGCTTTTTATATCAAATGATACCGGTATTATGCATCTGGTTTCAGGATTTAATATACCTCAAATAGGGCTTTTCGGGCCAACAAAGGCCTGGGAATGGGGTATAATTGGGGAAAATAAAGTATCAATTCAGTCAGCAAATGAAAATATAAATAATATTAGTTTAGAACAGGTTCTTGAAACCAGTATAGCCCTTTTAAGTGTTTAGATTATTACGATTTATGTCAATTTTCGGCACATTTTTAAAACATTTTGTCTTGACATTTCTTACTTCTAAATATATATTGCTTTAGAAAGAGGACAAAATTATAGATTAATTGTTAAGGGTTTTAATTTCGGTTTTATAAAACGGATGCCTTTAGCAATATATCTGCAATTGATTTTATAGAGCCGAATTGAACAATTATATGTTTCAATTTCGGTTTTTTTATTTTTAACCTAAAATAATTTATAATAATGAAAGCATTGAAATATTCCCTGATCGCTTTTATAGCCTTTTACGGCATCATTGTATTTTCGCAGAACAATGAAAGATCAACTGATAATATCAGAAGTTCTGTTCAGTCTGATAAGAATCCTGATATTGGAGATTATTTATTTGGCGAGCAGAAACCTGATTATAAGGTCATAAGTTCTAACTCGAGCTATATTGAGCTTGAATACTACCCGGATGGATTAACCAAAGAAGATATTGAAGTAAGCGGTGAAAGACTTTCCGTTTATTCTTTTCAGCGGGGTTTGGAAAAAAATATATCTCAGTCAGGAAGCCCTGATCTGAGACACAGAAGTTTTGCTGTAATGTTTCCATCCGAAAAATACAATTCAGTTCAGATAGTCGATTTTGATGTTAAGGAAGAGCAGAATGTAAACATTGCCCCTATTCCGCAATTGAATGTTTTTAATCCCAATGTTAGAAACTTTGAAAATATATATTATACTTATAACAGGAATGCCGAATACAGCCAGAATAAATTTATGCCTGAGTCCGTTGTATCTCTTGCTGATGTAGGGCCATTTAGAGATATTACTATTGGCAACCTTGTTATATATCCATGTCAGTATAACCCTGTTACCAGGACAATGAAGCTTTATACCAGGGTCAGGGTCAGAATTAACTTTGGTGAAGCGCCTGCTTCACTTAACAGGCCGAGAAGCAAAGAAGAAATATCCTTGCTTACTAATGCTGCAATAAATTCTAACAATGCAATAAACTGGGTTAGCCCTAAATATAAAAAGAACTACAGAGATAATGTTGTGGTCAACAGTGCACTATCTACCGGCGACTGGTTCAAAATCGAAATTAAAGATAACAGCAGTAACGGAACAAGCGACGGCATGTACAAGATCACAAAGGGATTTCTTGAGGGGGCAGGAATTAACCTTTCCGGCATTGACCCGAGAACCATAAAGATGTATGGTAATGGCGGTAATATGCTGCCGGATAGAATTGCGCCAGATAGGCCGCAGGATCTCGAAGAAATAGCAGTATATATAGAAGGTGAAAACGATGGCACCTTTGATAATAACGATCATATTCTTTTTTATGGAAAATCTATTCACAACTGGAGTTATGACTCACTTGCCCGCACATATGGCCACTATTTGAATGTTTACAGCAGGTCTAACTATTACTGGATATGTCTTAACACTCCGAATAATGGGATCAGAATGCAATTTGTTCCATCAGAGCAAAGCGGAAACCCAATCGTCCAGGCATCATTTTTTGACAGAATGTTTTTTGAGCCGGAAATTAACAACCTTATAAATGAAGGCAACCTGTGGCTGAGCGAAAGAAAAAGTACAGGACAATCATTTGAATGGAACACAAGTCTTCCCGGGCTTGAGAGCGGTAGTGATATAGTATTTAATGTAAAACTTGCATCAAGGACTGTACAGCAGCCGGGCGGAGCTCAACAGAGCAATTATTTCCTGGTTAAAGATGAATATTCCAATATGTCGGAGTTTCAGTTCCCTCTTGATGTAGTCTATCCCGGTTTTAATGAATGGATATCCACCAGAACCTATCCAATTACAATTAACCAGTCTCAAAAAAACAATGGCGAACAGGTTAAGTTAAGATCAAGATTCTATTCGACCTTAAACGAAGGTGAAGGTTATCTTGACTGGTATGAAATAGTATATAAAAGAAGGCTAAACTCTGCTGCAAATGACATTTTGGCATTTGATTCACCTGATACAAGCGGTACAGTTGAGTATAATGTGTCTTCATTTTCTAACAATGACATAAAAGTTTTTGATGCTTCTGTTCACAAAAATGTTAAGATAATTCAGCCGATAAGTGTGAATTCATCAAATGTGAAATTCCAGAAAACCGAAACTAATGCCAGATTAAGCAGGTTTTACGTTGTTGGTCAAAGCGGATACAAAACCCCAACCGGGATTTCATCAAGAGTAACAAACCAGAATTTGCATGGTATCTCCGATGGTGCGAGTTTCATTATTATAACTCATAAAGACTTAATATCAGCTGCCGAAAGACTGAAAAACAAAAGAGAACAGGGCGGTGCTTCAGATCCAAACTACCTTAAGACAATGGTTGTTACAACTGAACAGATCTTTCACGAATTTTCAGGCGGTGTTTTTGATGCTGTTGCGGTCAGGGATTTTATTAAATATGCATATGAAAACTGGACTGAGAAACCTGTGTATGTGTGCCTGCTTGGTGATGGTGGTTTTGATTATAAGAATCTTCTTTACCAGGGTGGCAATTATGTCCCTGCATGGGAGTTAACAAGCCCCGTTATTCACCAGGTTGCAGGACTGACTACAGACGATTACTTCGTTAATGTTGTAGATGGAACTTACCTGATTGACAAGCCTGATCTTGGAGTTGGAAGGATACCTGCAAACTCGCTGCCTGATGCAAATGCTTATCTTGATAAGCTTGATGCCTACGAAAACGGTGAAAATAACGGCTACTGGAAAAACAGGATGCTCTTTGTTGCAGATGACGAAAAAACTACTGCTCCGCAATGTGAAGGCATATTTCATCTGGCTCAGTGCGAGTCTCTTGCTGAAGATCACGCTCCTCCGTTTATTGATAAGATCAAAGTATATCTTGCTACTTATCCAACTGTGATCACACCCCAGGGCAGAAGGAAGCCTCAGGTTAACTCCGATATTGCTAAGTACTGGAGTGAAGGTGTACTTAATATTCATTGGACAGGGCATGGAAGCCCGGACGTTTGGGCACATGAATACGTTCTTGAAAAAGATAATATTTTAAGCCAGATAAATAACAGGAACCGTTACCCGTTTGTTTCAATTGCGAGCTGCGATATGAGCAAGTTTGATAACCCGGCAAATCAAAGTGCGGGAGAGCTGTTCATGATGGCATATAACAAAGGAGCTATTGGTACGTTTGCGGCTTCAAGGCCTGTTTATGCTTCCGGGAATGCTGCGCTTATGTATGTGGTATTTGATAATCTCTATATTCCAAGAGACAGTTTGCTTCTTCCCAAAAGATTTGGAACCGGCATGCTGAATGCAAAGCTTCAGATAAATCCATATGATGATAATTCAGCTAAATACATCTTAATGTGCGATCCTTCAGCAAGGGTTCAATTACCCCGTTTCAGATCTCATGTTGATAGTATCAGCGGTCTGCAGGGAGATACAATGCAGGCTCTCAGCAGAATAAAGATACATGGATCTATACTTAATCATGATTCAACTTTGTGGAATAGTTATAACGGCAAACTCGTCTTAAAGCTTTATGATGTTGATAAGCAAATTGTTTTGCTGGAAGATTGTAATCCTCCTATACCGGCTCATAACTTCAGATTAAACGGCGGCATAATTTACTCAGGCACTCAGAATATTTCCAATGGTAAATGGACTGCTGAATTTATTGTTCCCAAAGATATTTCATATAGAAATCAGCCGGGAAGGCTTATTAATTATTTCTTTAATAACCAGTATGATGGTGCAGGTATTAACAGGAGCTTTATTGTTGGCGGAGTAAACCCAAATGCTGCCATAGATTCTACCGGCCCCCATATCAGCATGTTTTTGAATTCCAGGAACTTCAGGTCAGGAGATATTGTGAATGAGAATTTCAAATTCATTGCCGATCTTTCGGATGAATCCGGCATCAATACAACCGGTACAATAGGACATAAGCTTGAGGGAGTTCTTGATGGCAACGAGAATATCAAGTATGACTTCACCAATTTTTATAACAGTGATACTACTTATACATCAGGATCGATAGAGTTTGATTTTACAAATATTACTATTGGCAGGCATACTTTGAAATTAAAGGCATGGGATACTTATAATAACTCCTCGGAAAATACTATTGAATTTGATGTTTCAAGCGGTGGAGTGCTTCAGGTTACAAATGTGTATAATTTCCCGAATCCGTTTAAAGATAATACCGCTTTTACGTTTCAGCATAACTATCCAACCAATATAAACATAAAGATTAAGGTTTATACGGTTGCCGGCAGGCTGATAAAGCAGATCGAAAGGCAGAATATTGCAGATAAATTTGTTATGATTGATTGGGATGGGAAAGATGAAGATGGTGAAACATTGGGAAATGGTGTTTATATTTACAGGCTGGTCGTCGAATCTATTGATGGCTCGTCAATCACAAACACCGGGAAATTAGCAGTTTTAAAGTAGAAATCGATAATAATAATATATTCAGGAGGAAAATTTAGATGTTCAAATTAAAAATGTGCATGCTTATTGCTTTTGTTGCGCTATCTGGAAAGATCTTTGCACAGGGTGAATCAGCAGTTCCCTTTCTACTCATAGGGCCAAATTCTTTAAATGCCGGCATGGGTGAAACCGGAACCGGTATGGTTAATGATGCTTCGGCAATGTTTTGGAATCCGGCAGGGCTTGGTTTCCAAAGAGGCAACCAGGTATCAATAACACATTCGCCATGGCTTCCGGGTCTCGGGCTTTCAGACTTGTTCTACGATTACCTGGCCGGAAAGTATTACATGAAGAAATTAAAAGGTACAATTGGTGTAAGTATAACATACCTGAATATCGGTAAGATCATAAAGACTGATGAATTCGGAAATGAGATTGGAGATTACCAGGCATTTGACGGCGCGCTTGCGGTGGGATACGGTACAAAAGTGACAAAAGATCTTGGTGTGGGTGTTGTTACCAGGTTCATTTACAGCCGTCTTGCTGTTGATCCTGTTGCAGGCGAACAGGGTACAGGCACTGCATACGATCTTAGCTTTGATCTATCTATGCTTTGGAAACCATCAAAAACAAAATTGAAATTCCTTAACAACAAACTTGGCATAGGTATAAATCTTTCAAACATCGGGCCTAAAGTAACATATGTTGATAATCAGCAGGCAGATCCGCTTCCAACTAATCTTAGGCTGGGTTTTGCTTATAATATTTATCAAAGTGAATTTAATAATTTGTCGATTACTGCTGACTTTGCAAAACTTCTTGTAAAAAGAAGAGAAGGCGGTGAATCTGATCCGGTTTATAAAGGTATATTCACCTCTTTTGGAGGCGGATTTAACGAAGTAATGAAATCAATTCAGTCTTCCGTTGGCGCTGAATACTGGTACGGAAATCCGAAGCTTATTGGTTTAAGAGGCGGATTCTTTTATGAAGATCCGGATAAAGGAAAAAGAAAATTCATAACATTAGGAGCAAGTATTAGATACAGCATGTACGGATTTGATTTCAGTTATATTAATACAATTGAAGAGAATCACCCGCTTGCAAATACACTAAGGTTTACGCTTTCAGTGAATTTCGGAGCGCAGGAAGTCACAACTAAAAAGCCTGAGGAAAAGAAAACCGAAGAACAACCCCAGAAATAATTAAATGAAAATCATAAGTTCGCTGTTCAGTTTGCGGATATTAACAGTAGTTTTACTGTTAATATCCGTTAAATTTATTACTAATTCGCAGCCGGTTGCTCCGGAAAAGATCGTTTTAAGCCATCCTTTAAACAGCCATCCGCTATTACCCAATAATCCATATCAGAACCAGTTATTCAGGTCATTACTTCCTGAAACATTGAAAGTGTATGCAATTATGGTGCAGTTCAAGCCTGATAACAATCCTCAAACAACGGGTGATGGCCGGTTTGATGTATCAAGCAATTACCCGGATTCAGTTGACGCACCGCCGCATGATAGCCTTTACTTTACTTATAAACTGGAATTCCTTAAGAATTACTATTATAAGGCATCAAAGGGAAAACTGATAATTAATTATATAATTCTGCCAACTATCAGGAACCTGGCGCTTGAAATGCAGGATTACTCTCCCCGCAGAACAGAGAACCTGCAGAGAATGGGAAATTTTTTCTTTGATGTGTGGCGTTCTGCCGATAGTGTTGTAGATTTTTCGGGAATAGATCCTTCGAAATCTGCATTCTTTATTTTCCATGCCGGGGCCGGACGCGATGTTGACCTTGCTTCTTCGGGATTGTTTGTTGGAGAGCTTGATCTGCCTTCAATTTATATGAGTAATGGAACGCTTAAATCATTGTACGGCGATACAACACAGGGTTATTATACGAATGAAGGTGTCATAATCCCAAGCTCTTGTATGCTTCCCGAGCAGGAATACCGTGTGATCAATACTCAGTTTGGTGATATATTTTTAGAATTGGGTTTGAATGGAATTGTTGTTGCAACTCTGGGAAGTCATCTTGGTCTTCCTGATCTTTTTGATACTGAAACCGGCAGAACCGCTATTGGCAGGTTTGGACTAATGGATGGACAGGGTATATTCAGTTATCTTGGCGTCTTTCCGCCTGAACCTTCTGCATGGGAAAAACAATACATGGGTTGGGTAAATCCTGTTATTGTTGGCTCAAACGGGTCGTACACAACAAAGGCGGCAACTCTTGACGTTAATGGAAATGAATCGGTACACAAGGTTCTTATTAGCGGTAAAGAATATTTCCTTGTCGAAAACAGGAACCGTGATGCATTTGGAAACGGGCAGACAATATATTTTGTAAAAAATGGTGTTAGAGATACAATGAATTTCACACAGGATGTTGAAGGGTTCAACAGCTCAGATATATGGAAACTTAAAGGAAGTATAACTGATGTTGATGAACTTGACTGGAGCCTTCCCGGAATTAAAAATGATACTGCAAATTTCCAGGGAGGTATACTTGTTTGGCATATTGATGAAAATGTTATCGAAGCAAAGTTTGCCTCAAACACTATTAATGTGGATAGAGAGCATAAAGGAGTTGATGTTGAAGAAGCTAAAGGCTCCCAGGATATAGGTGTAGTAGTCTCAACCCCAATAGGTGATCTTATCAGCGATGGATTTTTTGTCGATTTCTGGTATGATGGAAATCACTACAGGCCGGCAAACATCTATAGGAATGAATTTACACAAACTTCATTTCCCAATTCGAAAAGTTATGGCAATTTTAACTCTAGGGTTTGCTTAACTTCTTTCAGCCAGATCAGCCCTTCAATGACTTTCAGCTTTCAGCAATGCGGAAATGTAACGAACATTGCAAATTTCCCGAGATTTGTGGGAATAGATACAAGCGGTAACTCTCAGCCTATGGGCTTTGATTTTAACGATAATGGCTTTGATGAGATATTCATTAATATTGCCGATACACTTTTCGGATTCAGGGATAACGGTCAATCAATCAGAGTTGATAGGCCAAACGGCTTCCTGAAAGACAGCGCATCACAATTTGCTGTCGGTAAGCTGAACTATAATATCTCAGGACAGAATAGATTTGTGGTGGGTGTATCAGGAAACAGGCTAAACCTGATCAGCTTCAATATTGACTCAACAACTTCAGCTCCTGTTGTGCTTAGTTTTAATTCAACCGGATTGTTCTCCAGTCCGCATTTGCTGCTGAAATCAATTTCTCAGCCTGATACACTCTCGAACAGGATGTTTATCGGGATGCAGAACGGAAAAATTGCCAGGTTTGGGCTGGATAACCAATCATTCAGTTACGATTCAGTATCAAACAGAAAAGTCGTAAGCCTTTCATACGCAAGTGTAGGAACTCTTCCCCCGGTATATTCTTTTATTACTGACGGGTATAAATATATGGCATCAGGCCATATATATTTCGGCCAGCCGATCGAAGAAATTACAACTCCGGTTAAGGTAAGTAACGATAACAAAATAATAAGAATTGGGACGAGTGGTGATACAGTACTATCAAATAATCTTGGAATAAATACTATATATTCATCGCCAACTATTTGCGATATAAACCGCGACGGTGAAGAAGAAATAATGTTTACAGCGGATAATAAGATATTCGCAATCAATAAATTTGGCGTAGTGCTTGATAATTTCCCGTTCAGCGTGCCAAATGTAAGCAAAATCACAAGCGGGATTGCTGCTGCAGATATTAACGGTGATAATGTTTATGAAGTTATCTTTGGCACAGGTGATGGAAGGATTTATGCTTATAGTGTTAGCGGACGGGTATTAGATGGTTTTCCGCTTGCGACAGGGAGCATGGTTATATCTACTCCGGCAATCGTCAATAGCGGTGGTAATTTTGGACTGATGGTTTACTCGCAGGATGGTTATTTATACGGCTACAAGACACCCTGGACGTATGATTCTACCAGAATTTACTGGAAGAACTTCTTAAGAGATGCTAATCATTGGAACGTTGGTTCAAGGAGATCTGATTATATTAGTGCAACAGGCCCCTGTCTTCCTAAAGAGAAAGTTTATAACTGGCCAAATCCGGCTTATGGTAAAACAACTGCAATTCGCTACTATCTTGGCGGTGATGCATCAGCTGTGAATATTAAAATAATGGATCTTTCAGGCGAGCTTGTTACTACTTTGACGGGTTCTAATAATAAGGGATTTGATAATGAAGTGCAGTGGGATATATCCACCGTGCAAAGCGGAATATATGTTGCAATTGTTGAGCTTACCGGTGGAAGCTGCGGCGAGACTGCTTCGATAAAAATTGCAGTGGTAAAATAATTTGAAATGATTCTATAAATTGTTAATTTAGTCCCGTATATAGCGGGACTTTTTTATGAATACAATAATTTACATTATACTTGGCTTTTACGGCTTAATACATTTGATAATGTTCATTGGCATCATTATTAATTCAAGAAGAAGGCCTGCCGGCAGTGAAGAACCAGGTGTATCAATTGTAATTTGCGCTAAAGACGAAGAGTCCTGTATTGAAGATTGCATAAAATCACTCCTTGACCTGAATTACCCCAAAGAAAAACTTGAGATCATACTTGTTAACGACCGCTCGCATGACCGTACTGAAGAGATCATGCTGAGTTATGTAAACAAATACTCACAGCTTAAGTATCTAAGCGCTGTTGAATCCAAAGGAAGGCTCAAAGGCAAGGCCAATGCGCTTGAACAGGGTTTGAGGGTCGCAGCGGGTGAGATAATTTTCACAACTGATGCCGATATTAAGGTGAACAGAAACTGGATCAAAGAGATCATGAAGTACTATGATAAAGATACAGGAGTTGTTGCCGGATATTCCGTTATAGAACCGGAAGGCTTATTTGCAGGTCTTCAATCTGCGGACTGGCTGTACTTGCTATCAGTCGCTGCCGGAGGCGATGGGGTTGGAGTACCAATAAGCTGTGTTGGCAACAACATGAGCTACAGCAAAGCCGCATATGATGAAGCAGGCGGGTATGAGAAGATCAAGTTTTCTATAACAGAAGATTTTATGCTGCTTCAAAAAATACATAAGGATACTAAGTATAAAAAAACATTCTTCCCTGTTAACAATGATACGAAGAATATCACGCTTCCGTGTTTGAATTTAACACAGCTTCTTAGACAAAAGAAAAGATGGGCGGCTGGCGGAATGGGTGAATTAAATTTCGGAATGCTGGTAGGCGCTCTTTCGTGGATTACAGGAGCTGTTATTCTGAGCGGATGGACTTACCTTGACCTTCAGGTATATCTCACCTTTGTTTTGAGTAAACTATTTATCGATCTTCTTGTAATTATTCCTGCCGTGAAAGAATTTAAAATGTATAAAGTACTTTTGTATCTTCCGCTTTTTGAATTATACTTCGCGGTTTATGTAATTATTACTTCTATCCTGCTTGCAATAGATAGAAAAGTGATCTGGAAAGATCAGAAGATATGAGTATTAATCGTAGTAATCTGTAATTTCACTTCCAAGAAACTTCAATGTCCACGCGATAACTCCTGCATCATCTAAAAATCCTGCAAGCGGTACAAAATCCGGCATAGCATCAATTGGGGTAATAAAATAAACCAGGGCTGCTATTACTACAGATTTCCTGTACCATTTCACATTTCCGTCAAGCATATATCGTTTCAGAGCTTTAAGATGGCTAATGATCTTAAAAATACTCCTCTTATTTGCTCTTATTTTACCTTCCAGGTTATCGCTTAACTCAAGCTTTTCCCTTTCTGTTAAAGGTTTTTCGGGGTAATATTCCTCTAGAAGGTCAATATCACCGTTATTTGATATATCTCTTTTTATTTTCATGGTATAAATATGTCAATTAAATTCAGATACGGTTTTGCTACAAAACTGATTATAGATACAAATACTGCAGTAAAACCCGGTACAAAGTTAAACAATGCAAGTATTATAAATATTCCCATAAATCCTATATTCCTGTACTTAAAAGCAAGCTCATCCGGAAGCAGATTTGCCAGTACGTGTGAACCGTCTAAAGGCGGAATTGGAATCATGTTGAATACAGCCAGCGAAACATTCAATATTATGCCGGCATAAAACATCTTTATCATGTAATTCATGAATTCTGAACCGAATGTGCCCTCAGCAGGGACTATCGCCGCATTTATGTAGTACAATGATATAACAAAAAATACGCATAAAAAGGCTATCAGCAGGTTTGATATAGGCCCGGCAATTGTAACCAGTGTATCATCACGCTTAAAGCTCCTGAAATTCCTCGGATCAATTGGCACTGGCTTAGCCCATGCAATAAACACTCTACCGGTTGCAATGATAGAGAACAGGGGAACAAGTATCGAACCAAAAAGATCAATATGGGGAATTGGGTTAAGGGTTATCCGTCCCAGATCTTTAGCTGTTGTATCCCCGCACTTCAGTGCAACCCAAGCATGGGCCATTTCGTGAATTACAACCGAAAAGATGAGTATCGGGATGATGTATATATTTTCTGCGTAACTTCTTAGATCCATTTAGAACCTGATAATAGGAATTTTAGTTTTTGTGTAAACGCCAATAAAAGAATTATTCTTCATGTAGTTATATTTTACGAAGAAATCAAATATGAACAGTGTCATTCCAAACCCGGCGCCCACACTAATTTTTGATTCACTTCGCGGTAATGCAAGTGTTGTATCACTATCATCATACTCCCGTTTGATCATATTGGTCTTCACATCAACAGTTAAAAACGGCATAGTGAATGATGAGCGCAGTATCTTAGCCAGCGAGTATTCTATGTTAAGGCCAACACCCAGGATCTTAGTTTTATAGTTAGTAAGAAGATTAATTGTTTTGAATTCATCCGGCGCGTTATACGAAAAATAATCTGCCTGTGCGCCGATCACAAATGGAAAAATGGATGTTGACGAAAATTCCAGCCGCCCAAGTATTCCAAAAGTCACCCGTGCTGATGTTTTAAATGTATCCAGCGGAACCGATATTCCTCCGCCGACACTCAAAAAAATTGCACTGATGCTTTTTTTAGTTACCAGTTTTTTCTTAAGGCTATCAGCAAAATTTGTTTTACTGTAATTGTTGATATAACGGTCTTTAAGATGTATGTTTTCCTTAAGTTGTGCCATAAGTGGCATTGATAAAAGGAATATTCCGATAATAAAAGCCCTGTATTTTATCAATTTAAGTGTTTTGTTTGTTTATCAAATACTTTTAAGATTTTTTCTGCCTGCAAGCGGTCTATGCTTTTCTTCTCTAACGCAAGTTTCACCGTTTCAATTCCCATAAGCATATAAACCGGAAGTATATCTGCCGGGGCATTTTTAAGCGCCAAAAGATGCTTTTCAATTGTACTGATATCGTTTCTTTCTGCAGGGCCACTAAGCGATTTAACTGACCCTTTTGAAGCAATATTCCTCAGGCTTTGGCTTGCCAGAGGCATATATATGTTGAAAAAAGACAGATTTTTAAACCCATTTATTCGTATCTTTTTAGAACCAAGTTTTTCTATCCCGCGGGCAATTGCAGCTAAAAAGCCCGATGCCATTACACAGCAGATGTGATGATAAATTTTGTTTTCTTTCCTAATAATAAATGTTTTTGAGCCGATAAATTTTGAAACAGACCCTGCTTTTTTTAATGCTTTTGGATTGCCTTCAACTGCAATATATATCCCTTTAAACCGGTTCCTGTTCTTAGTTGCAATAGATTCAAATGTCTGAACGGGATGGAAAGAAGCTGTAATGGCTCCCTTACTCACCAGCGGCATAAGCTCATCGGATGTTAATGAGCCCGATGTGTGGAAAATATACTTGCCTTTAAGATCAAAACCTTTGGATGAGAGTTTTTTTACAGCACTCTTAATTTTCGAATCCTGCACACAAATGAAAATTATATCTGAGCTTTTTACTATAGCAGGATATTGCTTGCTCTTTTCGTTTCTGATGATTCCGGAGACTTCTATCTTGCCGGAATGCTTCAGGGCAAAGTTGAAATGCGAGCCAAGTTTTCCGTATCCTATTATGAGAGCTTTATCCAGCACCATTAATAATCGTTTTTGCTTCTGAGAATTATTGTTACGGGCCCGTCATTAACAAGCTTAACTTTCATCATTGCGCCAAACTCTCCGCGGTGAACTTTATCATTACCTATGAGCATTTTCATTTCTTCAATGAACATCATATATAGTTCGTTGGCTCTATCGGGTTCCGCAGCTTCAGTAAAGCTTGGCCTGTTGCCGTGGCGCGTATCTGCGTGAAGCGTGAACTGTGAAATTACCATTGCATCTAAGCTGTTATCAAGCAGGGAAAGATTCATTTTGTCTTCGCTATCGGAAAAGATCCGCAGATTGGCAGTTTTTGCCGCAAGATAGCGTGCATCATTTTCGGTATCATCTGAATTAATCCCCAGGAAGATCAGTAAGCCGCCCCGCATCGAATCGATCAGCTCTGCGTTTACCGTAACGTTTGATTCCAGTACCCTTTGTATTAGCGCTATCATATTTCTATAAATACTACACGGTTTATATTCAAAAGATCTCTGTAAAATTCATACTTTGTAACATTGTATTCTTTCAACAACGATTCCACAAGCTCTTTCTTCCCGTCGCCAATTTCAAGGAGAATATCTGTCCCGCCTGAAGATTTCTTCCCGGTTTCTATGATCTTTCTGTAGAAATCCAGTCCGTCACTGTTATCCGTAAGTGCATTAAACGGTTCAAAGTTCTTCACTTCTTCCTGCAGTCCCGCAATCTCATCATTGGAAATGTATGGGGGATTACTTACAACCAGGTCGTAAGCTTCAAAACTTTCAATATCTTTTAAAATGTCTTTTCTTTGAAAGGATATCTTTGAAGATGTCCCGTTTGA
>JAIOIK010000173.1 GCA_019912545.1 Ignavibacteria bacterium | reverse complement strand
ATAATTATTGAACACCTGTAGATCCATGTTGCGCTCAGATCTACCTCAGGCTTTTGTTGATCCAGGGCATCCGTAGTATATCTGAAAAACGGGTTCAGAACAATATCAGCTTCATTTATTTGAACAATTTCTGCCCTGATGTAAGTATCTTCAGGTTTAAATTTATAGCTTATCCGGGAGGCATTAATTTCAACATCCTTAATTACTCCGTTTTGTCCCCATAACTTCAATGTATCACATGCCCTGTTGAATAAAATGTTTACAGAATCACCGGATATGTTTATATGAACAGGCTTTGGTACTTCAATGGAAGACTTAAGCTTATTAGCAGGGGATAGGTCATTAAGATTCGGTTTTATCTTCACTGCAATACTTCTCCCATTTTTCAGAGCGGTTACTATATCACCCGGACTTTTTGATGCTGAGTTCACAAGATTGAAAATGAATCCAAAATCCTTCGGGTCGTGAATATCATGGGTATCATCATTGCCCAGGCAAAATACAGGATTGCCGGCTGATAAGGCAGAATCCCAAAGCTCTGAAGCATTGCTGCTATACCCGTTGAATACTTCGATCATATCAAAACCTCTTAGATATTTGAAGTCTTCACCGTCATAACCGCTCCTTAGCTCAGGGTGATTAATGCTGATTATATTATCTTCTTCCCGCAGTCCCTCAATGATATTCTGTTTGTTATGAAAGCTTTGAAGGAAAAGATATTCTTTCCATAAAATTCTTCCCGCGCCAATTGAAAGCTGGTGATTTTTGAAAATACCCAGTCCGTGTTCATATGCGGGCATATCTGAAGATGGATTTATATCGTGATAGTCTGATATACCGATCACATCATAATCAAGCTCTTTATATTTTGCAATGTAATCTTCTGTTTCAGTGCTCATACCGGCAGTTATGCCGCCCCAAACACGGGTATGCCCATGAAAATTACACTTAAGCCACAAGGAAGTATCAATATTTGAATATGGATTATATATTTTGTTTCCGGCAAACGGAACAGGCTCGGGCTTAACGTAAAACGGGCTTGTTACATAGGGATAGATCGCAATTGCAACCAATACGAAGAAAAAATATTTCAGGAATTTAAGAAACTTTCTCAACAATGGAACCAAGTTTTATGATATTTTCGTGCCCTGAATTAAGGCTACCTTAGCTCCCTGCCTCTTGCAGACAGGTCTCCCGGAGGGAGAGGAGAGAGAATACCCAAAGATTATCGGAATTCCCCGTCTCCTATCAGGAGAGGGGGCCAGTCTTTTAGTTAATCACCAATCTTTGCATCCAGCGGGCCTCTTAAGCCTGAATATTCGGTAAGCTCGGCGACCAGTGCGCCGATAACGATCTTCATCTTTACTTTAACGGGGATCTTCCTTTCGTCATCGCTTAAGTATACAAATATATCGGAGGTCTTATTTGTAAAGCCTTCCTGGAGCATCGGCTGAACAATTACGGTCTTAAACTCACCCGAGGCAACATCAATGGTTTCTCTTCCTTCAATCCTTATTTGCTGCGGAAAGTGTTTATCGTCATTAAATGTTTCTACTGTTATCACATCTCCGCCTTTATATTTGCTAAGATCAAGTGTGCGGACATAATAAAGCGCGGAGAGAATATCCTGAACATATGCAGGCGCAGAAAATGAACGAACATTGGTGTAGTCTGTCTTTGTAATTACTTTGCTGCTATCGGGCATAAAGCTTATCTCGAAATCCTTTTTGAAGTTCTGCTCCCTAATGTGCTGCTCAAAACGCCACGGGAAAATTCCGCGTGTATCAATAAATGTTTTGTAATTATCACGGACTTTGTAAATTACGTCAAAACTTGAGCGCGAATTGACCTCAAAATTAACTTCATAGGTTTCCCTTCCGCTTATTGGTACGGCATTTGGTGAAATGGTAATAAACGATTCCGCTGCCGTGATAAATCCGTAACTGATTTCGTATGAAAGCCTTTCGCCAAATCCGAATGCATTATTAGGAAGCTCCCTGTAACTCTCCTGTGAAAATGCCGAAATGCTTAAAAAACTAAGTAAAAGCGCAATTAATTTCATTTTTTCTCTTCTTTTGTCTTTTTTGTCTTTACCTTACTACTAAAATAGAAGAATTTCCTTAAATATCTTACTAAAAATTTGTCTATTTAGTTTCTCTTATTACAATTAGTTACAATGAGGAAATGTTCCGGTAAAATTGCAGAATTCTGCATTAATTTTTGTGCAAAAGAAAACGGGGCCGCCGCATTACCGGTGACCCCGCTTAAAAAAATAATTGATTTTAAATCCCGATGCGTTTTATTTCACAAGCCCGTCTGAGCCGGACTTCTTAAATAGCTCCGCTATTTAATCAGCAGCATTTTCTTTGTCTGAGAAAAATCACCTGATTCGATCCTGTAGAAATACACACCGCTTGAATACATAGAAGCATCAAAATCAACAGTATATATTCCTGCAATCTTGTATTCATTAACCAGAGTTGTAACTTCTCTGCCTAATATATCAAACACTACAAGCTTAACGTTACCCGCATTTGGTAAACCAAATTTAATGTTAGTAGTTGGATTGAACGGATTAGGATAGTTCTGTTCAAGTTTATATGTATTTGGTATCTGGCTGATTGGATTATTAATACCAACAACAGCTCCTGTCATCTTTGAAATTGTTCCGCCTGTTCCGGCTGACCATCCTGTCATACATCCGTTACCACCAGTTACTAATGAT
>JAIOIK010000172.1 GCA_019912545.1 Ignavibacteria bacterium | reverse complement strand
ACCTTGTCCTGCTGAACTATCCATCTTGATGTCTGCATTTATGAATTCACATAACTTCTTCACTATAGCCAATCCCAAACCAGTTGAGTGCTCGCCTCCGGTTGGCTTGGCGCTAAGCCTTGCAAACTTGCTGAACATTTTTCCCTTATCTTCATCACTGAATCCGGGGCCTGAATCTTTGATCCCAAACTTGATCTTACCATCTTCCTTTTCGGTTGAAAACACAACTTCATCGCCCTCACTAGAAAACTTTATTGCATTCGAGAGCAGGTTCTGGAGAATTTCATAAAGAACATCCTTATCGGTATGCAGTGATTGAGGCTCTTTAAAACTTCTAAAAACAAGCTTAAGACCTTTTTTATCCGCAGATTCCCTGAAGTTATTTTCCAGTTCACAGTTTAAAGTATTTACATCAAAAATGGTATTTTTGATCTTCAGTTCACCCTGTTCAATAGCATTATGGTCAAGCAGTTTTTTAATGAGGTTAAACATTCTATCTGTCTGGCTGATAATGTTTGAGGTGAACTCAATTAACTCCGCTTCTGGGAGATCTTTGCTTCTTTTTATCACTCTTGCAGTTGATAAAATATTCTGAAGCGGATTCTTAAGATCATGAACTGCTATTGCCATGAATTCATTCTTTTCGTCATTCAGTTCTTTCAGGTTCACATTAAGCTTTTTAACATCTTCAAGCGCCCTGGCCAGTTCGACATTTTTCAATCGCTGGATCTCTGCCTCTTTTTGAACCTGTTCAATTTCAAGCTGAGTGGAAATATTCTTTGCCTTCAGATCTGATTCTTCCCTTAAATATTCAATCTCTTTAGTGTAGGCATGTTTCAAGTGAGCCAAAGCTTCTCCAGCGTTGTTCATCTTTTCGTAAGCCTCAGAAAGCGACCTGTGGAGCTCGAAAACGGATTTTTTTATTTTAAGCCCTGTTGCAAGATCAAGCGCTTTTTGCAGATTTAACAGGGCTTCATCCAGATTATCTTCTAGCAGTTTCAGATGGCCAATTGTTTCATAGATCTTCACCAGCCCCCTTTTGTCATCAAGCTCAAGCTTTATGTTTTTGCTTTCGTCAAAAAGCCTGTATGCTTCAGGGATGTTATGCATATTGATCTGTGTTTCAGCAATGTGATCAAGAGCGATAGATGTTCTTCTTTTATCGTTTCTTTTACCGGCAAGATCAAGAGCATCGTTAAGAAACCTCAGCGATTCATCGAAGTTGCCAAGCAGGTTATGAGTAAGCCCAATATTGATATTTGTTACAAGCAAAGATTCATCATCATCTTCTTCTTCGGCAATATCCAGTGCCTGTGAATAAAATTTCAATGCGTTCCTATAATCTTTTATGTTTGTGTAAATAAGCCCGATGTTAGAAAGAACTATGGCAATTTTCTTATTCTCATGCAGTTCTTCATATATCTTAAGTGCCTTGAAATAAGATTTAAGGGCATTTGAATAATTGTTCAGATTATCATTAATAATACCCACACAATTTAAAGCATCGCCGGTTATTCTTTTTTCACCTAAAGACTGTGATAATTTGATTGCCTCGGTAAGGAATTTCATTGATTTGGGATAATCAGCCATCAATTCATGGCAAACGCCTATTGTATAAAGACTCGAGGCTTCGAGCTTCTCATCAGAAGATTTGAGTGCATTAACGTAAACGAAATTTGCCAGTTCAACAGCTTTTTGAGGTTCGTTGAACTTAATGCTCTCAGCTTCTTCAAGCATCCGGTGAAACTTTCCGTTATATCCTTCAGGAAGATTCATTAATACCCATTTTGTTCTTTCAATATCATAAACTTTGTTATAAATTGAAATCGAAAAATTAGATGATACTGCATGATATTTTGATGAAATTTTATCACTAATTGGGGTCTTTATCTGTATTTATGCCTTGCAAACCCTTGAAT
The DNA here is from genome assembly GCA_019912545.1 of Ignavibacteria bacterium. Lineage (GTDB taxonomy): Bacteria > Bacteroidota > Ignavibacteria > Tepidaquicellales > OLB5 > OLB5. The sequence continues at coordinate 5,075 of JAIOIK010000172.1, read as the reverse complement.
TACTTCCAATATTAAACTTAGTGCAGGTTTCTAATATCAATTTCTTTGACTAATTAGGCCTTTAATTTGTAAACTACGTTTTAGCCCTTATCAGAAGACTTAAGAGTCTGGAAATTTTCGAGGGGTAATTTTTATAATTTGGGGATAAAACTTTTTGGTTGTTAATTTCATGATGAGTGTGCGCAGTTTATCAATTTTTCTTCGGAGGGTTTCTGACGATAACAGCAGGTGATGCATTGACAGCAGGAACTTATTTTCTTGACCTGACTGCAGACGGATTCAACGGGGTGGAAGATTATACAGCGTTGATATTAAATCAATACAGATAGTAACTATACCGTCAGCGGAATCCATTCACCTGGAACAGGTAGCAGCGCAATTCCGATAATTTATAGAACAGGTATGGAGGGCTTTTTCGGATTTTGCTATTGGCGGTGTATCAGATAATCCTTTGCCTGACGTTCTTCTTATTTCAATTCATCAATTAGTAAACGCGATGTGATGCTCACGTGGGAAACTGATTCAGAAATAAATATTTCGGGCTTTGAAATTTTCAGAAAGAAAAATAACAGTGAGGATTGAATCGAATGAAAACAACTATAGGTAGAAAAATCAGCCTCGGTTTTGCTGTCGTTTTGGCTCTGATGTGTCTAATAGTCTGGAGGGCTTATGACAGTTACAAAAATATTTTATCGAGCCTTGATGCAATAGAAATGCAGGCGGTCAAAAGGGGTGCTGCAGGCAACTACAGGTTCAGCATAACTAAGGCAACACTATACCTGCATAATTATGTTATAACAGAAGATGAAACTGCTAAAGATAATTATTTGAAACAAAAAAGCAAAATAGCTGATGCACACACAACGATACTTTCACTGCCGCTTACCGATAATGAAAAACAGATTGTTAATGAAATAGGCACTTGCCTGGATTCTGTATATGCTTATGGTGATGAAATTATTGGTATTAAAAACCCTAAGCTCAATGATGAAGCTGGCGGAATGTTAGAGAAAATGGATAACACAATTAGCGAGAATATTTACAACAAGACAACGGAGCTATTCGACCTTTTTTCAATGAATATTATGAAAAGCAGGGAAGAAGCCGTTTTAAACAGAAATGCAGCGATGCAAAATATTTATATAATTGCATTTCTGTCATTTATTGCAAGCGTGTTTATAAGCTATCTGACAGTAAGAAGAATCTCAAAATCATTAATATCATTGAAATCAGCCACAAGGGAACTTGCACAAGGTAATTATGACATTTACACTGAAATTAAAACCCACGATGAAATAGCAGAGCTTACAGAGTCTTTCAACAGTATGGTAGATTCCATACGCGTTTACAAAGAAGATCTTGAATATACAATCAACTTCAATAATAATGTTCTTGAGACGGTTCCGCTCGGCATGTTAGTTTTTAACAGCGATACAAGAATCATAACAGTTAACAGAGCGTTCTGCAAGATATTTGCTTTCGAGACGAATGAAGTATCGGGTCGGGAGGTATTTGATATATTAGACCAGATAAAGAATTCGCCTGAATGTAAGGATGCAATAACATCAAGAAAACCATTCAGGGATATGGAATGCGAATGTTTCAGTGTGTGTGGGGAAAAAAGAAAAATGATCTTGAACGTCAGCCTTGTTGCGATTCACAAAGCTCAGGATGAATTTCTTCTTGTTTTCGAAGACATCACGGAGAAGAAACAAGCACGGAACGCTATTGAAGAACGCGAGGAAAAATTCCGCACTATGATTGAAAACGGAAGTGATATCATTATGATGGCAAACAAAGAGGGCAAGATTCTTTACGGAAGTCCTTCACTGAAAAGAATGTTAGGATACAATGAAAGCGATTACATTCAAAAAAACTTAACGGCATTTCTTGACCCGCATGAGGTCCCGATGATTCTGGGCTTTTTTAATACCGCAGTAAAAAATGTAGGGAAAGCTGTTTTTGTTGAACATCGTTTACGGCATAAAAACGGAAGCTGGTATCTATTTGAAACAATAGGGCAATCTTCAATTGATATCAATGGCGAGCTGATTCTTTGCGCAAGCTCAAGGGATGTGACTGAGAAAACAAAAGGGAAAGAAGCATTAATAGTATCGGAGAAGAAATACCGGAATATATTTGATAACGCAATGGAAGGAATTTTTCAGACAACATTAGACGGGAAATTTATAACGGCTAATCCTGCAATGGCAGAAATGCTCGGTTACAGCTCTGCTGAAGAATTTAAAAACAGCATCACAAATATTGGCAGACAGTTATATGTTGATAATAGCATGAGGGAAGAAATCATAAATGAATTAAAACGCAATGGTAAGATAACAGGTGTTGAAATTCAATTTTACAAAAAAGACGGCAGCAAGCTCTGGGTAGAAATAAACATAAGGGCAGTTAAAGACGAAACAGGAAATATTTTATATCTTGAAGGGGCTAACATAGACATCGATTCAAGAAAACAGGCAGAGAACACCTTACGAGAGAGTGAAAATAAATATAGAACCTATGTTAACTCTGCTCCAACCGGAATTTATACTATTGATGGTCAAGGAAAATATCTTGATGTTAATGACAAGATCTGTAAAATTTTAGGTTACAGTAGAGATGAAATTTTGAAATTAAGCATAAATGATCTATTACCCCCAGGCTTTGTTGATTATGCTTCAGCAAAATTCAATGAATTAAAATTAACCGGGAAAATGATTGCAGAAACGGAGTATGTTTGCAAAGATGGAACTATTGGATGGTGGATAGTTCATGCTATAGCGCTCTCAGAAGACCGCTTCTTATGCTTTACTACGGTTATCACAGAGCGCAAACGGGCCGAAGAAGAATTAACAAAAGTGAAAGAAAAAGCAGAGCTTTCTAATAAGCTGAAAGATGCGTTCATTGCTAACATATCACATGAAATAAGAACTCCGCTTAACGGGATTCTTGGAATGACAGGGCTAATTGAAGATTCTTTATCAAGATATATAAGAAAAGAAGAAAAAGATTACTTTAACGCTATTGACCAGGCAAGCACACGTATAGTAAGAACTATCGATATGATTTTGAATTTTTCACGGCTGCAAGTTGGTGATTTCCCTGTAAAACCAAAACAGTTTGATCTATCTTTAATAATTAAAAACTTGCTGAAAGAATATGAAGCAATTGTAGATGATAAATCTCTCACTCTTACATTCGAAAATAAATGCGGTGAAGTTGTCTTAGATGCGGATGAATATTGTATTGTTCAAGCCATTTCAAATTTGTTAGATAATGCTATTAAATATACTGTTAAGGGAAATGTAAAATTATCACTGTACACCGATCCGGAAAATATGCTGAAACTGGACATTCAGGACACTGGTGTTGGAATATCAGAAGATTATATAGATCAAGTATTCGAACCATACACTCAGGAAGAAATTGGATATAGCCGCGGCTATGAAGGTATTGGGCTTGGTATGTCATTGGTCAAAAAATATCTTGACCTGAACAAGGCAGGAATTTCAATAGTTAGCAAAAAAGATAAGGGAACAACCGTTACTATTGATTTCAGCAAATCAATAATTAAGGGCAGCGCTAAGCAAATTATTGAAGTTAATCCATTAGAACCTGTGCAGCTTGTTTTTGAAAAGAAACAAAAGATCATTAAAAAGTTTAGAATATTAATTGTAGAAGATGACAAGATTAATCAGTTATATATCAATTCCCTGTTAAAAAAGGACTATGATACTACTTCCGCAAATACCGCGAAATCAGCCTTAGAATCAATAAAATCGCATACTTTTGACTTGGTACTCATGGATATTTCTCTAAGGGGAGATATGAATGGGTTAGAATTGACCAAATTACTGCGGGAAGCCGATGAATTCAAAAATATACCAGTAATAGCTGTAACCGGTCATTCATCTGCAGATGATAAGCAAAATTGCATTAATGCAGGATGCAATGAATTTTTATCAAAACCTTTTTCAGATTTTGAGCTGTTATATAAAATAAAATTGTTTTTGGATAAAGAAAAATAAATGAATTCAGGATTTCCCGGTTTCGACAAAAGTTTAAGAATTTTGCGGAGAAGGTGGGATTCCTCCGAGGGAGTCCCTTCGGGAGAACCCACGTAGCGCTTTTGAGGTTAACACACTTTCCAGGCGTGTAATTTATGTTAAAAACCCGTACTTTTTAGCGTTTTCTACATTTAGTAGTTAGTTAAGTAGTAAGTTTTCCCGATTTCCCTAACAATTCGCTCTAAACTAGTTTCTAAGTTCCTTATCTGTAAAACCAGAAAGGAATACATAATGTACTTATCTAATAAGAATAAATTCGGGATTTACTATTTATTCTATAAAGACATTTCAACAAGTAAAATTAGAAAGGTTACAACAAAAACAAAGCTAAAAAAAGAAGCGTTGGAATTTCTTAGGAAATTTGACTTCAATAAAACTAAAGATGTGAAAGAAATTCAAAATTATTATTTCACAGATTTACAAACTGAAGTACTTAAATATGCTACTCAAAATTATACAGAATGTACAAATCAGATTTATAGAAATACGACTAACTATTTTTTGAAAATTGTAGGCAACAAACTACTGAAAACAATTTCTATTAAAGATATTGAGTTCTTTAAGTCAGAACGTCTAAAATTTGTGAATAAAGTAACTCTTAACATTGACATTCGAACTTTAAAATCTATTTTTAATAAAGCACTGACATGGAACATGACTAATGAAAATCCTTGCCAGTTTGTACAATTTTATATGGTAAACGAAAAAGAGAAATTATGCTTTGAAGATTCCGAAATAGAAAGAATCCTCAACTTGATAGAAGATTCAAATCTTAGAAATATTGTACTCTTTGCCATCTTTACTGGTTGCAGGATAAATGAAATATTAAATATCCAGTGGAGTGATATAGATTTCAATCAAAGAATTATTACTATAAGGAATAAAAGCAATTTTAAGACGAAATCCGGCAGAATAAGACAGATACCAATATCCGATAAGCTACTGCCAATCCTAAGTCAATTCTATGAAGGAAACAATGAAAATGGGGTCAGAATTATAGATTTACAT
>JAIOIK010000171.1 GCA_019912545.1 Ignavibacteria bacterium | reverse complement strand
ATCTGCACTTCCATCACTTCCCGAGCTGTATTTTCTTTACCTCCGAAAAACTGCCGATGGTCAATCTATAGAAATAAATGCCTCCCTTGAGGTTTGCCGCAGTAAGCTCGGCACTGTATGAACCGGGGTCTTTTACATCGTTAATAATTGTCTTAATTGCTTTTCCTTTATGATCAAAAACTGTAAGCTGAACTTCTTCCTGGCGCGGAATAGAAAAACTTATGATAGTGTTAGCCACGAACGGTATGGGCGCCTTTTGCATATCAGCAAGCTCCAATTGCGCTGTTTTGTTAACCGCGCTGATAGCTGTTAACGGCTCGTCTATTTTGCTTCCGCTTTGCTGTGAATAAACAGAGCCTGCTTGTGCGCATAAAAAAAGAAGCATAAATAACACCTGTGTTATTTTGAGCTTCATCGTATTTTGGGAGTTGACAGCTTTCATCTTAAAATATACCTTTCTTGAAAAAATTATTAATTGATAATCTTTTCTGCTGCTTTTTCCCTACTGAATTAGTGATACAAATATAGCCCCTTGGGCGACCCTAAAACAATCGTTAATGCATAGTATTTATAGAATTACACGTATTCCCCAATTATTCCTCTCTTCACTGTATAACCATCACCCGATTCACTCTAACGTTTATGGGGTAGCCGGTTTTTGGGGAGGGATGGCTGCTTTCAAGCTAATAATTGTTGTTGGTGAACTTAAAAACAAGTCAGGCAACATCAACAACGGGGTGTAATCACCAGACACGGGCATAAAACTTAATTTTGTCTTTTTTGTAACATAGCAGGCCTTTAAAAGATGTTGTCAAAGAAAATTCCATTTTTCGGTGGCACAGACATTCTTGTCTGTGATAGTTAAACATAAATGAGGTTTTCAACAGACAGGAATGCCTGCCCGTGAAGGCGGGTCTATCCCACTGGTTTTAAGACAGCCTCCTTATAGTAGCTGGAAGTTCCGTTATCGGCCTGCCTGGCTGCAGGCAGGGGTGAGGTCATACTCAATATACACATAACAAAAAACCCGGGCTCATTAAGCCCGGGCTTTTGGCAGTATCAAAGTTTCCTTATCTTACTGCGGGGGGTAACAGCAAAAAATCCTTAAATTACTTGCTGTAGTAGAGCCTGATTCCTTCTGCCGCGAAAGGCAGTACGGCAAACAGAGTTACGGCGATCAATATTAAAGTTGTCATTTTGTTTTCCTTTTTTTCTTTCTGAAATTTATTTTTAGTTAGTTGATTTTCTTCTTTTACTTTCGGAATAAAGGGTCATATTCAATTTATATGATCCCTTTATTCTTACTTTGTTTTACGGTAATACTTTTCCCTTAAATGATCTGATTATTTAACCAGAGTCATTTTTTTGATCTCTGTAAAGCTGCCTGCAGTCAGTCTGTAGAAATACACACCACTTGAGAGGTTCACAGCATTGAATACTACATTATACGAACCGGGGTTTTTTACGTCATTAACAAGAGTCTGCACTTCCCTACCAAGCAGATCATATACTCTTAGCTCAACTTTTTCTGTCTTGGCTATTGAATAGCTGATAACAGTATTCGGGTTGAACGGATTAGGATAATTTTGTGAAAGCTCAAACTTTGTTGGAGCATTGTTGTTTACAAGCTGGCCGCTTTCTTCTTCGAAAAGTGATGCACTGCCATTATCGCCTGTTCCGGAAATTATCGGAAGATCGATATAGAAGTTATTGGTGAGCAGCATGATGTTCACGCCTTTATCCATAGATGGAAGGACAAACGGGTTATTCCTGAAGAAAGCTGAATCTTCTACAACTCTATCAAGATTTGTAGCAACTATTTTTATTCTGCTGCCTGCGGAGAAAATATGTGAATGAGACTGTCCGCTGAATGTAGCCTGTTTCCTGTTCGGGAGGAAGTTGTAATTATTGTTTCTATCCATATAGTTCAGCCTGGTAACAAACTTTGCCTGGCCATTGGGGAAAACTTCATAAACCTGGAAGTTGAACTGTGCGAACGGTTTAGAGATCGCTATGTAATCCATTTTTATTGTGGGTGTTCCGGTCATTTCGGTATTAGCTGCTAAAGGTGCAGTTTCGAAATTCACTTTATGAACTTTGAATTTATTATTGAAGTTAGAACCTGTGAATTCATCGTTTACGGCCTGCTGAAGTGTATAATTGCTGTTGACATCATTTTTCAGTAATTCAACATCGGGCAGCCAGCAGTTATTATTAGCGGTTGTTTTAAGCTTGTGGTTATCGTTAAAGTACAGCCTGGTGTTTGTTGATTTGGTTTTTATCAATGTAGCTGAGCTATCATGAGAAAATGTCCAGTTTCCAGCATCAAAAGGTGCAATTGTTGAAGCATACTGGTATTTAGCCATTGTAAATACGTTTGTCTGCATTCCCCACAAATTCTGGAAGAAGAAGTTATTGAACCAGTCCATATGCCATATATCTTCTGTTGCCGATACCTGGCTGCCATGCCCGCGAACAGCGCCTATGTATGAGCTCATCGGTGAGTTTACAAGGTGAATGTTCTGTAACCAGCCATCTGCATTAAAGAACTTATCCTGCCATGCAGCTTCAATAAGAACAGGAACAGTATTATTCTGAAGTATATTTGTGAAGTCACGGTCTTTTGGAAGCCAGTATGAAAGGCTGTCCCATCCTGCTTTGTTATCGTTGTAAATCCAGTCGCTCATTCTGTTAACTGTACCGTTATATCTTGCAGTATCAGGAGTGTATTCAATCGTCCATAGCAAAGTCATTTTTACGCAACCGTTTTCTATCCAGCTTGAAGCAAAATTCGGAGGAGCAACTGAATTGATAATAGCTTTAACATTAAGTCCGCCCATTGAAGCAGCCATTAATGGAAGCGCGCCGCCCTGTGAGCCGCCCATAACGAGTATTTTATCAACGCCAACGCCTCCTGCAACATCAGTCCTTACAAAATTCACTATCTCTTTAAAATCTTCAGCTTCTGTTCTGCTGATGAGGTTTGAGAGTCCGCCTGAGTTACCCTGTCCGCGAACGCTGAATGTCATAGTGTAATATCCGTATTCAGCCTGCGCGCGGCAAAACTCTGAAAGTGTTTCTTTGTGGTCGCCATAGCCATGTACCATAATAACTGTAGGCCAGCCTCCAACAGGAGCGGGGGCATTAGGTATCCATTTTAAACAATCGATGATAACACCATCTCTTAGAGTAATTGTGAAGTCAGTGCGTGTAGCAGTATAAGGATTGTCTGAAGGATTGCCGACAAGCTGTGGGTTCCATGTATCAAGGTTCGCCGGTTTGTAAATTGTCTGCTGTGAAAATAAGTTTATAGGGTTTGAAAATAAAAAAAGAAGCATTGATAATGTTAAGATCAGCTTCTTTGATGTAATTTGGTATCTGTTTGTGTTCATCTTGTTCTAAGATGTCCTTTCTGAAAAGAAGTTTAAGTTTTTGAATTAAATTTCTTTTCTGCTACAGATTCCCTACCGTAATTAGTGTTACAAAGATAGCACGCGTGGCGCACCGAAAACAATCGTGATAGAGCAGTATAAATCAAATTACTCTTAAAACCCAAAACTTAATGTAATCACTGTATCCCTGATTACCCGAGTTTTTCTACCGTGAATTGCTTATGGGTATAGGTCATATGTTGCTGCTTGAAAACAAAATATGCGGATTTTGAGTGATTTTAGCTATTTTTTGTAAGTGAAATTACTAGTGGATTTCAGGGTATTTGTAGAACTCCGTCGTATCAGGTCCTCAGTCCTGATACGTTGACTTGAAGAGTTAACAAAGCTTATCGAAAACAAAAGATTTAATGTAGAATATATTTCGTCAGACTTCGTCTGACAAGTCAGGTTTGAGAACCTGACTTCACACCCGGCAGCGTCGTGTCAGGTCCTCAGACCTGACACCAGAAAACACTTCATAAAACCCAATGAATATATTTCGTCAGACTTCGTCTGAAAAATCAGGTTTGAGAACCTGACTCCACACCCGGCAGCGTCGTGTCAGGTCCTCAGACCTGACACCAGAAAACACTTCATAAAACCCAAAGAATATTTTTCGTCAGACTTCTTCTGAAAAGTCAGGTTTGAGAACCTGACTTAACTTCAATGGCACTACCTAAAACTGGATACTGAATCCTCCAACCGGAAGAAATTTCCATTGGTAGATCGTGCCTTCTTCGTTTTTGTATTCATTCCAGAAGTACTGGTAAACATTCTCTGTGTTAAAAACATTTTGCAATTCAATATATGAGACTATGCTCAGTCCTTTGAAATTCCATTTTTTGTCCACCCTGAGATCAAGCCTGTTATAATCTTTATACCTGGCACCGTTGAAATTATTGAAATCACTCACTCCTCTGCCGGCAAAAATGGATGCATCTTTATTAAACGGAGTATATGGTCTGCCGGTAGTATAGCGGTATTTCAGTCCAATAAGCCAGTCATTGGCAATTTGATACCCTGCAATCACGGTTAGATTATGCCTGTAATCAAAAGAACCCGGACGCTCTCCCCCTTCAAGCCCAGTGACATTGCTCTCGGCAAGCGAGTAATTGATCATTCCGTAGAATCCGTTGCCTGTAAGTTTTTTCTGCAGAGAAACATCCAAACCGCGAGTATGGCCGTAACCTTCGCTTAGAGCTCCTCCAAAGAGCAGGTTAGGCCCGTATTCAGTACCGCCGCTTATGAGAACATAGGTTGGCACAAGAGTGCTTACCGGGTAATTCCTGTATTTCTTATAATATGCTTCTAACGAAAGCCTCAATTCCGGTGAGAATAAGTGTTCAATTCCAGCCGTAAGATGATCGGCGCGTATGAATTTAAGATCTTCATTTCGCGGATCAGCCGTAAGCCAGGTATACTCGGGTGATTGGTAATAAATTCCGGTTGATGCATTGATAGTTGTAGTAGGCAGCAGGCTGTAACTTAATCCAAACCTGGGCGAAACAGCAGTATTAGATGATATCCCTGAAAAATAATCCGCCCTAATGCCTGTGTTTATTATCAGTTTATTCTGAAATAGTTTAAGTGTATATTGTGCAAATGCGGATGCTTTATAATAATCCTCTTTTACATTTACATTTGTTTCGGGGATAATATATCCGAAGGCAGTTGTGTCTTCTACATAGAATGTTTCATTTCTGAATTTAATGAATCTGCCCGATGCCCCTATGATAATGTTATTAGAGTTGTTGATCTGGTAAAACACTTCAGATTTCAAATTGAAATCAGTTTCAAATGAATTATAATGAAACTTCATTTCATCGGTTCTGAGGTCGCGGTTTTCTATATCATTGAATGCTGTTGAATTAGAAAAAACTGTCTGAACATACCCTTTCCGAAATAGATTTTTAAGGTTAAAGCCTGTGGTGAACTGTTCTTGATTGCTTTTGGCTTTTCCATAGGGATTATCGTCTGAGACATCCTGAGCTTCTCCCTCAAATGTAATTTTATCCAATCCGCCGATCCCTGTAAAAGTCAAGCGTGTGTTTTTATTAATATCATAAACTGTTTTCAGGTTAAAATCCCAATAATCAGGAACTGCAGCAAGCCTGATGGCTCCCTTAATTAGATTCAGATAGCTTTTGCGTACAGAGAACAGGAAAGAACCTTTTTTGGAGAACAAGGGTCCTTCGAATATTCCTCCGAAGCCGGCTGTAGAAAGATTTATGTCACTTAAGAATTTCTTTCGGTATCCCTCGCGGAATTTAATATCAAGCACACTCGAGAGCTTATCTCCGTATCTTGCGGAAAATCCGCCGGTTGAAAAAGTTACGTCATTAATGAATTTTACATTTATCATTCCAATAGGCCCGCTGGAAGAACCCTGTGTTGGGTAATGATTTACATTAGGGATATCTATTCCGTCAATCATAGTAATATTCTCAGCCGGCGAACCGCCGCGAACGATAAGATCATTCCTTTGATCATTGGCCGGCGAAACTCCGGGCAGTACCTGCACCATTCTTGAAATATCTTCAACAGCTCCGGGAGAGCGGCGTATTTCTTCAAAATCAAGGTTATAACTGCTTGTGCTAACATCCGTTGATTTCTGGAAATACTTTCCTTCAACATCAATTTGATCTGTTGTAATATATGAAGGCAGCAACCCTATTTCAACATCTGTTGGCCTGGATGAAAGCACAACAATATCTGTCTGTACAATTGTTTCATAGCCCAGGCTTGATACTTTGATCTCGTATGTACCGAGGGGAATATTTTTGAAAGTAAAAATCCCTTCTGCACTTGTTGCAGTTTTGAGTTCGGTATTTAATATTGATACAATTGCGTCTGTAATCGTTGCCTGTGACTCTTTATCGGTAATTTTCCCGGTAATGGTTCCTGTGCTTTGCGCAAGGAGATTTGAAGAAAACATTAGTATTATGATCAGATATTTATACATTCTCTAAATTGTTTATTAAACATTAATAATCAAAGTTTTTTGTTGTTGATAATTGCCGATTGTTAACTGCTCATTGCCTTCACAGTTTCTGATATCCCCTGCCTATATGTTGTTGGCTTGATTCCAAATGCCTTTTCAAATTTATCGCTTGAGAACAGGTAGTCGGAGTCATTTTGATAGAGCATTTCAATTGATTCCCTGATCTCGGGGGTAAAGAGTCCGATAACTCTAAGCATCCATTTGGGAACATTCATAAATTTTGGCTTAACGCCGAATGCAGAAGCGGTAAGCTCAATGAACTCTCTGCCTGTAAGTACATTTTTATCGGTTGGCAGATGCCAAAGCTGGTTGTAGGCCAATTCTGTATTCCCCAGCAGGGCAGTTGCCCTGGCGGCATCGGGGGCGTATGTAAATGAATGGAGGAACTTATCGCTTAAGAGCCACTGGGCTTTATCGCCCTTTGCATAATTATCAAACACCATCATGGTTACAAATGCGAGTGTGCCGTAACCGTAGAAATCAGCCGCCCTAACGATCTGTGCTTTCAGCGCGCCCGTATTAACTTCATTCAATATCATTTCAGCAATTTGTTTTCTGACAATTCCTTTTTTGCTGACGGGATTCATTGGAGTGTCCTCGGTCATCCAGCCATCAACCCTGCCGTATGAGTACACATTATCAAAAAATACAAGCTTACTGCCGCTTTCTTTGCATGCTTCAATAACATTCTTCATTATCAGGGGCCACTCTGCGCTCCATACTTTTGTGTTATATTTTAATCCTGCCGTTAGATATACTGTTTCCGAATCTTTAACTGCTTTAATGACTTCATTCTGCTTCCGGAGATCTGCTGTGAATAATTCATCGGTTTGGTTAACTTTTTTGGGCGACCTGCTTACGAGTCTTAAGTGAGGTGAGTATTTTGTCAGCTCTTTGGCAAGCTCTCTACCTATTATTCCGGTTGATCCAAGTATTGTTTGCATAATTATTTTATATAATATATTGCTTTTGCTTTTGCTAATTATTGTTCATTGTTCATTGTTCATTGTTCATTGATCCTAATTCCTTTGTTCGATGTTTATGTTTGAATAAATAAATTTAAGGCTTCCTTCAACAACATTATTTATCATTTCTTCAGGCATCATAGCGCACCTGCCGCGAATGATAAGCGCTGCCATACCGTGAACGAATCCCCAAATTGCAAAAGCAGCCGCATCAATATCCGATTCTTTGAGGTATCCTGCTTCAATGCAATCTTTGACCGTGTTTCTCAAATAATCATATGAGCGCTGCCCAGAATCCCATTCTTGTTTCTCGCAGATTCTTTCTCCAACACCTTTGGCTATAAACATGAGATCGTAATAGTCTTTATTTTCCATGGCGAACTTCATGTACAGCCTTCCCATTTTGAAAAGTTTCTCCTTGGGATTTTCAACGCCATCAAGTGTTCTTTGAAGTGCATAAAGTTTTTCAAATCCTTCTTCATGGATTGCATGGATTATTTCGCCTTTATCCTTGAAATAAGAATAAAGCGCGCCGGGCGAATACTCTATCTTTTCGGCAATTTTCCTTATCGAGACGTTTTCAATTCCTTCTGCTGCGAAGAGCTTCATTGCGGTTTTTATAATTAGCTGCCTCATTTCAAGTTTTTCGCGCTCTTTTCGTTCTTCAATGCTCATTTTAATTCACTGTATAATTTTTAAACAATGTTTAATTTATGAACGCAATTTAACATGAGAAAAACTATTTGTCAAGTCTTATTTTAAATTACCTTTAATTTTTTTAATGTTTGTGCGATTTTGGACGAAATTTATGACTAAAACTGCAGAACGTAAACCTCTTGAGATAAAACTGGATAATCTCCCCGGAGGTCCAGGTATTTACCAGTTTAAGGACAAGACCGGCAAGGTAATTTATGTTGGCAAGGCAAAGAACCTTCGCAACCGTGTCCGTTCTTACTTCATGACAAAACCGGTTGGGCCGCTGATATCAAAAATGATATCGCTGATAAGGGATGTGGAGATAATAAATACAGATTCAGAGGTTGAGTCTCTTATCCTTGAGATGAACATTATCAAACAGCTTAAGCCAAGATATAATGTTAACTTAAAAGATGACAAGAGTTTCCCATACATTGTTGTTACTAACGAGCCATACCCCAGAGTATTCCCGACACGCAGACGCCGTAATGATGGCTCAAAATATTTTGGTCCGTACACTGATGTTGGCAATATGAAGTTTTCTCTTAAAATGCTTCGTGACCTGTTTATGATAAGAACTTGCAGCCTGAACATAACGCAGGAATCAATTGAGAAGAAAAAGTTTAAGGTGTGTCTGGAGTATCACATACACAAGTGTGAGGGTCCATGCGAAGGCCTTGTTACGCAGGCAAAGTATAACGAAATGATATATGAAGTTGAGAAAGTCCTGCAGGGCAAGACACTTACCTTAATACGCGAGCTTGAAGAGAAGATGAAAGACGCGGCACTGAATGAACGGTTTGAAGAAGCCGCAATTCAGCGCAACAAGATAGATTCATTGCAAGTCTATACCGAAAGACAAAAGATAGTTTCCGAAGACTTTCTGGATAAGGATATTATTAATTTTGTTAAGGAAGAAGATGATGCATGCGCGATGATACTGAACATCCGCGACGGCAAAGTGATAGGTAAGCGGCATTACTATCTTGATACAGTTGAAGATAAAGAACCGGTGGAGATACTTGAAAGCGTAATATTCCGTTACTATTCAGAAAATACGTTTATTCCGGATGAGATCCATTTGCCGGAAGATGCTGACTCAACAGAGAGCAGTATCGAAGCACTCGAAGAGTGGTTCATTAAGAATTTTAACAAAAAGGTTGAGTTTAAGATACCAAAGCGCGGCGAGAAAGTGCAATTGCTTGCAATGGTTAAAACCAATGCAAGGTATATGCTTGATGAACTGAAGCTTCAGCGCTTAAAGCGCGAGTTCATTCCGAATTCAGTGACTTCGTTAAAACGCGACCTAAGACTGACAAAGCTGCCTCGCAGAATTGAATGTTTTGATATTTCAAATATACAGGGCACCGATACTGTCGCTTCAATGGTGGTTTTTATGGATGGCAAACCGAAGAAAAGTGATTACCGGAAGTTCAAGATACAATCTGCATTAAACGAAGTTGGCAGGCCGGATGACTTTGCCTCGATGCGCGAAGTGATAAGCCGAAGGTTCAGGAAGATTGCTGAGAAGAAAGTGAGTTCACTTTTAACCTCACCCCTGCCTGCGCCGGTGCTCCGGCAGGCAGGCCTAACCCCTCTCCTTGAGGGAGAGGGGAGAGAAGCTTTAAGTCTGTCTGCCTCATCAAAAATTATTGATAACAAACCCCCCCTCTCCTTGCAGGAGAGGGGGATGGGGGGTGAGGTGATCAAACCAGCAATCCCATATCAAAAAGAAAAAGCCAGGGCTTTACGAAAAAAAGAAACGAAAGCAGAAAACAAATTATGGCAGGCATTGAGGAACAAGAAAGCCGGAAATTTTAAATTCAGAAGGCAGCATCCGATTGGTTATTATATTGTTGATTTTTATTGCGACGAAAAACATCTGATTATTGAAATTGATGGGTCAATTCATGATTTACCCGATAACAAAGAGTATGATGCCAACAGGCAAACAGAACTTGAAAATATTGGTTACAAGATTGTGCGATTTACAAATGATGCGGTTTTGAATGATATTGAAAGTGTCTTGGATGAAATCAAAGCCGCTTTAACCTCACCCCTAACCCCTCTCCTGGAAGGAGAGGAGAACCAAACCTCAAACTTATCCAACTCATCAGAAATTTTAGATACCGATCTCCCCCTCTCCTCTCAGGAGAGGGAGCTGGTCAACGAATCCACGGATTCGTTGACTCATGGAGAGGGTGAGGTTTCCTCTGATCCCAGTTTTGATTCAGTCCCTGACTTAATCGTAATTGATGGCGGCAAGGGTCAGCTTTCTTCGGCTGTGAAAGTACTGAGTGATCTTGGGATTGAGAATCAGAATATCATAGGGCTGGCAAAACGGCTGGAGGAAG
The DNA here is from genome assembly GCA_019912545.1 of Ignavibacteria bacterium. Classification (GTDB taxonomy): domain Bacteria; phylum Bacteroidota; class Ignavibacteria; order Tepidaquicellales; family OLB5; genus OLB5. The sequence goes on along the minus strand of JAIOIK010000171.1, from coordinate 8,808 downwards.
TTTACTTGCCGGGAGCAAGCGATCCACAATCAATACCCAAAACATCAAGCGGCATTAAGCTGCTTCAAAGAGTAAGGGATGAAGCTCACCGCTTTGCAATAACATTCCACCGCTCACTGCGCGATAAGCGCACATTAAAAAGCGAGCTTGAGGATATTAAAGGCATCGGCAAATTGACGGCTCAGAAGCTGCTGAAGAAATTCGGCTCAGTTGAGAAGATCAAAGAAGCGATGAAGGAGAATTTTGAGGAGTTTGAAAAAAAGGCAGGGAAAAAGGCGGCGGAGAGGTTGAGGGAGTGGGTGGATACAATTGAATTATCTTAATATTCTATCTCCCAGTAATTCCTGTAAATTTCTCCTACCATCCAAAATCGCAATTACATAAACAGAATTTGACTCAGTTTTATAAATTATATTATATGGACTGCTGAAGATCTGCATTAGGTCCGGTCTTTCTTCATATATCTCCTTAACTCTGATTCCTCTATCCGGCATTTTCGATAATGTCTCACATTTGTTCTTGATTTTTTTCATCAATTTATCGGCCTTATCAAAAGAATCATTCATAGCTACATAATAGTAAATATCAAATAAATCACTCTTGGCTGATTCAGAAAATTCTACTTTGTATTGCATTCACTCTTTAATCTGGAAATCTTGACTTCAAGCTCTTCGAATGTTTCATTCAAAGGTGTCGTTTTCCCCGAAGAAATCTCTTTTTCGGAAATTGCAATTATTTTGTGCAATGCAAGTTTATCCTGCAATTTTTGATATTCTTTAATATCCATAAGAGCCATTTTAGCTTTCCCATTCTGAGTAATTATGTAAGTGTTACCGTTTTCAAAGGCATCTGCAGCCATCTCAGATGCATGAGCTTTCAAATAGCTAATTGGTTTAATTTGTTTGCTGTATTTCATAAATACTAATTTTAAATTGACCTAAATATAGCCTTTATTCCGGTCATGCTCAATACATCATTCACTCCCCCACAAGCTCGGGCCTGTATTCAAAATGCATGGTATCGTAGTGATACCATTTACCGCCCCAGATGAATCCATGTTTCTCGAAAATTTCGACAATTTCCATCGGCACCTGGTTTTTCCAGACCATGTTTCCATCCCACTTCCAGTAATTTGAGTACTTTGTATTAACATCAATTGATGTGCCGAAAGCGTGAGTGCTGAGTCTGCTTGTACCGGCAATATTACGCCAGTTGAATGTTCCAGCGGTTTTGCTTACGTATTTGTGATACTCCGCTCCGAGCGCTGCTTCCAGTTCATCGGAAACTTCCTTCAGCTTATCAGCCGCGCTGTTAACATTACTAAATTGCACGGTGCATCCGCAAATTGAGGGCAGCCATTTAACTGTTGTCAGATTATTCTGCACTTCGCCGGAAGAGGAACCGTACATTTTAGTGAAGAACGGTTCATATCTTATTCTGCCGGGCTCAAAATTCTCATCGGGGGGCGAATTCCAGTCAGCACCTTTAACATACTTTTGCGACATCATGTCTTCAAGATCGGGATTATCCAGCATTTCATCGTGGGTTTTGCCCTGAATGCCATCATCCCACTGCATAACGGTTCCGTCTATCCAGTAAAGATTATTTTCATCGGCTGATTTGAGAAAATCGGGATAAGCTTTTAACAATCTATGCAATCCTTCAGGGATATTGTTTTTAACGCTATCCCTTGTGATTACCTTTTTATTTAAGTCATTATTTGAGAAATTTGACTTGTTTTCACCTTCGTTGCACGAAAACAGGCTGAAAACTGTTAGTATATAGATTAATAAGTTCATATTAGTAAAAATTTCTTTAGCCTGCGACTTTACTCGCGGGAATAATTTGAAATGGAAAAAATGTAACCGTTTTAACGGTTTTGATTAACCAGATAACTTTGTAAATATAATTTAATGCAAAAAGGAAAACTATACCTGATTCCAACCTCACTTGGCAGCGATGATCTTGCCTCAGTAATACCGGCACAGGTTTTTAAGCTGATAAACGAAATAGATCACTATATAGTAGAGAACATAAAATCTGCCGCAAAGTTCTTAAAGCTTGCGGGATTGAAAAAGCCGCTTAAAGAGCTAACATTCTACTTACTGACAAAAGATACCAATCCGGATGAGTATTCTTCATATCTTGATGAAGCAATAAATGGTCATAATATTGGTTTATTATCTGAGGCCGGTGCGCCTTGCATTGCAGATCCCGGGGCAGTAATTGCTGCTTTGGCGCATGAAAAAAAAATCCGAGTTATTCCGCTATCAGGACCATCTTCAATCATTATGGCTTTGATGGCATCGGGGCTAAACGGGCAGAACTTTGCATTCATCGGTTACCTGCCAATTGACCAGAAAGCAAGAAGAGAAAAGTTAAAAGAACTCGAAAGAAAAATCAGGCTTGAAAACCAGTCTCAGATATTTATCGAAGCTCCCCACAGGAATGACAAGCTTTTTAATGAGATATTGGAAACATGCAGTTCTGAACTAAAACTCTCTGTTTCAAAAAATCTGACAATGGTGGATGAATTTATCAGAACGGAGACAATTTCTATTTGGAAGAAGCACAGGACAGAATTCGGTAAGAATCCGGTAATTTTTATTTTAGGGAAGTAGAATATTCAAATGTCTTTATCTTTTTCAATGACTCTTTCAGACAGAACCATCTTCAACGAATATATTAAATCTTCAAAAAAAAGTGTATATTTGGAGATAAGTAAATCAAACAAAAATGAAAGCAAAGAAAATCAGTGATTTGACTATAGAACAACTAAAAGAGATCATAAATCAGGCTGTCAAAGAAAATATGGAAGATGTATTGGAGAATATTGAGGCCTTATCGAGCAAGAGATTTGTCAAGTCTGTAGAACGTTCACGTAAGGAATACAAAGAAAAGAAATTTAAGGACTTCAAAGAAGTATTTAATGTATAAGATTCTACTTACAAAATCCGCAATTAAAGATTTAAGAAAAATCAATCAGTCAGATGTTATTCTTATTGGCAAGAAATTAGAAGAATATAGTAAAGACCCATTTTCCTTTGCAATTAAACTAAGCGGCAAGGCATTATCCACATATAGATTCAGGATTGGCCATTACCGGGCAATTTTTGATTTAGACGGTCAAAATATAGTTATTCACAGAATTGCACACCGTAAAGATATCTACAAATAAGTTCTTCAAACGAAAATACCGCAAAAAAATCCAGCCTTCTATCAAGAGTATTGATATGGTTTCTTGTTCTATCCACAATTGTGGTGATATATCTTACCATTAAACTGCTTGTTGTAAGCACAAACTTTCGTGAAATGTAGTGAAATATTAATATGTCAGGTCTAAGGACCTGACATGACTTACATAAAACAAAAGGACGGCAATGCCGTCCTTTTTCTAATACAAAATGCTAATACTTATCTGCCGTTAACGGTATCAGAAAGTCCCTTACCAGCTTTGAACTTTGCAACTTTTCTTGCAGCAATATTGATAGAAGCTCCGGTCTGCGGGTTTCTGCCAACTCTTGCATTTCTTTTTGAAGTTGAAAATGTTCCGAATCCAACAAGCGAAACCTTTCCGCCTTTTTTCAAAGTCTTTGTTACGCATCCGATAAATGAATCCAAAGCTGCTTTTGCTGCAACCTTTGTGGTGCTGGCATCTGAAGCCATTTGAGTAATAATTTCTTCTCTAGTCATGTGATTTTGTTGGTTAAATTGTTATTGTATTGTTGATTAGATGTGTTCCACAAAGATAACAATTTCTTAACAAAATAAAAAATAGTTAATTAGCCTTAAATCACAATTCATACCTTTTTTGATAAGATAAATTTAACTAAAATTGCACCTTAAAACACTTCGTTAGATGAAATTACTCCTAAAATACCTAAGGAATTACAGAGCATATATCATAGTAGCACTCTCTTTAGCCGCAATTAACCAGCTATTTTCAATGATGGACCCCATTATTTTGCGCTATATAATTGATGATTATGCCACAAAATTCGATAAATACACCCAGGAGCAGTTCTTCAAGGGGGTTGGATTGCTGCTGGGGCTTGGCATTGGGGCCGCCTTTGTTTCGCGTGTAGCCAAAAATTTCCAGGATTACTATATCAACATGATAACCCAGAAGCTTGGGGCAAAAATTTATGCCGATGGCATCAAACACTCGCTTGAGCTTCCCTACCAGGTTTTTGAAGATAAACGAAGCGGTGAGACTTTGGGCGTTTTGCAGAAGGTACGGACAGATGTTGAAAGGCTTATTGCTGCTTCGATCAATATTGTATACACCACGTTGATCGGTTTTATATTCGTCACCATATATTCATTTTCCATTCACTGGCTGATCTTTCCTGTTTACGCTATAACTGCTCCGCTGATCGCATTCATAAGCTCAAAGCTCAGCAGGAAAATAAAGATCATTCAGAAAAAAATAGTAGGCGAAACAACTGCGCTTGCAGGAACAACAACGGAGTCACTCCGCAACATTGAGCTTGTTAAAAGCCTTGGGCTTGCCGGACAGGAAATTAACAGGCTTAATTCAACAACTGAAAAGATCCTCGGGCTTGAACTCAAGAAAGTCCGTTTCATCCGCGGCTTGAGTTTCATCCAGGGAACCCTTGTGAATTTCCTGAGGACATCTATTTTATTTTTGATGATGTACCTTATTTTTTCAAGAGTGATAACGGCGGGAGAGTTCTTCTCATTATATGTTTATTCGTTTTTTATATTCGGGCCGCTGCAGGAATTAGGAAATATTATTAATATTTACAGGGAAACAGAAGTCTCTCTTGGTAATTTTAAGGAGATCGTTGATACTCCCCTTGAAAAGCGCCCTGAAAAACCGGTACTAATAGGCGAGATTGAAACATTTGCATTTCAGAATGTGACCTTCAAGCATCAAAGCGCTTCAACTTATGCACTGGAAAATATTTCTTTCCAAACTCATTTAGGCTCAACAGTTGCATTTGTCGGGCCATCAGGCTCAGGTAAAACAACATTGGTAAAACTGCTGGTTGGCCTTTACACTCCGCTTAAAGGAGAGATTTTCTATAACGGTGTGCCCGGAGACAAAATTGATTTTGATAAATTGCGGAATCAGATTGGATTTGTGACACAGGATACACAGCTTTTTGCGGGTACTATTAAAGAAAATTTACTTTTCGTAAATCCTGCTGCAACCGATGCTGACATACTGGATGCATTGAATAAAGCAGCCTGCCAGGGCTTGCTTGAAAGAGCCGGAAAAGGAATAGATACAGTTATCGGAGAAGGCGGTGTGAAAGTATCCGGGGGCGAGAAGCAGAGACTTTCTATTGCACGTGCCCTTCTTCGCAAACCAAGGCTGCTTGTATTTGATGAAGCAACTTCTGCACTTGATTCACTCACAGAGGAAGAAATTGGCCAGACAATCCGCGATGTATCTGCCAGGACTGATCACATTACTATACTTATTGCCCACAGGCTATCAACCATAATGCACGCTGATAATATATATGTGCTTGAAAAAGGCAATATTATAGAGGAAGGCAGGCATGGTGAACTTATAGATACTAAGGGACTCTATTACGCTATGTGGCGACAGCAGATCGGTGAGCGTCATGCCGTAAAATCTAATGGCGCTCCTGCAGAAGAGATAAAGCCTAGAGTAACTTCAACTTAGCATCTCAGTGAATTTGCTTTCACCTCATTATTACGCCTATTTCGGAAAGAAGGATCAAACAATCTTATGCAAAAATTAGTCTTCCTCTGCAAACTCATTGATTATGTTCAAATATTGTATTAAAATTACACATGGAAAAAGAAACTACAATTGTCAGTTCAAATACAGTTACAGAGGGCATCAGGATACAGGTTTTTCCTGACTATATCCCCGAGCAATCCAGTCCGGACCTTGACCGTTTTACTTTTTCTTACAAAGTAATTATATCAAACGAAGGCACTGAAAAGGCGAAACTACTTTCGCGGCACTGGATAATCATAAACGCTGAAGGAGATATGAATAAGACCGAAGGCCCGGGCGTTGTAGGTTATACCCCAGAGATAGAACCCGGAGAGTCCTTTGAGTATTCAAGTTTCTCTCCGTTAAACACAAGCTGGGGGACAATGGAAGGATCATACACAATGATGCGGCCAAATGGCGAAAAGTTTGAAGCAAAGATCGGAAGATTTTACCTGGTGAGTGATGAAGTTTTAGCATAGAGCTTTCAGCTTTTCTTATTGGTCCCGGGTTTTAGTTGTTTTTTTCATTTTTCTCAAGACCTCTTGAAAATTAATTCCCCAATACAAATTTCTACCTATTTCATCTTTTGATTTTTATCAATTCATCTGCTTTTTCAAGCAGCCAGTCTTTAAGATTAAAATAATCGCTTTTTGATATTTCCCTCTTCAGCATTTCTGATTCATCAGCCTTCCCGCTTAAGCGGATCTTCAGTAAAGTTGAAACAAACCTGACAAACTGGCTAGTTTTTTCAAGTGCAGCTTTTGAAGCGGTTTTATCCCTGGCGAGAAAGTGCTTATAGGCATCAATATAATCTTTCTTCCATCAAATGTTTTGAATTGAATTGCGGAGAGTAGGCTTTCAGTGTATCATACAGCCTGATAACTTCATCACGGTTATTGAAATAAGGAGACTGAACAAAGCGGCCAAACTCTTTGAATTCCGTTTTTCAAAGCGATCTTAAAATTACAGCCGATTGAGAATTTTCCATAGCCCTGGTTTTTATGCCACAGTTGTTGAAGAAATTTTGCTAATTTATCAATTTTTTGTAATTAAATGCCAACTATTTCCCGTCCACTTGCTAATTTATGCCACAAATTGGCTTAATTTTCTTTGCTTTGCCATACCTCAAAGTTTATCTTTGTCACAGATTAAGATTAAGGTCGTCTTCTAATAAATTAAAAAAAACTAACATGAAAAAAAATTTGATCTTCATTACGCTGGTTTGCATTTGTTTAAGCTTCATAGCTTCGGATTGTAACGGGGAATTAAGCGGCATAAACGAACCAAATCCTCCGGGCGATAACCCGTTCCAGGCAATATCATTATACACATATAATGCCGGCGAAACCTGGACTGTAAACGATATCAGAGTTACCGGAATCTCTGTAAGCATTACAAGTATCCAGGGTGTAAGCTGCTTTAATTATGACTTAAGCACTGTTACCGCAATAGGCAACAATGGCTATGCGATAATGAGAACAACAAACTCCGGTGCAAATTGGTACTCTCCGGTTATACCTGACCAAAACTTTTATGATATCACTGGTACAAATACCGAAAACGGAGGCATAATTGTTGGCAGTTTAAGCGGAATGTACAAAACTTCAGATAACGGCTCAAACTGGACATACTCGCTTGCTCACTTACCAACATCAGGTTTACATGCCGTTGATTTTTCTGATGAAATGCGCGGTATGGTTATACCAACTGAGCCTGCTGATAGTGTTGGTATCACAACAGATGGCGGAAATACATGGCAAACACGCCCGCCTGTTAATACTACTAATTACACAAACAGTGTAAAGTTCATTTCTTCATCCCCCGGCACTGAGGCAGTTGTTTGCGGACACTCATGTAAAATTTTAAAAACAACAAACCTTGGAAGCAGCTGGGATGATGTGAGCCTCAATTATGACAATAACCTCAATAGTGTAGATTTTATTGATCCGGTAGGGATCATTGCTGGAGACGGCGGTCTTATTTTAAGAACACAGGACCGCGGTGAATTCTGGATAAGCGTTTACGCCAACACAAATAAGAATTTGAAGAAAGTTTACTTAGAAGGCAACTACTACTGGGCAGTTGGTGATAACATCATAATCAAATCTTCTAACCAGGGCATGTCATGGGAAACAGTGCGCTACAATGACAAGGAATATTATACCGATATAATCTTCATCAAAGGTACCGGAATAGTTGTTGGCAGCAGAAAGACTAATTAAGAACTAACTAATAAATCTAAAATAGAATACAACATGAAAACAATAAAGTTATTTCTCCCGCCTGCACTTTTGATGTGTGTAATACTCTGCAGCTGCGGCAACAATAACCCGGTAACAAACAGCACGTCGCAGAATATTGACACTCCGTTTGTGAATTATATAATAGTTATACCAACAGGCGGCAGCGCGGATACTCTTTACTTTACAGACAGGAATCTATGCAGGGGATCCTATTCCGGCACTCAAAACAATACATATTGCCTGATGAATGATACAGCTACTTCACAGAGTGTATCAGTTACATTTGACGGGAACGCAGCAGGATCACCGGCATTTACATTCGGATTTCTTTCATACATGGGCGGCAGTTTCACTGCAACTTCAATAACAGGTTCAGTATCTCTGTACGAGGCAGTTGGCGGAAAGATAAAGGGCAGTTTCAGCGGAACATTTACAGACGGAGCAGCAACATATCAGTGCAGGGGTGAATTTACAGTTAACAGGACACAATGATACTTCATGTAATTTACTGACAATTAAAACAAAAATTTAAGAAAACTGTAAAGAACTATGCCATGAAAAATCCCGTCACTAATTCCTGATTACGGATCACTGAATCGGGACTTGTTCAATCAAAAAATTTTTTTTATACTATGACGGGTAAGAGATTGTTGTTCTTGTTATTAAAGATCTGAAGGCGGGCTCGTACAGTTTTGAATGGAACGCATCAAATCAGACTAGATGTAAATCTTTTTAAAAACTTATAGCTGAAGACATTTTATTCACAAAGAAAATATTTTTGATAAAAAAATGAATAAAAAAATGAGAAAAATACTTTTGGTTACTTCATTTTTGACAGTGATAATT
>JAIOIK010000016.1 GCA_019912545.1 Ignavibacteria bacterium | reverse complement strand
GAATCCCACGGCTTTTTTTAAAATGTCACGCTGCTCCTTGACCATAGCAAGTTCTTTCAAAAGACGTTTATGCTCTGCCATACTAACGGTTGCATTATCAGGTAAAGGCGTTATCTCTTTGAGATATTTATTCTTCCAGTTCTGTAAAGTATTCTCAGCTATGCCAAGATCCCGCGCAACAGAGCTTAAGCTCTGTTTACCTTCCATAACCATTTTAACTGCTGATATCTTAAAATCCTTGTCAAATGTACGCCTGATTCTTTTCTCTTCCACGGGTATATTCCTTTCTTTTACGAATATACACCTTAATCTTTTGTCTACAAAATCGAGGTCACTTCAGGTGCACATTATAATACAAATGAGAATAGAATAGTAACAGTGCATAAAGTCGCACCGGGTGGCACTTTATGCGGTCAGTGGGATGGAGAATCTGGTGGAGATATTGCGGCAACAGACTTTTGTTTTGGTACAGGCAGTTATAAATTTTGTTTTTGGTGGCGGGATGCTGCACCGTATGTACCAGACACCAATCAGGCGCCAAATGATGAAATTACAGTGCATCTTGATGCCAGCGGTATGTTCAATGCACAGGACCTTGGTTTCTTGTTTAATGATGCTGCACCAAGACTATATTACACATGGAAGAACAATGGTGTCTCGTGTGACAACGAGCCATTTCCAAGCAGCAGAGTTCTGAAAAGCTGGGAAGCATGTCCAGATCCAGCATCACATCTTCCAAAAGATTATGAAGGAGGTTTCAAGTATGACAGAGGAACTTTGTCAGGCACATATCCAACCCCAAACCCATATACAATAATACCGATAGACCCAAGGCAATATTGCACATCTGATTACTTGCCTGGATCTCCTACTCAAAATCATTATTTTAATGAACTATATAATACAATTGGTTTTTTGACTTTAAATTTAATAATCGAAAAAAATGACGTAAATGGCAATCCGGTCGAAATAACTACACCGACCGCCGCGCCATTCTTAACCAATTATCCGCCACCAATCGCGATAACAGAAGGCACGGCTTTGCGTATAGCAAAAGGAAGCAACAACCAGGAACGGCTGTTAAGATTTAAGAAATATAGCTCAGGCGATTATGGAACGTTTCTTTCTATTAAACCTGATGCATTCTTAGACCTTCAGGCAAGCAGTAACGCAAATGAACGGGCTCACATCTTGTTTGAGAGCTATTGTAATTCTGAAGTTTGGGAGAGTGGTTTGGTATTGATGAGGACAAATTCTAAAATGACACTTCAGGGCAATTCTTTCTTTAGGTTCAATTCAGATTCTAAGTTGACTCAGCACCCGGGTTCTATAATAGAAGTACATGATGATGCGACATTGTTAAACTGCGGTGCAGATTTTTATGTTAATGCCCCGACAGTTCATTTGTTTGATAATGGCAGGTATATAGTTTCCAATGCTTGCCCCGAAGATTTTATTTCATCATATGAATCAATTGCAGACAGCGGAGGTGCTATAATACTCTCTGATTCCACCAGCATTGAAATTGCGGATGACTGCAAGATAACATTTGACGGTTCTGATTCATACATGAAGGTCGAGCCCGGAACAACAGTTAGGTTCGGTCAGGGCGCATCAATTGAGTTCAAAAATGGTGCATACCTTGACGCGAATGGCTGTACTTTTACATCGCTTAACATTGGTGATATTTGGAGCGGTATAAAACTTGACGGCGCCGGATCTCAATCGGTTATACAAAACTGCACGATCAGTAATGCTGCTAATTCTATCGAAGTTTTTAATACTGTATGCAGTATTGTAAATAATACAATTAGCGTTCCGGCATCACAATTTGGTGCATGTGGAATAAAAGCAACCAATGAATCTAATATTATGATTCAATCAAATATTATAAATTTAGGTTCAAATACTACCGCTACGGGAATTAGCTTTCTTAATTATGATAGCGAAGGCGATGGTGAAATAGCCGGCAGTTCTGCTTATGCTCTTTACATTATTAATAATTCAATAAACGGCGGTTTATATCCAATCTCAATTGGTTGTCTCTCTGCAAATCAACTGCCATTCTTTATCAAAGGTAATGTTATCAGTCCGCTTAGCGGAATAAGTTCATATGGCATTTTTGCATATAATATTAGCGGGTATGTCAAGAACAATACTTTTGCTAATTCGCTAAGTTCAAATGCTTTGACATTACAGCAATCAAACATGAATGTTTTTTCCAATTTGTTGAATTCGGCTGATGGTTCACTTTTGCTTCAAACGTCTTCAATGGTACAAATGGCGCCAATCGAAACCAGCTCAGGCCAGTTGCTATGGATGGGTGGACATAATAATGTTAATTCTGAAATTTCCAATTGTGTTGGTTTCGATTTAGACGCGTTGCCAATTATATCACCTTATGGTCGTAATTGTTTTACTTTGGGGAGTCAAAATAGTAACCCGCACATCTTAGGTGAGTTGTGCACTAGGGATAATATATATAATGCAATTGACAATTTCTGGTCTCCTTCAGTTTCCAGTCAAAGTTTTGATATTTCTTGTTATGGTTCAGGAGTTGATGTTTTATTTGATCCATATTATAATGATTGTCCTGAAGATATAGGTGAGATAATTGGTAATGAACTGCATAACTTAGGTAACGGATTGTATGATACTATTTTTATTACCAGTGCCGGCGGAGGAATGGGCGGTGGAAGTAATGAAACTCAAAGTCTAAAGAGTATAAGTGCAAACACAAAGAATAGTTTTATTGCAAGTGATAAAACCCTCTTTTATGAAGCAATAATGAAGCGAAACCAGAAAGATTTTGCAGGAGCAATATTAAAATGTAAACAGCTTATTAATGATCACGATAGCAGTAATTATTTTCTTATGTCGCTTAGTGAATTGTATCTGAATTATCTTGAAAGCGATACAATTGAAAATCAAAATATTACTTCGGGGCTATTTAATAATTTGAAAACATATCTCGAACAAAAAATCAACCAATATCAATTAAACAGCCAATTAGTTGACAAAGCCTACAAATATGTGCTTATGTGTATTGTTAAAACCGTAAATTATACAGATGCGATTGCCGGATACGAAAATATTATGAATAATCATCCGGATCCCATAGCAAGGTTGAATGCAAGCTGGGATAGGAGCGCAGTAGTTTTGACTATGGGACAGGGCGGCGGTTTAGGTAAAGGCAATTCGGTTTGGCAGAATGAAAAGAAATTGAAAAGGCTGCTAGACAAGAATCCGGTACATAAAATTGTCAAAGATGTTTTCAAAAGATCGAATGAGGACAATTTTGAAAATAGTAAAAATGTGAAGTATTCAAATGATGAAAAAATTGAGTTAAAAAGAAGAATTGAAAAATTTAATCCATCAAACTATCTTGAACTTCAGAATAAATTATCAACTGACCTAAAGTTCCTGAATGTCTTAAACTCAAATAAAATATCTGGTAAACCTTTTAATGGTGTAACTCCTAAAAAATACAATTTATATCAAAATTATCCAAATCCGTTTAATCCTGTAACTTCAATAAAGTATGATATTCCGAAAGATAACTTTGTGAACATCAGAATTTATGATTTGCTCGGCAGGGAAGTATTCTCATCGGGCGAGTTCAAAAAGGCCGGCAGCTATGAAGTTAAGTTCGATGGTACTAACTTTGCATCGGGCATGTACTTCTACTCTCTCGAATCTGGTTCATTCAGGGAAACGAAGAAGATGGTTTTAATCAAGTAATCATTCATCCGATGGCTTTAAGCCATCGGATGAATATTTAAGCCTGCCGTATTTTTGGCAGGCTTTTTGTTTTTCCATTGGGTATATTTGTATATAATTATGAAAAAATCAGGGAAATACAATAGAATACTGGTTACCGCAGCACTGCCATATACAAATGGCTATACGCATATCGGGCACGTAGCGGGCTCATTTTTACCGGCAGATATGTATGCGCGTTACTCAAGACTTGCAGGATATGATATCATTTTCATTTGCGGCTCCGATGAATACGGAACAGCTATTGCACTTGCTGCAATTAAAGAGGGACTATCTACACAGGAAATTATTGATAAGTATCACTTCGCAAATAAGAAGGCTTATGAAGAACTTGGTCTTTCATTCGATATTTATTCACGCACATCCAATCCGACACATGCAAAAACTGCGCAGGATTTTTTCCTGAATCTCTACAACAAAAAACTGCTTTATAAAAAAACCGAAAAGCAGCTTTACTCCGAAAAGGAAAAAAGATTTCTTGCCGATAGATTTGTTGTCGGCACCTGTCCTATTTGCGGATTTGAAGAAGCAACAGGTGATGAATGCGAAAATTGCGGCAGTGCGCTTTCACCGCTTCAGCTTATCGATCCTAAATCAAAATTAACAGGTGATACACCCGTTATTAAAGAAACCGTCAGTTATTATTTCCCATTAAAAGATTACCAGGCGAAACTTGAAAAGTGGCTTGACTCCAAAACCGACTGGAAACCGAATGTTATAAATTACTGCAAGGGCTGGTTCAAAACCGGGCTGCAGGATAGATCAATAACGCGTGAGCTTGAGTGGGGCGTACCTGTGCCAATTGAAGGCGAAGAAGGCAAGGTAATTTACATTTGGTTCGAGGCGCCGATAGGATATATCTCAATGACAAAAGAGCTTTTTGCACAAAAAGGCGAGCCCGAAAAATGGAAAGAGTACTGGCAAAGTGATGATACCAAACTTGTAAATTTCTTAGGCAAGGATAATATCATATTCCACGCTATATTTTTCCCTGCAATGCTTATGGCGCATAGTGATTTTGTACTGGCTGATAACGTTCCCGCAAATGAATTTATGAATCTTGAAGGAAGCAAGCAGTCAAAAAGCAAAGGACACGCTATCTTACTAAAGGATGCTGTCGAGAAGTTTAATCCTGATTCAATCCGCTACGCAATAGCAAGCAATATGCCCGAAAACAAGGATACTGATTTTTACTGGGTTGATCTGCAAGCCAAGAATAATAATGAGCTTGGCGCAATACTTGGTAATTTTGTCAATCGAGCATTTGTTTTCAATGAAAAGTATTTCGGAGGTAAAGTACCCGTTTTAGGCTCTCTTGAGGAAATCGACAAAAATATAATAAATAGCCTAAAATCATATGTTGAAAGGATTGCATCTTATTACGAAAATTACAAATTTAAGGATGCAGTAAGTGAAACTATGAACCTGGTAAGGGATGCCAATAAGTACTTTAACGATACCGAGCCATGGAAAGTGGTCAAAGAAGATGAAGCCAGATGCGGTACTATCCTGAATATATGCCTCCAGCTTTGCAATACATTTGCAATTCTCTTTGATCCCGTTTTGCCATTTACTTCTGCAAAAATTCTGAATATGCTTAATGTTAGTACAGAAAATCTAAAATGGGATAAAGCATATGAGCTTACACTTCCCGGCGGGCATAAATTGAATGCGCCGGAAATACTTTTCAAAAAGATCGAAGATCACGAAATAGAAAAATAATTCAACCAACAATACAGAATGAACGATAATTATTTATACCAGTTTGGTAAAAAAGTTTATGACTTAAGCTCCAGAACACATGTTATGGGAGTGCTTAATGTTACCCCGGATTCTTTTTCCGATGGCGGCAAGTATATGGAGCTTGGCGCAGCAATAGCACGGGCAAAGCAAATGGAATCCGAAGGCGCTGATTTTATTGATGTAGGCGGCGAATCAACCCGCCCCGGCGCTGAGGAAGTTAGCCCTGAAGAAGAGCTAAAAAGAGTTATACCTGTAATAAAAGCTCTTGCAAATGAAGTTGCTGTTCCAATATCGGTAGATACATACAGGGCCAGAGTTGCTGATGACGCTTTATCAAGCGGCGCTTTGATTGTTAACGATATTAGCGCATTTAATTTTGATAAAGAGATGGCTGCCGTAATTGCAAAACATAATGCTACTGCCATTGCAATGCATATAAAGGGTACACCTCGTGATATGCAGAAAGATCCACACTACAAAGATATTATGGCTGAAATACTGCAATATTTTGAAAATGCAGCATGGCAGGCAAACGTCGCCGGCATAAAGCAGGTAATATTTGATCCGGGCATTGGCTTCGGGAAAACTGTTGAACATAATTTGAAAATTTTGAAACATCTTCAGGAATTGAAAAGACTTGATACTCCGATAATGATCGGCGTTTCAAGAAAAAGCATGATAGCCAAGCTGCTTAACAGCGAAGACGTGTATGACAGGCTTGAAGGAACAATTGCTTTGAATTCTGTTGGAATATTGAACGGTGCACAATTGATACGGGTACACGATGTTAAAGAAGGTGTAAGAACAGCCCGAATACTTGACGCTTACAGCAAAGTAGAGTAGTACACACTAAATTAAGAGTCTAGCCGGTATATCAATTTGAAATGCCGGCTTTTTTTTCCCTCCCCAAAAGTACTCTATCACACCACATACCGAAAACACGCTATTAACCCTAAAATCACCAAAAAAGCTAGTGATAAGTATTGCTATCTGAATTTCATTCCATTATGTTTACAGAAACAGTTAGCAATATTCGTTACTCAAATAGAACAATTATAGGGTTATTAGTTACCTTATAGTAGCTAACGCAAATTTAATGGGGTGGTATTATGAGGCAAATAAAATTTACAATATTTATTCTATACATTCTTGTTACAGTCAGATTATATTCACAACCCTATGGATGGTACACACAAACAAGCAGCACATCAAATAACTTAAACGGAGTTTGTTTTCCTAATTCTTCAAGCGGTATTATTGTCGGGCAATCAGGTACAATTATACGCACTACCAACGGCGGGACAAACTGGTCTGTAGTAACAAGCGGAACAGGTGTTCATCTCTTTGGCGCGTTTTTTATAGATGCCTCAACAGGATGGGCCGTTGGAGATGTTGGTGTAATTTTGAAAACTATCAATGGCGGTTTGAACTGGAGCTCTCAAAACAGCGGCGTTGGATTCCAGCTTCGTTCTGTCAGTTTCAGAAATTCTACAACCGGATATGTTGTTGGCTGGTATGGATCTTTTCTCAGGACAACAAACGGAGGCACTACATGGGTGGGATTTTCAACTGGGATAACATCCAATCTCAGCAGTGTTTCGTTTGCTGATGCAAACAACGGATTTGCAGTCGGGCAGTTTGGCAAAATAATCCGCACTACGAACGGCGGCACAAACTGGATAGAAATACCAAGCGGTACTACAATGCAGCTTGAGCAAGTCAGCTTCACAAGTACTAACGAGGCAATAGTAGTTGGAGAAGGCGGCGTGGTCAGGAAAACAACTAATCTGGGAAATAACTGGTCTTCTCAAACCAGCGGCACGGGAAACTGGTTAAACGGCCTTACTGTCAGGAATCAGACATTCTCTGTTTTTGTGGGAGATTACGGTACGATAAGGAAAACCTCCAACGGTGGCGCAAACTGGTTTCAGCAGGCAAGCGGCACCGGTAACCTTCTTTCGGCAGTTTCTTTTACAGATACTAATACAGGCTGGGCAGTTGGGATCAACGGAACAGTAATTAAGACTACTACGGGCGGCTGGGTTCTGCCGGGTGCAGCAACTTTAAGTGCACCAAATAACGGGCAGACTTGTTTTTCGCTGACAGGTACTCTTGACTGGAGTGATGTCGCTCCGCCTATTTCTAATTATAGAGTGCAAATTGCAACAGATGCTGCCTTCGCTTTTTTAGTGCATAATGTCGCGGGTTTAAATATATCACAATACGTTATACCGGTATCTATTTTGAATCACAACACTCTATATTACTGGCGTGTAAAAGCAACTAACCAGGTGGGTGAAAGTGCAAGCTGGTCATCGGTAAGGAATTTCAGAACAGTACTGCAGTTACAGGGAACGCCGGTTCTGCAATTGCCGGCAAATAATTCAATTACCGGCATAACCCCGGTTCTGGTATGGGATTCAGTCACACTTGCTTCATCGTACCGCTGCAGGATAGCAACCGATACTGGATTTACAGCGCTTGTGCTTGATAGCGGAAACATTTCAGGGGTTACAATTACTGTCCCCGCAGGTAGGCTGCAGCCAAATGTGAGGTACTACTGGAAGGTTAACTCTTCAAACATATGCAACACAGGTATCTACAGTGCCTCAAGAAGTTTTACAACGGCTATGACTTCTGTAATGCAAACAGGCTCGGAAATTCCCGGTTCATTCGGTCTGTTTGCAAATTATCCGAATCCGTTTAATCCTTATACAACAATTAAGTTCGATATTCCCACTCAGTCTAAGGTAAAGATATCGGTATTTAATACACTGGGTGAAGAATTATCAGTAGTTTTAAATAGTGAACTGAATGCAGGGAAGTATTTTGAAGTATGGAATGGGAATGATCTTGGAAGCGGTGTTTACTTTTACAGGCTGGAAGCGTACGATATTCAAACTGGGAACATACTTTTCGTTCAATCAAATAAAATGATCTTGATCAAATAAGCCAGGATTTGTTAAACCTGATTTTTTTGAAACAATCTAAAAGTAAAAAAACAAATCTAAACAATTCTAAAGGAGAGGTAATAAAATGAAAAAGATAATACTGTTTACAGCAATAATGCTGATGGCAAGTGCATCAGTTTCATTTTCACAGGTAATTTCGCGTGTATTCAGTTATAACGGTCCCGGGAATCAGGTTGATAAGTGCAACGGAATCGCACAGGATAACCAGGGAAGGGTTTACGCAACTGGAGTAAGCTGGGGAGGCAGTTCAACAAAGGAAGATTTTGCCACTATAAAATTCGGAGATGACGGCGACTATCTCTGGGTGGCAAGATACGACGGCCCGGGGCATAATCTAGATTACGCCTCTGCCATTACAATTGATAATGCCGGTAATGTTTATGTAACCGGCTGGAGCAGAAGTTCAAGCGACTACGGCAGCGAGGATTACTGCACGATCAAATATAATACAAATGGTGTTGTGCAGTGGACTGCCCGCTACAACGGCGCTGTTAACACAGATTGCTATTATTATGATTATGCAAGAGCAATAAGTGTGGATGCGCAGGGTAATGTTTATGTGACGGGTGATAGCTGGGGCAATGATAATTTAAATGGCGACTATCTGACACTGAAATATAATTCAAGTGGTGTATTGCAATGGGCTAAAAGGTATAACGGCGCTTCAAGCAAAGAAGATATTGCATCTTCGCTCGCTCTGGATGCAAACGGTAACGTCTATGTTACAGGTAAGAGCTTTCAAAACAGCAAAGGTTTTGATATGCTGACAGTTAAATATAACAATGCGGGAACCCAGCAATGGACAGCCAGGTATGATGGCCCGGCCTTTCTTGATGATGCTGCAAGTGAAGTTAAAACTGATCTATCAGGAAACATATTAATTACAGGTTCAAGTCATGGCGGATCTACCAAGCTTGATTATGCAACTATCAAATATAATTCTGCCGGGCAGCAGCAATGGCTTAAAAGATACACAAATCCAGGTATAAACGATACAGATGCCGCTACCGGTTTGGATATTGATGTTTACGGCAATGCATATGTTACAGGTTACAGCAAGGGCCCGCAAACCGGAACAAGTCCGGTCGCTTATGACTATCTGACAATAAAATATAATTCAAGTGATGGCGGACAGGCATGGTTAAATAAATATGACGGCGGCTCAAACGATAAAGCCTATGATATAAAAGTGATATTCAAGGCATGTGTAACAGATAAGACGGGTGGTTATGTTTTGGAGATACCATGCTGGGAAGTTAACATATTCGTAACAGGGCAAAGCCAGGTACCGGGCGGTTCAAACGATATAGTGACACTGAAGTACGGAGAAGGCGGAAACACGTTATGGACAAGTAAATTCAACGGACCGGCTAACACAAATGATGCAGCATACAGTATTTCAGCAAGCAGCAGTTACCCGGTAATATATGCAGGCGGTTCATTTTCGAATGATTACGGAATTATAGGGATAACACAATCCAGGGCAGTACAAACTGATAATATTAAAGGAATATCTATGAACTATCCGAATCCGTTTAATCCCGAAACCAATATTTACTTCAACCTGCAGAGGGAATCACCCGTAAAGATCGTCTTATACGATATGCTCGGCAGAACGGTTTCAACTCTGTTGGATAAGAACATGGAGCCTGGGTTGCATTCAGTAAACTGGAATGCATCTAACTTCAATAGCGGAGTTTATTTTTACAGGATAGAAACATCATATGCATCCGAGACCAAAAAACTTGTTTTGATAAAGTAATTATACCCCACCCTCGAAGAGTCGTAGACAAACCCTCCCAAAAGGAGGGCGCTATTGGGGATGCAATTGTATCCGGTTTTTGCAGGATTGATAAGTTAGCAAATACCTCCGAGCGAATTTCCCCGCATTAATAACGGTAGGGCGTGGAAAGCTCACAATAAACGGCGTTTTCTTTTGAAGGAAACGCCTTTTTATTTCCAATGGAAATACCTTATTATTCAACTAGGTTCAAGAATTTCTAACCCAGCAAAGATCAATTACATCATGTGAATAATAATCCCATTATCAGGTACAAAACCATTCCTGTAAAGTTAATTATATTTTTCTTATATTTGTTAGAATTTTCAACAAAAACACGTTATTTCTCATATTTTAGGCCGGCAAAATGGCGATTAAGATCAATATTGCTTCTTTAAACGATGGAAGCCAGCAGCTGGAGTTTGTTTGTGATTCCAAAGAGCTTGAATTAGGCGATAATTTCGTTAAGGATCCCGTTAATATAGTTCTGGATCTTTACAAAACGGTTTACCAGCTTGATGTAAAAATCCTTATAAAGGGAGTATTGCTCCTTACCTGTGACAGGTGCCTGGACGAGTTTGAATTGCCTTTTGAATCTTCATTAGAACTTATTTTTGTTCAGAAGTCCAGCCGCGAAGAAGAGATAAACGAAGATAATATCAGGAGTTACTTCGCACACATGCGTGTTATTGATATTACAAATGATATAAAGGAAACAATTATACTTGCTTCACCGATGAAAAAGCTGCCCGCAGAAAGAAGCGATGGTTCCTGTACATGGTGCGGAAAGACAAAAGAGTACTGGAGAAGTTTGATAGTGGAAAAAGATGAAGATGAGCTGTAGCAGTACCGGATCAAATAGAAAAAGTAAATCAGAAAACTAAATAATTAAAAGGTTATATAATGCCAAATCCAAAAAGAAAGCATTCCAAGCAGCGGAGCCGTAAAAGAAGGACGCATTACAAAGCAGTAGCCCCCAGTACAATGGCATGCCCCAATTGCGGCGAAACCAAGCTGATGCACAGAATCTGCCCGGGCTGCGGTTTTTACGACGGACGCTCTATAGTCATTCCCAGGAAATAATTTAATCCAGAAATTTTGAGCCAAGGGCAAAAGGAAACGATCACCATTTCCCTGGATGCAATGGGAGGGGATAACGCTCCTGTTAACGAAACTGCAGGTGCGGTTGAGACTATTAAAGAGAGTGCAGGCATCAGCGTAATTCTGGTTGGTGATAGCGCAAAGATAGAAACTGAGCTGAAGAAATTTTCTTACGATAATTCAAGGATAAGAGTTCATCATGCCTCCGAAGTTATTACAATGGAGGATAGCGCGGCAGATGCATTCCGGAAAAAACCTGACTCTTCCATGGTTTCAGGATTAAAGCTTCACAAATCCGGCGAAGCTGACGGATTTATAAGCGCCGGAAATACCGGGGCTGTAATGGCAGCATCACTTTTTACGCTTGGCAGAATTGTAAATGTATCAAGGCCTACCATCGGATCAAAATTTCCCACTGAAAAAGGTATCACAATGGTTTTGGATGTTGGCGCTAATGTTGACTGCAAACCAATTAACCTGCTTCAGTTTGCTGTTATGGGCTCTGTATTTGTTAATTACATTTACGGAATTGATAATCCTACTGTTGGATTGCTTAGTGTTGGTGAAGAAAAATCAAAAGGCGATCTATTGACGACCGAGGCATATGAACTGCTCGAGAAAAGCAATCTGAATTTTATAGGTAATGTTGAAGGGCGCGATATCCTAAAAGGCAGTACAAATGTAATTGTGTGCGATGGATTTACAGGTAACGTGGTTCTGAAATTCGCCGAGGGCGTTCTTACCCTGCTTAAATCAAAATTTTCTGAATTTGCCGATAGCGGTTTTATTAACAAATTAAAGGTCGGTATGGCTTACGGAACCCTTAAAACAATTTTAAAAGATTTTGATTACCAGGAGTACGGCGGAGTACCGCTGCTTGGAGTGAACGGTATTTCTATTATCGGTCATGGCAGGTCATCACCCCTTGCAATAAAAAATATGATACTACGGGCAGTTCAAATGGCAAGGGCAGGCATAAACGATGAAATAGCTAAACGCATAAAAGATATTAAAGAATTTGCAACTTAAAAAAAGAAAGTTGATAAATATTTATGAGTAAGATCAGGGCAGCTATAACAGCATTAGGCCACTTTGTTCCTGAAACTGTTTTGACAAACAAAGATCTGGAAAAGATCGTCGAAACAAATGACGAATGGATAGTATCGCGTACAGGAATTAAGGAAAGAAGGATACTTACCGGAGGTGAGCCGATTTCGTTCATGGCGGAAAAAGCTATAAATATGCTTTTGGAACGCCGCGGTATTACCGCTGATGAGCTTGATCTTATACTTGTTGCGACCGTAACGCCTGATATGCTTTTTCCTTCTACTGCATGTGTTATTCAGGAAAAGATCGGCGCATCAAAAGCCTGGGGATTTGATGTGCTGGCAGCATGCTCCGGGTTTATATTCACTCTGGTTACCGGTACGCAATTCATAGAAAGCGGAGCTTATAAGAAAGTTTTGATAGTCGGAGCAGATAAGATGTCTTCAATTACAAATTTTAAGGACAGAAATACCTGCATCCTGTTTGGAGACGGAGCCGGATGCGTTTTGCTTGA
>JAIOIK010000170.1 GCA_019912545.1 Ignavibacteria bacterium | reverse complement strand
GTATAAGTCTCATTTCCAGATATAACCTGCATTAATTTATATAAATTGCAACTTTATCAAAATAGGATTATAATTGCAGATAACGATCATGAGCTTTGCAATTTAGAATATTCTTGTAGGTCAAAGGCAAGCCTTTGACTGAATAATCACTTCAATATCTATATATATGACAGACACTAAATTCACTTCACTCGAAAGAGAAAAACGTATCTTCAAACCAAAGCCGGAATTTTCAAAAAAGGCGCACATCAAATCGATGGCGATGTATAAGAAGATGTATGCGGAATCAACTCATTCACCCCAAAAGTTTTGGGCTAAGATAGCAAACGAGCTGCACTGGTTCAAGAAATGGAAGAAAGTACTTGAGTGGAAACTGCCTCATGCAAAATGGTTTGTGGGCGGTAAGATCAATATGAGCTACAACTGCACCGATAGGCATCTGAACTCATGGCGGAGGAATAAGGCGGCAATCATTTGGGAAGGCGAGAATGGAGAGACGGCAACGTGGACTTACCAGGAACTGCACCGTCAGGTCTGCAAGTTTGCAAACGTACTTAAGAAAATGGGAATAGTAAAAGGCGATAGAGTATGCATCTACATGCCGATGGTACCTGAAATTGCCGTTGCTATGCTTGCTTGTGCGAGGATAGGGGCAGTGCATTCAATTATATTTGGCGGATTTTCAGCATCAGCGCTTGTAGATAGAATAAATGATGCGCAGGCGAAGATGGTCATCACCGCTGATGGCGGTTACAGGCGGGGACAGATCGTTAACCTGAAAGCTGCTGTTGATGAAGCAATGCCTGATTGCCCGACAATTGAAAATGTAATTGTAGTAAACCGCACTGGACACGAAATCGCTTTCCATTACGGACGTGACCATTGGTACAGCGAGCTGATGCAGGGAGTAGATGACGAGTGCCCGGCTGAGCAGCTTGATAGCGAGCATCCGTTATACATACTTTATACAAGCGGTACTACCGGCCAGCCGAAAGGTATTCTACACACAACAGGCGGCTATGCTGTACAGACTTATATCACAACAAAATATGTTTTTGATATCAAAGATGAAGATATTTATTGGTGCACGGCTGATGCGGGCTGGGTTACGGGTCACTCATACGTTGTTTACGGTCCGTTACTAAACGGAGCAACCAGTTTGATGTATGAAGGCGCGCCAAATCACCCCGGACCGGACAGGTTTTGGGAAATAATAGATAAGTACAAAGTGAATATTTTCTACACAGCGCCTACAGCGATACGAGCATTTATTAAATGGGGAGAGGAGTGGCCCCTAAGGCATAAGCTGGATTCCTTAAGACTGCTTGGCACGGTAGGCGAGCCCATTAATCCCGAAGCATGGATGTGGTACTACAAAGTTATCGGTAAAGGTAAATGTCCGATTGTTGATACTTGGTGGCAGACTGAAACAGGGGCAATCATGGTTACTCCGCTGCCCGGCGCAACGCCAACTAAACCGGGAACAGCTACGTTGCCGTTTTTCGGAATAATGCCGGAGGTTGTTTCCAAGGAAGGCAGGCCGTGTAAAGCGAATGAAGGCGGATATTATATTATCAAGCATCCGTGGCCTTCGATGCTGCGAACGATATGGGGCGATGATGAACGCTACAAGAAGCAATACTGGAGTGAATTTCCCGGCTACTATTTCACAGGTGACGGCGCAAGGAAAGATAAAGACGGGTATTACTGGATAATGGGCAGGGTAGATGATGTAATTAATGTGAGCGGTCACAGAATAGGCACGGCTGAAGTTGAATCAGCGCTTGTAGCTCACAAGAAAGTCGCAGAAGCAGCGGTAGTTGGTAAGCCTGATGATTTAAAGGGCAGCGCAATTTTTGCATTTGTTACACTTGAAGGGAAATATAAGCCAAGTGAAGAATTAAATGCGGAGCTTAAGCAATGGGTCACCCATGAAATTGGCGCGCTTGCCAGACCGGACGAAATTCGCTTCACCGAGGCATTACCAAAAACCCGCAGCGGAAAGATCATGCGGAGATTGCTGCGCGAAATTGCGACACAGGGCTCAGTTAGCGGAGATACGACGACACTTGAGGATTTTTCAGTTCTGGAGAATCTTAGAACAGACGAAGAGTGAGCGGATTGCGGAATTCGGATTTAGGGATTGCGGATTGAAAAGCAAAAGCGGAACGCAGATTAAACTGATGAAACAGATGAATCTGATTAGTATCTGAATTGCCACGACCTTCCCGCCTGCATTGGGCAGGTAGGCCGTGGATAAAGATTGAAATAAAGTCAGGCAACACCAGCAACTTGATAAATTTTAACTGAAAAAGAAATGAAAGCAACCGCAGCATTACTCTTTACGATACTGGTCTCAACTTTATATTCGCAAACAGATTCCGTTTTTAAATTCACTTTGCCTGAGCTTACGATTACCCAGGTTGAAAAAGGAAAAGATGAAATATATGGATTTGAAAATGACAGAAATATTTTCCTTGTGAGTGACAGCTTATTAATTGCTGATACAAATAAGTATGAGTATTCAGTGCTGTTTACACATGTTAAAAAAATTTCTTTGAGGGACGGAACTGAATCATGGCGGGCGGCCAAGACAGGGGGAATGATCGGCGGGGCTTTAGGTCTGCTTTTGGGTGTTGGGATTCCATTCATCTTGGGAAGCCGCCCTGATGCAGCCGGATACGTTATTACAATTCCTGCATCTATTCTGGCTGGAATATTAACAGGCGGACTTATCGGCGGCGTACTTGGCTCAACCGTGCCGCATTATGATGTTCATTCAAATTTCCCAAATGATCTTCAGGCAAAAAAAGAAGTAATGAAGAAGATATTCAGAAGATATAGCGATAGGTTTTGAGGTTTATTGAGTATTGTTTAACCCAAAAGGGGGGAATGATCAAATTTTTTCTTTTGTTCTTTTGTCTTGATATCCCGCAGCAAGTGCGGGACAGGCGCCAGAACCAATCCCGAGTACTCGGGACAAGGCTTCTGAAAATTACCTAAAATTATCTTCGCCTTACAGGAAAATAACTCGTTCCGACATTCGTCGAAACTCAAACACATTTTCCTGTGCTTAACCTGCTCGATAATTTTTTAACGGTAATTTTCAAATGCCGTTTTAGAATCAAAAGCAAAAAAACATTATAGCATTCCACTACGGGAATCACGTAGTATGTTGGGTTTCCCTTGAAACTATTTCACAAATAGGGTAACTTTACGAATTATTTTCTGAAAACATTTCATTCTATCATGAAGATCATATTAATGCTTGTATTATTTGCCGGTGTTTCATTTTCTCAGGTGCAATTCACACCTGAAAATAACAGTACCGATACTGAGACAGTTGTGCTGGATAGGTATATTTTTGAAGCAATGCTGAATAGCGCTGATAGAACGATAACTTTCCTGGAATGGATGATAGGAGTGTTTTCAGGCGTAATTACAATACTGTTCTTGGTATTTAATTACCGTGACCAGAAGTCAATGGAGAAGAACCGCAATGAGCTGAAGGCCTCACAGGAAAAAATTGATCTTGTCCGCTCTCAGCTTGCTGAGGAAGAGCTTAAGATGAGTGCAATGGTTGACAGGCTGCAAAAAGCGGCAGGTGAGTATGAATCAAAGATCAAAACTATTGAAGAAAAAATAACTTCCCTTGAAGCAAAAAGCAAAGAGCTTGACCGCAAGACAGATGTTATGAATGAGGCGAACCGGTATTTCAATATAGCTTTCCAGGCAGTTGAAAACGGAAATTACAAAGAGGCTGTTAAATACTACACACTTATTATTGGCCAGAACCCTGATGATCTGACCAAGATAATTGTTTACAATAACAGAGGAATTGCCCATCAAAACCTTGGGATGAACAGTGAAGCGATAAGTGATTATTCCATGGTGCTTAAGCTTGACCCAGAGCACCCATTCGCTTATAATCACAGGGGGAATGCATACCACGCAGCCGGAAACCATGAGTTAGCTTTGCAGGATTACTCAAAGGCAATAAGTATCAAACCGGATTATGCCGATGCTTATTATAACCGCGGGAATGAATATCTGATTGTTGAAGATTTTGAAAAGGCGAT
>JAIOIK010000169.1 GCA_019912545.1 Ignavibacteria bacterium | reverse complement strand
ATTTTTAGGAGTCAATGGTAATAAGTGATGATCTGTTTAGATTGGTTAAATCCTTAAGCAAGACCGAAAAGGCCTATTTCAAGAAATATTCAAAACTCCATGTTTTGGGTGAAAAAAATAACTATATCAGGCTTTTTGATTTCATAGCTGATATGGATGTGTATAATGAATCACTCATAATAAAAGAATTTCAAGGCGAGAAATTCATACGCCAGCTTTCTGTAGCCAAGAATTACCTTTACGGATCAATACTTCGTGCATTAAAAGCTTACCGGAAAACCGATAAGAAGCGCGAAGAGGCCAAAGAATTAATGGACGATATTACCATACTTATCGAAAAAAGACTATTCCGGCAGGCTGAAAAACTACTCAGGAAGTGCCGGAAGATATCCGAAAACTATGAAGTGTATTCACAGCTGCTTCAGGTTCTGGTAGCCGAATCAAAGATCGCAATTGCACAGCGTTCATATGATGAAAAAACCGATAAAATACTTGATAAGAATTACAAAGAGCGCAATGAGATCCTTGACACGATAAAAAACGCTTTTGAGTTTGATCTGCTGGAATATAATATAACCTCACTGATCTCGCGCCACTCGGATTCCAAAGATAAAAATTATCTTGGCAGGCTAAAAGAGATCGTCTCCAGCGATATCCTGTCTTGCGAACAAAATGCTGTTTCTCTCACTGCCAGATTAAAGTATAATCACATTCATGCTACTTATCATTACGCAACCGGTGAAATGGAAGAAAGTTATAGGTACCTGTCGCGGGAGATTGAAATACTTTCCGAAAAAAGAGAACTTCTCGAAGACAGGCTGACTGATTATTTCATACTGCTATCCAACCGTTTGCTGATATCTCTGGAGCTTGGCAAGTACAAAGAGCTTGAAGCCAATATCCGGCATATAAGAAGCGAGCTTAGCCGAAAGGAAGTTAAAGGCAATGAGAGGCTCAGGTTTTTCATAATAAATAATTCATACTTAATTGAGATGAATTACCTTAATCGGATCGGCAGGTTCAGCCAAACACTGGAAGTCAACAGGCAGTACAGGGAAAAACTGAGTCCGTTTGGATACAAAATGATCAAAGCCGATGAATTCTGGCTAAACAGTACGCTCTGCCATGCATACTTTGGTCTGGGCCAACTGGCCAGGTCTCTTGAACATCTGAATTACTTATTAAATGATCCCGAGGCAGAGCAAAAGTACAGCAATATACTTTTTGCCCGGTTATTCAGCCTGATACTGCATTATGAAATGGGTAATATTGACCTGCTTGAGTATCTTATCAAATCAACTTACAGGTACATCTTAAAGCGGAAGAAACTCTACAGGTTTGAGATATTGATCTTCAGTTTCCTGAAAAAACTGCCCGACGCAGTATCAGAAAGAGAACTAAAAGAAAAATTTCTTGAATTGAAAACAATGCTCAAAAAGCAAATAAACGAAGAATCGGTTAAAGACGCGATGAAATATTTCGATTTTATTTCATGGCTCGAGAGTAAGATAGAATCCCGCGGGCTTGCTGAAGTAATTGCAGGGAAATTGTAACACGAATCTACCTGTAACTTATACTAAGTTATTATTAACTTAGTAATTAAGATGCTTAAAACACGCATTTTATAATAAATTTGAATAAGTATGGTAGTCTATTTGCAATATTAAAACATAAAAAAGTATCTTATTATAATATGATATTAATACTTTTTTCCTTAGTTTTGATAATGAAAATTATGAAAATAGCAACTTAAAAGAGACTGAATGTTTTTGTTAAGGAACCATTTATACCAAACAAATAACCAGTTTTATTTAAATAAGTTAATAGATTTAAGACGATAATAGAAAGCAATTAGAATGCAAAAAGTAACAAAAGAAACAGCAATTAAGCAAATAACTAAACTAGTTAATAATTTTGATGAACACTATGAAAATTTCCATATATCAACTTATGACGAAACTAAAACGCGTGGCACATTCATCAATGAATTTTTCGAAGCCTTAGACTGGGATATTAACAACAGACAAGGGGTTGACGAATCATATCGTGATGTAATACCTGAATTTAAAATGAAAGTAGAAGGCAGAACTAAAGCTCCTGATTATTGTTTTACAATTTCCGGGCAAAGAAAATTTCTTGTTGAAGCAAAGAAACCAGCAGTACCGATTAAAACTGATCAAGCGTCCGTTTTTCAATTAAGAAACTATGGTTATCACAACAAACTTCCTATTTCTATCATTACAAATTTTGAAGAACTTGCAATCTATGACTGTACCAAAAAGCCGTTTCGTAATGACAGAACTTCAATTGGAAGAATAAAATACCTTAATTATAAAGACTACATAAAAGATATAGACTTTTTGTGGGATACTTTTTCGAAAGAAAGTGTACTAAAAGGCCGTTTTGATAAATATGTAAAATCAGATACAGAAAAAAGAGGAACGTCAGTTGTTGATAACGACTTTCTTTTTTCACTTAATGAATGGAGAAAATATCTTGCCTCTAGTATTGCAAGAAACAATCATCGTCTAACTGCAAAAGAAGTCCAATATGCCGTACAGCAAACAATCGACAGAATTATTTTTCTGATTTTCTGTGAATACAAAAAAGTCGAGCATTTTGGAAATTTGAAAAGTGCAGCTGATAAAGGCAATTTGTATAAAAATTTATTTGAATTATTTATCCTTGCTGATAAGAAATATAACTCCGGTTTGTTTGATTTTGGCAAAGATAAAAATTCACAAAAACTTACTATTGATAACAAAGTTATTGAAAATATTGTAACTGACTTATATCCACCAAATAGCGATTATGATTTTTCCATCCTTCCTGTTGAGGTTTTGGGAAATGCTTACGAAATGTTTTTAGGCAAAGTTATAAGAATTACCCCTGGGCATATCGTAAAGATTGAAGACAAGCCTGAAGTAAAAAAAGCAAATGGTGTTTATTACACTCCAGAATATATAGTTGATTACATTGTAAAAAATACTATTGGAACACTTATTCAAGGTAGATCACCTGAACAAATTAGTAAAATAAAGATTGTTGATCCTGCTTGCGGAAGTGGGTCTTTTTTGCTTGGTGCATTTCAATTTTTGCTTAATTATCACAGAGATTACTATTTAAAAAAGGGTTACTTGTTAAAGAAATCCAAAAATAATCCGCTTACTCCTGAAGGTCGATTAACTACAGAAGAAAAAAGAAAAATTCTACTTAATAATATTTTTGGAGTTGATATCGATCCTCAAGCTGTAGAAGTGACAAAGCTCAGCTTACTTTTGAAAGCCATGGAAGGGGAAACAGAAGTTTCTATAAAGAGGCAGCTCCAATTTTTCCATGAGAGAGTTCTTCCTAATATAGATGATAATATCAAATGCGGTAATTCCTTAATTAGTTACGATTTCTTTGATGGTGAAATGGAGTTAAATAAAGAAGAAACCAAAAATTTAGAAGATAAGATCAAGCCATTTGATTGGAAATCTTCTTTTCCTAAAATTTTTAAACAAGGTGGATTTGACGCAGTAATTGGTAATCCGCCATGGGTTTTCACAAGAGATGTTGAATGGGGTGAGGATGTAAAAGACTATTTTTGGTTAAATTATTCGATTTTTAATAAATTCAGCAATACTAAGAAAAATCAATCGGGTAAAGTAAATCTTTATATTCTTTTCATTCTAAGAGCTACTGAATTAATTAACACAAATGGTTTAATTAGTTTTATAGTACCAAACGGTCTTCTACGTACAACCACTTATGATACTACAAGAAAATATTTGTTAGATAATACCTCGATTCAATTAATAGTTGATTTAAAAGATGGTGTTTTTAAAGGTGTTACCGCATCCACAATAATTTTTCAGCTCGGTAAGTTTAAGCCTAATAAAAGAATCAAAATAATTGATGCAAACTATAAGCATGACAACAATATTAATGAACAAAAATCTCACTATGTAACTCAACAAAAATTTAGTAAAAACGTAAGTTATACGTTTAGTATCTTTTCTAATGACAATGAAATTGAAATATTCGATAAACTAAAAGCATCAAACAAATGTTTGAAAGATGTTACAATTGATATCATTGAAGGTATAGTTTCTAAAAAAGAGTATATTAATTCAAAGAAATTAACAAACAATTACAAAAAGTTTTTAGAAGGCAAAGATATAAATAGATATAGCATAAACTTCAGTAACAGATACATCCTTTTTGATAGAAAAAAACTTCATCGAGCCAGACCAGATTATGTCTGGTCTTCACCGAAAAAGTTAATAATCAGAAGAATAAGTGGTGGAAATAGACCTCTTTTTTGTACAGTTGATGATGACAATTACTATTCATTTGCTTCGACTAATTTATTGTTAATTAAAAAAGAATTTGAAAAAATTTATTCATATGAATTAATATGTGGCTTACTTAATTCTAATCTGATCAATTATTACTATGCTAGAAGTTTTACAAATAATTCTGCCTTAACTGTAAACATTTCAAAGACATTCCTAGAAATGATACCACTTCCTTTAATAAACTCTACCAATTCAAATATTATTAATCAGATTGAAAAATTAGTAGACAAACTTTTACAATTAAATAAGGAAGTTTATAAAAGAAGAAATTCTTTACAGCAAATAAAAATTCAGAGTAGGATTTCTTACTCCGAAAATCGTATAAACGAACTTGTATTTGAACTATATGGTTTATCTAAGAAAGATATTGAAACAATTAATAATAATTTATAATGAATCATGTAATGACAATAGCGGAAGCAGCGGAATTTCTTAAAAAGGAACCTCAGGAATTTTTCGCTAAATTGCTGGCATTAACAGATAAAGAGCTTGAAAGAAAGCTTGATATTATCCGTGAACAAAAACAAATGGCTTTTAAACAGCAAAAAAAAGATTCTTTTGAATTACTCACTGTTAAAGAGGATTTAATCATTAGGGCACGCCTTGCAAAATCAGAAAATGATACATATTTAAGGCCCCGAAAGAAACCCAGAAATCAACAAATTAAGAAAAAAGAAACAATTTTTGAAGAGAAACTAGTTAATGATAAGCCTCCAATAGAAGATGAAGTAGTTGAAAAAAAAGATGAAACTGAACAGCTTTTTTTTGATTTTTGATCCGATTTGTTGAATGGATTTTTATATCTGTTTAACACAATTTTTTCAGTCGGAATAAGAGATTTTTAATTAAATAATACTCAAAATTTTATTGCATCACCCTCAAATAGATACCGTTATTAAAAGATAAAAATGTAGAGCCAATTTGCTTATACCCAAGTATATGGTTACTTTTATTTAAATTATGATATCAGAAATTACTCTCAAAAATAAAAAACACAAATTCGATCTTTCCAGAACTCTGGATATATCAATTCCATTGAAATTTAATGACGCTCAGCCCAATATTTATGACGCAGATAAAGCAGTATCCAAACCTTGCGAAATAGGAACGTTTATTGGAGATACCCGCCTCGGCGGGAGCTGTAATTTCGAAGAATACAGGCTGATTGCACACTGCAACGGAACCCATACAGAGTGTATTGGACATATTACAGACGAAAGAGTTTCTATTCAGAAGATATTGAAAGATGCTTTTATACCCTCAACACTTATTACAGTCACCCCTCTTAAGGCAAATGATTCCGCCGATTCATACAACCCTGTTAAGAATGCCGATGACATACTTATAACTGAAAGCTCTTTGAGGGATGAACTGAAAAGTGCGGATAGTGATTTCCTGAAAGGGTTAATTATCAGGACCCTGCCAAACGATGATTCAAAAAGATCGAGGCAGTATATGAATAAGTTGCCGCCATTTTTATCTATTGAAGCAATGAAATATATTGTTTCGCTCGGTGTACAGCATCTTTTGCTCGATATACCTTCTGTAGATAGAACCTTTGACGAAGGAAAACTTACCTCACATCACATATTCTGGAATGTCAAAGAATCTTCTCATTATATAACTATGGAAAGCAGAATTCAAAACACAATAACCGAAATGGTTTATATCCCTGATGAAATTAAAGACGGGATTTACCTGCTCAATATTCAGATCGCCCCTTTTATGAGTGATGCCTCACCTTCAAGGCCGCTGTTGTTCAGTCCGGTTAAATGAACAGGATTTATCCTGTTGTGGTTAAATCCCCTTGTAAAATATGTATTAATTCAAGTCTTTAAATTTAATTATATTTCAAAAATATTGCATATAATCTATAATAATAATCCATTTTTCTATGATAAAGCAAACTTCATTATTTCACATAATTATATTGATAGTGTCCTTTGTTTCCGGGTCTTTTGCAGGTGATACGGTTACAACAAGTTCAGGATTGAAATACATCGTATTAAAACAGGGAAGCGGTAAAAAATCAGTTAACGGAAAAATTGCCGAAGTTCACTACACCGGCTGGCTTCATAACGGAAAGAAATTCGATTCATCCCGCGACAGGAATACTACATTTGAGTTTACTCTTGGCGCAAAGCAGGTTATTAAAGGGTGGGATGAGGGTGTCGCACTAATGCGTATTGGCGACGAATTCCGCTTGATATTGCCGCCTGAGCTTGCCTATGGCGAAAATGGGGCAGGAGAAGTAATACCCCCAAACGCCACATTGGTTTTTGATGTAGAGCTAATCGGAGTTCATAAAGCCACTATACCTATTGTTGATACGCTTATGTCAATTATCGTGAATAAGAATGTTGAAGCAGCAATAGAAACCTATGAGATCTTAAAATATGAACGTGAAGACGATTATAATTTTAAAGAACCTCAGCTGAATAACCTAGGTTACCAGCTTTTGCAGCTTGGATTGAATAAAGATGCTGTGAAGATATTTAAGCTGAATGTTGAGCAGTTCTCAAAATCGGCAAATGTTTACGATAGCCTTGGAGAAGCTTACATGATAAGCGGCGATAAGAAAAATGCCATTAAGAATTACGAGAAATCGCTTAAGCTTGATCCAAACAATGAAAACGCAAAGAAAATGCTTGAGCAGCTCAGAAGCAATTAGCGGATTTTCTTGTAATTGATCAATACAAAGCAATGGATAGACTCAAAATATTGATTGGAAGCTGGGCGGGCAGGGGAGTAGCCTCATATACTACAATTGATACCGCCGAATATCTTGTTGATCTCAATGTTTCTTATAATGGCTTCAACCCGTGTTTGTTCTATGAAGAAAAGTCATGGTACATTAAAAGCGGCGAAAAAGATCTCCCTCTGTTTTGGGAATCCGGATTTTTCATCGATAAGGGAAACTCAAACATCGAGATGGTTAATTCACAAAGAAGCGGAAGGCTGGAAGCGCTGCACGGAAGATTGACTGAATTTGATAACAGTATCCATATCAAACTGGATTCAGATATAATTTCTAACGATCCGGTTGCAAACAAAAGTTCAAGGGAGTTTATTATTAAAAATGATTTATTGATTTACGAGCTCAAAATGGCAACCGGTAAGGTGAGCCAAATGGAAACGCACCTCAAAGCAGAATTGAGAAGGCTTTCATAAATGGAATTTCTGCCTGATATCAGCTTTGCCCGGAAAACCGATAGTGAGGATCCTTTAAGGTCATTCAGGGATAAATTCTTCATTCCCAAAAGCTCAAAAGGTGAAGATATTATTTACTTTGCGGGAAATTCCCTGGGACTTCAGCCTAAAACTGTGCGGGCTTATGTTGAGCAGGAGCTTGAAGACTGGGAATCAATGGGTGTGGAAGGACACATGCATGCCAAAAATCCGTGGCTTCCGTATCATGAATACCTCGCAGCCCAAACAGCAAGGCTCGTTGGCGCACACAAGGAAGAAGTTGTTAATATGAATTCTCTTACTGTGAATCTGCATTTGATGATGGTTTCTTTCTACAGGCCTACCAAAGAAAGACACAGGATACTTATCGAGTCAAATGCTTTTCCATCAGACCATTACGCCGTCCAGTCACAAATTAAATTCCACGGTTTTGATCCGGCAGAATCTTTGATAGAAATGAAACCCCGTGAAGGCGAATTTGCTATCAGAACCGAAGACATTGAATCTCTGATCGAAAAAGAAGGCAGCTCGATCGCGCTTGTTATGTTCGCAGGTGTTAATTATTACACAGGGCAGGCATTTGATTTTGATCGGATCACAAAAGCGGGGCATGCCAAAGGTTGTATTGTTGGATTTGATCTTGCGCACGCTGCCGGAAATCTTGAGTTAAAGCTTCATGACTGGAATACTGATTTTGCCGTATGGTGTTCATACAAATATTTAAACGGCGGGCCGGGCGCAATCGCAGGGGCATTTGTTCACCGGCGGCATTTGCTTGATATTGCCATTCCAAAACTCTGGGGATGGTGGGGGCAGGATAAAGCTACAAGATTTTTGATGGATCATGACTTCCGGCCAATACCAACAATAGAAAGCTGGCAGTTAAGCAATCCGCCAATTTTGCAGCTTGCGGCTCTAAGGGCTTCATTTGATATTTTTGATGAAGCGGGCATGAGTACCCTAAGGGAAAAAAGCCTTAACTTAACCGGGTATTTAGAATTCCTTATCAAACATAAAAATGATAACAATATTGAGATCATTACCCCTTCAAATCCTGCAGAGCGCGGGTGTCAGCTGTCTATCAGGGCAAAGACCGGCGGTAAGACGCTGCATAAAAGACTGAATGATAGCGGTGTGATCTGTGATTGGCGCGAACCCGATGTCATACGCGCGGCACCTGTGCCGCTTTATAATACCTTTACAGATGTATGGAAATTTGTAGAAGTATTGTTCAGCTAAAAATCAAAGTTTAATTCATGGAAAAAATTACAATTGTTGGCGCAGGTCTTGCAGGGTCACTGCTTTCAGTTTATCTCGCAAAAAAAGGTTATGAAGTAGAAATTTATGAACGAAGGCCTGATATGCGCAAGACCGGAGTCTCGGGAGGGAAGTCAATTAATCTTGCTCTTTCTACACGCGGAATACATGCTTTAAAGGAGGTTGGCCTTTATGAAGAAATAAAAAAGATTGCTATACCAATGTACGGCAGAATGGTTCACAGCATAAATGGCAATACACAGCTCCACCCTTATGGCAAAGATGAAACCGAGTACATTAATTCTGTTTCACGGGCTGAGCTTAATAAGAAGTTAATGGATCTTGCAGAAGATTTTCCGGGTGTTCGCTTCCATTTTGATATGAGGTGCCTTGGGATGGATCCCGGAAGGAACGAAATTTTCTTTCACGATGAAACATCCCGGGCAAATATTGCAGTTAAATCAAACGTTACCATAGCCACTGATGGTGCTACATCACCCATCAGGATGGAAATGCTCAAATCTCCGCGTTTTGATTTTTCGCAGGAATATGAAAATTACGGTTATAAGGAACTGAACATTCCGCCTTTCCCTGACGGCACTTTCAAAATGGAATCAAATGCTCTTCACATTTGGCCAAGAGGCTCATTCATGCTTATAGCATTGCCTAACATGGATGGCAGTTTTACCTGCACGCTTTTCATAGCCTATGATAGAAACCTTGGCGGTGATAGCAGCTTTGAGCATTTGATAAATGAAAAAAGAGTTATCGGGTTTTTCCAGAAGCATTTCAGGGATGCATATGAATTGATGCCGACCTTAATTGAAGATTTTTTTGAGAACCCGACCGGAAGCCTCATTACAGTAAAATGCTTTCCGTGGAGTATTGACGGAAAGCTTGCAATGCTGGGTGATTCATGTCATGCCATTGTTCCGTTTTTCGGGCAGGGGATGAACGCTGCCTTTGAAGACTGCACTTATATGAATGAATGCATAGATAGTTACAGGGGCGACTGGAACAGGATATTCCTGGAGTACCAGCAAATGCGGAAAGTAAATACAGATGCAATTGCCGATCTTGCACAGGAAAATTTCATTGAAATGCGCGATCTTGTTTCGGACCCTAAATTCCTGTTGAAAAAGAAGATAGAAGGGGAATTATATAAAATGTTTCCGGATGTATTTATCCCCAAATATACTATGGTAACTTTTCTCAGGATTCCGTACAGCGTTGCGCTGAGCAGGGGAAAAGCCCAGGAATCTATACTTTCTGAGATTTCAAGCGGAATTACAGGTATTAATAGTGTTGACTGGGGCAAGGCCAAGCTGCTTGTTAAAACCCGCTTATCAAGGCTGGATTTATAGCACTATTTGACAAGTCAATTGTTCATGCTTTCATTAATGCATAAAAAACATGGTCAAAGATGCAAATTTTCATTTGATTAATAGTTAGAATAAACTAAATTAGTATTGAATTCCGATAATTTTAACCAACAGTTTCTTTAAAGGAGAAAACATGTTAAACACAGAAAGATTCAGCATCAAATTTGTACTTTCCAAAAAGCTGTTCCTGTTCTCATCCATTCTTGTATTATTTGCTTTTTACCTCGCAGGATGCGTGAATGTTGAGCAGAAAACAACACTAAAGCAGGATGGTTCGGGAACTATGAAGGTACACTACTGGACAAAAATGTCAAATGTTAAATCAAGCACAGAAGTAGGCAGCTTCAGCTTCGATGAAGCAAAAGCAAAAACCAATTATACTTCATCAAACAATGAAGTGGGCGATGTAAAAATCGAAGAAAAACTTGCTGACTCAACAAAACACGTAACACTTGATCTGAAATTCAAGAATATTAACGATATTAATTCGGCAAAAGGCTTTGAAAAAGTGAAAGCATCATGGAAAGAAGGCAAAGATGGTATGGATTTCAGCTATACACTTGCCAAAGATACATCCAATGCAAAGAATATGGGTGCATCTGATACAAAACTTGATTATGAATTTGATTTTCCCGCAGAGGTTATAAGGACAAACGGAACAAAAGACGGGCAAAAAGTTAAATGGGGCAAGACACTTGCCGATCTGAAAGAAGATATCGAAATGACTGCAACTGTAAAGAACGAAGGAAAAAAATGCGGCTTGTTTGGCATGGAATTTCCTTTAATGGCGCTTGCTGCCATGGCAGTTATGTCTATAAGAATAAGAAGGAAAAAATAAGCAAAGTATCAGATTGAATATAGTTTTTTATAGCCTGTTTGTTTTGAGCAAACAGGCTTTTTTATTAAGGGTTATAAATACCTTTTCGAAATTATTTTTGAAGTTCAGGCCGTAATGTAATAAATATATGTAAGTTAAAAGTTTAGTAAACTGTTTGCTCCGCTTCGTTGCGACTTATTATAGAGTTTAAGATTCTTATTATTATGCCTAAATTGTATTCAATTAATCACATTAATCCATAAATTTCCAATCTCAAATGAAAAAGTTTTTCACAGCGGTCCCTCTTCTTCTGATCATAGCAGTTATAGTTGCTTCGAACATATCCGATCAGGTTTCTCCTGAAAAAGGAACATTAAAGTATAAAAAGAATGCTCCGGGCGATTGGTTCATGATCCAGCGTTCATTTCCGAATAATGATATTCCATATGAGAAATATTTCAATGCAATGGAAGAAAAAAATGTCATGATTGAAATGGATAATCCATCTTCTGTTCTGCCCTGGACGCCTGACGGCCCGACAAACATCGGAGGAAGGATCACTGCCATTGCTGTTAATCCATCCAATCCTAATATAATTTTGATTGGCGCAGCAGCCGGTGGTATTTTTAAATCAACTAACGGCGGGCTTAACTGGACTCCCAAAACAGATAACAGGCCAAGTCTATCTATCGGCGCAATGATGATGGACCCCGCAAATCCCAATATTGTATATTGCGGAACAGGTGAAGGCAACAGCGCAATTGATGTTTACCCAGGTTTTGGAATGCTTAAATCAACCGATATGGGTGAAACCTGGAATATCAGCGGAATGACCGATATTCTGCATATTCCGTCGCTGGATATTCACCCCCTCAACAGCAATTTGATCTATGCCTCTGCAATGGCTTTCCGCTCATTCGGGCAGAATAAAGGTATCTATAAATCCACCAATGCCGGCGCAAACTGGCAGAGAGTGTTGTTTGTATCTGACTCAACTTCAGGTGTTGATGTAAAAGTCTCTCCCGATGACCAGAACATAGTTTACGCTGCTATGTGGGAAAGGATCCGGACTCCGCCATCTATATCAAAAACAGGGGGAATATCAAGCGGCCTTTACCGCTCATCAAATGCAGGAGCAAACTGGGTGCTTCTTGGCGCAGCTAACGGACTTCCTGCTCCGGCTTCAACAATGGGAAGAATAAGTATTGCAGTGGCAAAGTCGAATCCCAATTATGTTTACGCAATTTACCGCACAACAACAGGTAACAACATCAGCGGAATTTATAAATCAACCAATAAAGGATTGAACTGGACGACTATGCCTATGACCGGCGTAATGTCTTCCGGCTTCGATTGGTATTTCGGCCTGATAGAAGTTGACCCGACAAATCCGAACACTGTTTATATTGGCAGTGTTGATATTTTCAGAACAACAAACGGTACGAACTGGGTTAACCTCACTAATTCTTATTCCGGTTCATTTGACCAGCAGCATCCCGACCAGCATGTTTTGTGGATAAACCAGGCAAGCCCCACTAACATTATTTGCGGCAATGATGGAGGTATATTCAAAACCACAACCGGCGGCGCTCCGTGGACTAAAAGCTATGACCTGCCTATCACACAATTTTATGCCACAAATATAGATTTCCTGCAGCCGCAAAGAAAGATCGGCGGTTCACAGGATAATGGATCTAAAATTACTTTTGCCGGGTCACCAAATAACTGGGAAGTAATTTACGGTGGTGATGGTTTTACCTCGCATATTGATTATACCAATTCAAACATTATATACTGCACCTCACAAAACGGTGGACTGGGCAGAAGCATGAATAACGGACAGAACTTTACCGATATCACTAACGGACTAAGTGGCAGATTCAACTGGTCAACACCATACATACTTGATAATGTTGATCCTGCAATTTTGTATGTTGGAAGCCACATGCTTTTCAGGTCAACTAACCGCGGGTCATCATGGGCTGCTATCAGTGCAGATCTTACCCGAGGGCCTAACGGAAGGCTTGGCACAATTACATGCATCACTTCCGGAGTACTTCCTAGTACACAAAGGGTAATATATGTTGGCACCGATGATGCAAAACTTTCTGTCACAACTAATTCCGGTGTAAACTGGAGTGATGTTACAGGCATTCTGCCGCAAAGATATGTTACCGATGTTATTTGCGATAGAAGAAATCCTGCAATTGCTTACGTTACTTTAAGCGGATTCAATGTAGATGAAAATAATACCCGCGTATTCAGGACAACAAATTACGGGGCTCTTTGGACAAATATTTCAGGCAACATATTGAATGTACCGGCTAACTCAATAATTGTTGATTATATGCGCGATTCAGTTCTTTTCCTGGGGTGTGATGCAGGAGTTTATTATACAACAAATCTTGGTACAAGCTGGAATATATTAGGAACTGGCTTGCCAAATGCGCCGGTGTTTGATATTAATTATCATCCAACCTCACAAATTCTTGCTGCGGGAACTCACGGAAGATCGATGTACCAGATAAGCCTTGCAGACCTTCCTATAGGAATTACTTCCAATGGCCAAATTGCTGAAAAGTATTCCCTTAGGCAGAACTATCCCAATCCTTTCAATCCTTCAACTAAAATAGAATTC
>JAIOIK010000168.1 GCA_019912545.1 Ignavibacteria bacterium | reverse complement strand
TCTACCAGTTCCGCTTGGAATGGACTGTGAATAACCGCTTACAGCCAAAACAAACAGTAACATAACTACTAGAAAATGTTTTAACATTATTTTTCCTCCTATAATGTTTATAAATGTTGTTAAATGACACTCAACTCCTACTTTATCCACGATGACGTCTTTCATGTTTATTTCGTTATTGAATGTATAATCTTAATTAATAACTTCAACTAAATGCTTTACTTTAAAAATCATGCCCCTGATCTGGGGTGTATCGTTATGTTCTTTTACCCTGCTGATCTTGCCAAGTCCGAGAGACTCAATGATTCTCTTTTGAGCCTTGGGCCTGTCAATCGTGCTTCCTATTTGTTTCACTTTTATCTTTGCCAATTTTGTTATCCTGCTGGATATTAATTCATGAAAATTGTTTGAATTTCAACGCCTCTTCTTGAAGCGAGTGCTTTTGCATCATAAATATTTCTCAAGGCATTCATTGTTGCTTTAACCATGTTATGCGGATTTGATGAACCAAGTGATTTGGTGAGCACATCCTGAATTCCGGCTGCTTCCAATACAGCTCTTACTCCGCCGCCTGCAATTAAACCTGTACCGGGAGTAGCGGGTTTCAGTAGAACTTTGCCAGCCCCGTACTTTCCAACTACTTCATGTGGTAATGTACCTTTGCGTAAGGGTACATAAACTAAGTTCTTACGTGCATCATCTGATCCCTTTGCAATTGCAGATGAAACTTCATTTGCTTTCCCGAGCCCAATTCCAACATGTCCGTTTCCATCGCCAACAACAATAACTGATGTAAAGCTGAATCTTCTTCCGCCTTTTACTACTTTCGCAACTCTTCCTATGTAAACAAGTTTATCTTTTAACTGTAATTCGCCAGCTTTTACTTTTTTTGCCATTAATTAATATTTTTTATCAATTCTAGTTACAAATATATATAAAAAAAATATGAAAATCCACAATAAGTTAAAATTTTACAGAAACCGCAGTTCTCGAGGGAGGAGTCGAACCTCCACTAACGGCTCCAAAGGCCGCTGTCCTGCCATTAGACGACCCGAGAATATAAATATCTGAAGAATAAGGAGTTAGGGCCGCTAATGTTAGAAACAATTTA
The DNA here is from genome assembly GCA_019912545.1 of Ignavibacteria bacterium. Taxonomy (GTDB): domain Bacteria; phylum Bacteroidota; class Ignavibacteria; order Tepidaquicellales; family OLB5; genus OLB5. The sequence goes on along the minus strand of JAIOIK010000168.1, from coordinate 8,737 downwards.
AAATTCCAGCCCCGCCTCACGAGCAGCATCCGCAATTGACTTAACTCTACCGTGATAAAGGTAGCCATTCCTGTCAAAAACTACTTTCTTGATCTTGATCTCAAGAGCTTTTTCAGCGATCTTCTTTCCTATCAATTTACTTTTATCGGTCTTTGTTTTCTTATCTTTGTTATCACTTTTTAGATCTTTAGAAATAGATGATACTGAACAAATTGTTTTTCTGTTAACATCATCTATCAACTGAGCATATACATTACTCAAGCTTCTGTAAATAACGAATCTTGGACGCTCGGCAGTTCCGCTAATCCTTTTTCTGATTCGGTATTTTATTTTTTGACGCGGAGTTAAATTTACTTTACTTGGCATACTGCTTATTGAGTTGAAATTATTTATCTTCTTGTTTAAATGATTCTTATATAGCTAATTACTACTTAGCCGCTGCTTTACCGGCTTTACGTCTTATGAATTCGCCTTCGTACTTGATTCCTTTACCTTTATATGGTTCAGGTATCTTAAATGATCTTATTTTGGCAGCAACCTGGCCTACAAGCTGCTTATCGATACCGGAGATCAATATAGCCGTATCAGTCGGGGTCTCAACTTTGATTCCCTCGGGAGCGATAAATATTATCGGGTGAGAAAACCCAAGGTTCAAAAATAGTTTACCCTGCTTGGTCTCAGCTCTATATCCGATTCCTACAAGCTCAAGTTTCTTAGAGAATCCTTCAGCTACTCCATTGATCATATTCTTAACTAAAATAGCATATAAGCCATGGAGGGATTTTTCTCTCTTAAGATCTGATCCCCTGGTGAATTCAATTTCGCTAGAGCCTATCTGGGATTTTATCAGCGGGTTAACATACACACTTAATGAACCCTTCGGTCCGGTGACTGTAATATTATCTCCGGACTTTTCAACCTTTACACCTTTTAAAATTGGAACCGGTTTTTTACCTATTCTTGACATTATTAAACTAAATTTAAACTTTCAAAAAATTATTAACTACCAAATGCTGCAGAGAACTTCTCCGCCGACACCAAGAGATCTTGCTTCTTTATCAGTCATCAATCCTTTGGATGTGGAAACGATCGCTACTCCGAGTCCGTTAAGAACTTTTGGTATAGCATCAGAAGGAACGTATTTACGAATACCCGGCCTGCTGACTCTTTCCAAACCTAATATAACGGCATCACCATTATTATACTTAAGCTTTATAACAATATTGCCCTGCTTGGTAGCAGTATCAACTACATTAAACTCGCCAACAAATCCCTGCTTATTCAGGATCTCGGTGACTTTAAGTTTTAGCTTCGAAGCAGGAATTTCAACAGATTTCTTCTTAGCCTTCTGCGCGTTCCTGATTCTTGTTAAATAATCTGAAATTGGGTCAGTGTACATTATATATACTTAATTTACTTTTAATTTAAAAAACTACCAGCTTGCTTTTCTTACACCGGGAATCATGCCTTCAAGTGCCATTTTCCTGAAAGTTAGCCTTGAGATACCAAATTTTCTGTAGAAGCCTCTGGCCCTGCCTGTAACAGCACACCTGTTATGGAGTCTTACAGGATTGCTGTTGCGCGGAAGTTCCGTTAAAGCATCGTAATCGCCGTTAGCTTTAAGCTGTTTTCTTTTTTCGGCATACTTTGTTACAAGTTTTTTTCTTTTGTTCTCTCTGGCTACCTGTGATGTTTTTGCCAATATTAACTCCTATAATTAATAAAATACTTTTTAGTTAACAGATGCTTCTCTTTTTACAAACGGCATTCCGAATGCCCTCAAAAGCTCTCTTGCTTCATCATCGCTGCCGGCAGATGTAACAAATGTTATATCCATACCAAAATGTTTTTGTATGCTATCAATGTTCACTTCGGGAAATATAACATGCTCTTTTACACCCAGCGTGTAATTTCCGTTGCCGTCAAAGGCTTTATCGGGTACACCGCGGAAATCCCTGATACGCGGAATAGCTACATTGATCAGCCTGTCAAGGAATTCATACATCCTGGCTTTCCTTAAAGTAACTTTGCAGCCGATCTTCATTTTTTCGCGCAGTTTGAAATTTGAAACTGATTTTTTAGCCAGTGTTACAACCGGTTTCTGACCAACAATATTCTCAAGCTCTTTAACAATGATATCAACCATTTTCGGATCCTGTGTTGCAGCGCCAATACCAACATTAATTGAGATCTTCTCAAGTTTTGGCACCTGGAAAGGATTCTTATAAGCAAACTGTTTCGAAAGTGAGGGAATAACTTCCTTTTTATAAAAATCAAACAATCTTACCGGCACTTTTTCTTCAGCAACTGCTTCAGCCTCTTTAGATTTTTTTGCTGATTTCTTACCTTTGGCATCCGTTTTGGTATCCTCAGGAGTATCAGTCTTTTTCTTAACTTTTTTTTCTTTTTCGTCAGCCATCAGCTAAATATATTTATACTTTTTAACTTATTATTATTTCGCCGCTTTTTTTTGCGTATCTCATTCTTTTCTTCTTACCGCTGTCATCAGTAATAACTTTCATACCAAGCCTTGAAGGCTCTCCAGCTTTAGGATCTATCAGCATCACATTAGAAAGATGTATCGGAGCTTCTCTTTGTGATATCCCGCCCTGCGGATTCTTCTGGCTGGGCTTTGTATGGCGCTTAATGATATTTACACCTTCAACAATAACCCTGTTCTTTGCCCGGAAGATCTTAAGGATCTTGCCTTCTTTTCCTTTATTATTTCCGGACAAGATCTTTACCCTGTCATTTTTTCTTAAACTCATCTTTTTATAAAACCTCCGGAGCTAATGATATGATTTTCATAAATTGTTTTTCCCTTAATTCTCTTGCAACTGGCCCGAATATCCTGGTACCCCTGGGTTCATTTTCTGCGTTGATCAAAACAGCTGCATTCTCATCGAATTTTATGTATGAACCGTCTTTTCGCCTGGTTTCTTTTTTTGTTCTTACAATTACTGCTTTAGAAACCTCGCCTTTTTTAACATTCCCGCCGGGGATAGCTGATTTTACTGATACTACAACTAAGTCACCAACTCCCGCATATCTTCTATCCGAACCGCCAAGCACCCTGATGCATCTTACTTTCTTCGCACCGGAATTATCAGCAACAACTAAGTTTGTTTCTTCCTGAACCATTTTATAATCCTAGATATATTATTTTACTTTTTCAATAACTTCTACAAGTCTCCATCTTTTGCGCGCACTAAGAGGCCTTGTTTCCATAATCTTAACTATATCGCCGATGTTTGCAACATTATTCTGATCATGAGCCATGAACTTGGTTGTCTTCTTAAAATATTTTTTATAAATAGGATGAATGATCCTTCTTTCAATGGCAACAATTATGCTCTTATCCATTTTATTGCTGACAACCTTGCCTATACGGGTCTTTCTTCTGCCTCTTTTTAAAGAGCTTCCGTCACCGGTAGAGTCTTCAGCAGTTTTTGAACCTGTTGTATTATCAACAACTGGCTCAACAGCAACTGGCTCAGCAGTAACCGGCTCTGCGTTAACAGGCTCAGTTACAACATTCTGCTCGGTACCCAAATCCGGTGTATTATTAACTTGTTCTAAATTTTCGCTCATTAGTTAATTATTTATCCTTTTTATCTGATAATTCTCTTTCTTTCAGAATGGTATGAATTCGCGCGATCAATTTCCTGGTATTTCCAATTCCTTTGAAATTCTCAAGCTGTCCAATTGATTTCTGGAACCTTAGGTTTTCCAGTCCTTCGCTTTCTTCCTTCAACCTGTTCTTTAAATCTACAGTTGTTAATGTTTTTATTTCGTAGTATTTCATTATATAAATAAAATTTTGTTATTCCTGGTAATCGTGTCTTACGACAAACTTAGTTCTGATCGGGAGTTTGTGAGAAGCAAGCCTGATAGCTTCTTCGGCAACTTTTTTTGTTACGCCGCCAACCTCAAACATTATCGTGCCCGGTTTTACAACAGCTACCCAGTATTCAGGTGCTCCTTTACCTTTACCCATACGTGTTTCAAGGGGTTTCTTGGTAAAAGGCTTGTCAGGGAAAATCCTAATCCACACTTTGCCGTCTCTTTTCATTTCCCTGGTAATTGCTACCCTGGCTGCTTCTATCTGGCGCTGAGTGATCCATGCAGGCTCTAAAGCTTTTATCCCGAAGTTACCAAAATTAACTGTAAATCCGCGGGTGGCTTTGCCTGCTCTTCTTCCCCTGTGTGCTTTTCTGAACTTAACTCTTTTTGGCATTAAAGCCATACAAATACTCTCCTATACTTAAATAAGAAAAACTGTTATTTCCTGATTAATTTATCGCCGATACAAATCCAGACCTTTACGCCTATCTTCCCGTAAATGGTAGTAGCAGCAAGGCTTGAGTAATCAATATTTGCCCTGATAGTCTGCAAAGGAATTCTTCCTTCTTTGAACTGTTCGCTTCTAGCAATTTCCGCGCCGTTCAACCTGCCGCCAACATATATCTTAATTCCTTCTGCACCCATTCTCATGCTTGATGCGATTGCAGTCTTAATTGCTCTTCTGTATGAAACACGGTTAGATATCTGGTTAGCAATATTTTCTGCGACAAGGTGAGCGTCCAGCTCAGGCTTTTTGATCTCAGTTACAAGAACTTTTATATCTTTGTTTGTTACTTTCTTTAATTCACCTTCAAGATGTGTAATTTCTTTGCCGCTTTTACCGATAACGTAACCCGGCCTCGAAGTGTGAATAGTGAGTGTTATTTTCTTGGGAGTTCTTTCAACTTCTATTTTCGAGATACCGGCATTATCGAATCTTTTCCTTATATACCCTCTTATCATATTATCTTCCTTCAGCTTTGCTGCAAAGCTCTTATCGTCATACCAGCTGGAATCCCAGTTATTTATTACGCCTACTCTAAAACCTGTTGGATGTGTCTTTTGTCCCAATTATGCTCCCTTTATTAAAATAAAAAAAATATTTATTAATTACCTGATCCTGAATATACTGATCAACCGATGAAATTAAACCCGAGAGGAAAAGAACAAGAATTTAATATTTGAAGAAATGTTTCACTATTCTACTTAGCCTCTGCCTTTTCAGCAACAACTATAGTTAAATGATTTGAGCGTTTCCTTACCCTATATGCTCTTCCCTGTGGTGCAGGCATCATTCTTTTCAGTACCGGGCCGCCATCTACAAAAATGGTTTTCACTAAAAGCTCTTTTTCTTCAACCCTGCCTGAATCCAGTTTATTGGACAAATTAGATACAGCGCTTCTTAGGGTCATTTCAACAACTTTAGAAGCATGCTTGGTAGAAAAATGCAGAATGTTAAGCGCCTCATTAACGGATTTACCGCGGATAAGATCTGCTACCAGCCTCATCTTTGTGGGTGAACTCTGTATATATCTTTTAATTGCTTTTGCTTCCATTGTGATCTATATATTCCTTATTTTTCGTCTTTCCTGTTACCTGAATGCGCCCTGAAAATTCTTGTAGGCGAAAACTCGCCTAACTTGTGGCCAACCATGTTTTCGGAAACAAATACAGGGACAAATTTATTTCCGTTATGAACTGCGAATGTATGCCCGACAAAATCCGGTGTAATAGTAGTTGACCTTGACCAGGTCTTTAAAACTTTCTTCTGATTTGCCTTATTAAGATCCTCAACTTTTTTCAGAAGTTTCGGGTCGATGAATGGTCCTTTTTTTAGTGATCTTGGCATTGACTATATATTACTTTCTTCTCTTAACAATAAATTTATTTGAAAGATTCTTTTTCTTCCTGGTTTTGTAACCTTTTGCAGGCAGGCCCCACGGACTGACAGGATGTCCGCCGCCGGAGGTTTTACCTTCGCCGCCGCCCATCGGATGATCTACAGGGTTCATAGCAACACCTCTTACCTTAGGCCTTCTTCCAAGCCATCTTGAACGGCCGGCTTTGCCTAGACTGATGTTTTCATGCTCGAGGTTGCTTACTACTCCAACAGTTGCTTTGCAGCTGTTCAATATCTGCCTTACTTCGCCTGAGGGAAGTTTTATCTGTGTATATTTTTCATCTTTGGCAACAACAATACAGCTGCTTCCTGCGCTTCTAGCAAACTGTCCGCCCTTGCCGGGTTTAAGTTCTAAATTGTGAATGAATGTACCAAGTGGAATGTTTGCGAGGGGAAGTGTGTTTCCTACAACTATATCTGCATCAATTCCGGATAAAATTGTACTGCCGACTTTTAAATTATCCGGGCAGATAATATAAGTAATATCGCCATCGGAATATTTTACCAGGGCAATTCTTGAAGAACGGTTAGGATCATATTCGATCGCTTCAACTTTTCCTTCAATACCAATTTTGTCTCTTTTGAAATCGATGACCCTGTACATCCTCTTGTGGCCGCCGCCTCTTCTTCTTGAGGTGATCCTTCCGGTATTATTTCTTCCGCCTGATTTCTTAAGCGGCTTTAATAATGATTTTTCGGGAGTGGTTTTAGTAATATCTTCAAAAGAAGAAATTGTGTAGAACCTGGTTCCGGGTGTATTTGGTTTAAGTTTTTTTAATGCCATTACAATATAATCCTAATCAGATTGTGGTCTATTTTATAAAAATAAGCAAAATTGTAAAAAACGAGTGAATTTTTATTGGTACAGAAGACAAATATAGTGGATTTTTCCATTAAAGTCAACGGAGCAAATTGGGGTAAACTCCCAAGCTAAGATATTATATTAGGTAGGATAGGGATTCTAATTGCCTTGATATAGTCCCTTGCTCATAATTCAAAAATGTTGATTCTACTCTGATTTTGACACTTATGCTAATCAGAATATGTCCGAATAAAATACGTATATATAGTAATACCGTAAAGTACAAAAATCGAGCAAAAAGAGGCTATTCATCGAATTGTTTCAATACAAAACAAAATGCCTACTAAAGGCTTATGTTGTCTCAGGTCCTCCCCAAAGGGGCACTTTGTGCAGACCTGACACAACCACTATAAACAAAAAGCCTGTCAAATTTTGACAGGCTTTCAAATGATTTTTTACTTTTGCCTTTTTAACCTGCCTACTGCAGGCGGGCTTTTTACTTGATTAGCACCATCTTCTTAGTCTCCCTGAATGAACCCGCATCAAGCGAGTAGAAGTACATGCCTGAAGCAAAGTTAGTGCCATCGAATTTAACTTCGTAACTTCCCGCTTTTTTGAATTCGCCGGATGAGAATACTTCCCTGCCGAGTAGATCATATATCTTGAGGTTCACAAAGTTATCTTTAGGAATATCATACTTTATCGAAGTAACAGGATTGAACGGATTCGGATAGTTTTGGTAAAGCTTAAAGTTACCCGGTATTGTGTTATTTATTGAGATATGGTTATTTTTGATCTCTTTACCAAGCAGTAATGATAGTAACTTTGCTTTATGTTCTGAATAACCAGACGTACTGCTTGACATATTATCACCTAATGACTCCGCCAGCTGGCGGACAAGGCAAGCCTTGTTAAGCAATGCATGCACACCGGTAGAGTTACCTGTGTTTGCCTGATAGATCGCATCATAATCGCTTATAGCTTCTTCTATCATACCCTGCTTCACTTTCGATTTTATCATAAAGTCTTTTGCAAGCTCTCTTACTGTGATAGTATTACCGGTATCTAAATTAATCCCTGCGTAATAACTCTGAATTTGCTGGAATGCACCATTAGAGCTGTTTGCCTTTTCAAGACATGCAAATATCCTGGCAATTGCAACAGGCGCATAAGATGTCGTTTTGAAGTCAGATACGACATATTTATACTTGATTATTGCACCTGAATAATCAGCTTCCATTTCTTTCATATATGCCTGCATGAAGTATAAATCAACTGTGGATGTTTCAGTGAGGTCTTTTACATAAACAGAGTCATACAAGTCAAAACCAAGAGAATTAAGCTCATAATAATCAGTTGATGGCAGAGAAGCACCGTCAAAGTATGGTTCATATATTATTCTGCCGCCTGAGGTTTCAAATAGATCGGGATCAGGAGGATCGTCATACCAGTTATTCAGAGTTGCATAGAAATCTTCAGATAGTTCAGCGCTCAAATAATATGACTCGCTTACAGAAATGACATTATAACCGGAATCCATAAGCGGCGCACAGTCCTCTGAAAAATTAAATGCAGACCCGTTTGGTGCTCCTGTAAATAGATTATTACCTCCAAGCCAGCGCGTAATCGCACCCGATGTTACAGGCTTTAAGACCGGGGCTGAATAAGAATTTAATGAAAGATTCATCTCAGATGCATCGCTTAATGTATTCTTAAGCATATATGGCGATGAATACAGGCAGTAAACAGACTGTTCGAAATTATATATCTTATTATATTCAATTGTACCGTTAGAGTTATCAAGCGATATACCTGTTCCAAAGCCTGATGGACCTGTAATAATATTCCTTGCAATGTACGGTGAAGATTGTATTGCAGCTATACCGCAGGAAACATTACTGAAGTTATTATCGCAAATAACTACATAACCTGCCCCGCAGTATTCAAGAAGAATTGCATTTGAAAAGCCTTCAGAAAGATCAGATATCGTATTGCATCCGCTGATAAGTGTGGGATTATTGCCGTAAACGTAAACCTGATTTGAGAATTTAGTATTTGTTCTGTTATTAAATGTACAGTTTGTAATCAGGGTTGTTGTCAGGATACCCGGCCTTAAGCCTGAACTGCCAATATTCACGCCGTTTTCTGCATTCTCAAATGTGCAGTTCTTCAAAGTATCGTAACTATCACCC
>JAIOIK010000167.1 GCA_019912545.1 Ignavibacteria bacterium | reverse complement strand
CGAGGAGTGGAGCGACGAAGCAATCTCTCTCTGCATCCGATTTTTTTCATAAGAATATTGTATTAAGCTTTTGCCGAATCACAGATTCGGCACTCGAAACAGCGTTTCGAGTTACATTTGTAACTCCGGTCGCCTGACCGGAGCGCGAAACGAAGTTTCGCTATGATACATTTTTATCTTTTTTGCTGAACTGATAATCAAAATTTTTAAGTGGCATCGGGTATGTGCCCGACCTGTCTGCAACAGGCAGGCGCGTGTCAGGTGAATACCTGACACTACTACCTAAATCAATATACTCAAAACAGAGTTTCGGGCTAAAGCAATTTTCGGTATATTTGCATAATTAGAAAGGACAACTATGACAACAAACGAACACAAAATATTCATGCAGATGGCTATTGATAAATGCAGAGAAGGCGTGGATAAAGGTCAATCCCCTTTTGCAGCTTGTATTGTTAAAGATGGCAAAGTGATTGCATGCGATCATAACATTGTTTGGGAAAGTACGGATATAACTGCTCATGGTGAAATACATGCCATCAGAAACGCTTGCAGAAAGATTAATAATATTGATCTAAGCGATACGACTATATACTCAACATGTGAGCCCTGTCCAATGTGCTTTACCGCTATTCACTGGGCGCGAATAGAGAGGATTTTTTACGGCGCGGATATTTCGGATGCTGAGAGATTCGGGTTTAACGAACTGAAAGTTTCAAATCACATGTTGAAGGAAATGGGATTAAGCAATGTTAAAATAACGGGTGATTTCATGAAGAAAGAGTGTGTTGAGCTGTTTGAATATTGGGATTTGAAAAAAGACAAAAGAGTATATTAGTCATATTTTTGTATGAATATTGGCTGTTTGCAGACAACCTTTTTCATTAATTAAGTAAAAATAAGGCCTTACAAACCCTATAAAATACTATCATATTCCGTTGATTTTCATCTGTTATTGATATAAATTTGTCTAAAATCTAACCAAACCAATGAAGAAATTAGTTTTTGCATTAGCTTTTCTAGCTCTGTCTTATTCATCATTTTCACAAACTTTCACGTTTGAAAGAATTTCCCCTGCAATGGTTCATAATACTGACACTAATGATTATGAAATAGTTTCATATTCACTTTTGAAAGTACTTTCAGGTACACACAGTATCAGGCTCATACGTGTAATTCAGGATCTTACTCCGGGATGGGAAGAACTGGGAACATCCATTTGTAACTATAATAATTGCTTTTCGAGTCAAATTGATACTGTAACTGATTCTTACACCACCGGTCAGGTAGACGACACTGTATCACAGCATTTTTACTGTTATGACCCTATTTTGAATCGTTTTGTTGAAGGCGCGGGTTATGTAAGGCTAAGAGCCGAGCTTGTTTCTGATCCGAGCCAATATGTTGAAGTAGATTTCAGAGCTTCAACACTAGGTGCAATCGGCATTCAGCAAATTGGTACAATTGTAAATGATTTTAAGCTCTCTCAGAATTATCCAAATCCTTTTAACCCAGTTACAAAGATCAGTTTCTCTATTCCCAAAAGCGATTATGTATCCTTAAGGGTTTACGATATGCTTGGCCGTGAAGTAAAAGCTTTGGTTAGCCAGGATATGGGCCCGGGCGAATACCAGGTTGATTTTGATGCAAAAGGGCTTTCATCGGGGATGTATTATTACAGTCTGCGCGCAGGAGAGTTTGTTGATGTAAAGAAAATGGTTCTGGTAAAATAATTTATAGAATTGATTTGGTGGAACAAGTGCACTATGCACTTTGTTTAATTTAATGAATAATATGTCAGAAGTACAGCAAGTTCGAAGCAAAGACCTTACAATATTGGAGAAAACCTATATTCCGCAGATTGTTGGCGGTTTATGGTTGACTTTCAGGCAGATGTTCAAACCGAAGGTCACACGCCAATACCCTGAAGAGAAATGGACGCCGCCAACTGCTTTCCGCGGCAGGCCGGTTCTGGTTAGAGCCGAAAACGGAGTGGAACGATGTGTTGCATGCGGATTGTGTTCAAGGGTTTGCCCTGCGCTTGCAATTGAAGTGCAGGCAAATGAAACGCCGTCACAGGATAAGGAGAGATATCCCGAAAAATTTGAGATCAATATGCTGAGATGCATCTTCTGCGGCTTCTGCGAGGAAGTCTGCCCTGAAGAGGCAATTGTTATGAGTGACGAATATATACTTACTTTTACTTCCCAAAACGAGGCAATTTTCCCTAAGGAAAAGCTTTTTATGAGCGAACGCCGCTTAAAAAGACGCCTTGAATTTTTACATGAAAATGTATGATTAAAAACTTATTGTTTGCTGCTCTCTTTACATTGCTTCTGCTTTCGAACACAAATTCATCTGCAGCAGAAGATGTACTTTTGCCGGACTTGGAAACTGAAAATGTACTGGCCGAACAACCTGCAGGTGACTCAACAGATGCGCTTACCGTATTTTCTGCCAAGATAAAGGATAAAACTATATATTTAAACTGGCGCCTTCAGAACCCAAGGGATATTTCTTATTTCGAAGTTCTAAGGCTTGATCCTAAGAAAAAGGAATATGTTAAGATAAATGAAAGCAGGATAAGAAAAGATGATTTCCTTGAGAAATCCGTTACAACCGATAGCAAGCTTATTTACATGTACGATTATGAAGATGAGCCTGAAAGGGACGGTGTTTACTTTTATAAACTCAGGGGATTCACATCAAACGGACAGGTACTGTTTGAAGCAGATGAGCTGAAAATTGGAGTAACGGGGATACGGAATTTCAGGATAGACCAGAATACTCCAAACCCGTTTAATCCCTCGACCAACATTACTTATGAGCTTTTTGATGCATCATATGTTAAGCTGAAAGTATTTGATCTCATTGGGAAAGAAGTTGCAACGCTTGTTGAAGGCAATCAAAATAAAGGAACATATACCGTTACATTTGATGCTTCCAAGTACTCCAATCTAACCAGCGGGATATACTTCTACAAGCTTGAAACTGAGAAGTATTCAGAAGTAAAGAAAATGATCTTGACAAAGTAAGAACCAAGTTTTAGCAGCACAGGCAATTCCTGTCTGTGTATTTTAAGGACAAGCAGAAATGCCTGTCCTTTTTTTTTATTCCGTTTTTACTCAGAACAAGAGGTAACTACCCATGTTACAGAAACTCTCATTTTTTCTTAAATAGACAAGGGGCTACAGCCCCTTGTTCGTGATAAATGCTACATGACGTATTCTAAACCGAACAAGGGATTGTTGAAACCCCTTTGGGGTAACCCCTTATTCAAATTACCTTTCTATACTTATTTCACTTTCAGTTCAAACTCTTTCTCAATTTCATCACCTGATCTTAGTATTTTCAGTTTTATCTTATCGCCCAGATTCATATCTGTAATAATGCCCCAGAAGTCCGAATCACTGCCGATCTTTTCACCGTTTACAGATAGTATTATATCCTCTGCCTTAATCCCTTCTTTACCGGCAGCGCTCCCGTTTTCTACACTAACAACTATAGCGCCCTGCACATTATTCAGCTTAAAATATTGTGCTATATTCTTATCCACTGTTTGCAGCCTTAATCCAATATCATAATTCCTTTCGATCTTACCGTTCTTTTTTAATTCATCTACTATCTTCTTTACTTTATTGATCGGTATTGCAAAACCAAGCCCGATATTGCCTCCTGCCATTGAGTTACCGGTATAAATAAGCGTATTCATTCCTATTATCTCACCAATACTGTTCACAAGCGGCCCGCCGCTGTTACCGGAATTTATTGCCGCATCAGTCTGTATCATATTACGGTAAAACCTGCTTTCGCCCGAATTCAGCTTCATTCCGGATGCGCTTACTACGCCCACTGTCACAGTTGGCTTTTGATTAACCTCAAACAGACCGAAAGGATTACCAAGGGCTACAACCCACTCGCCTATCATAACATCATCTGAATTGCCAAGCTTTATATATGGCAAGCCTGATTTGTTGATCTTCAAAACGGCAATATCACTGTAAGAATCTTTTCCGATAATTTCAGCATCTAAATGGTCGCCGTTAGTCATTGATACAACTACTTTGGTTGCATTACCTACAACATGGTCGTTTGTAATTATGTAACCGTCATCAGAGATGAGGAATCCTGAACCGAGTCCCTGTACTTCCTGTTTGTATGACCTGTCACCAAAGAACTGCCTGAAAAACGGATCATCACCAAACGGGTCGCGATACTCTCTGACTTCAGTAACGCTTATGCCAACAACTGCCTGCGAAACATCTTTGACAGTCCTTGTAATTGCGTTCTCGCGGGAATCAGTAATATTTTGTAATACTCTTTCCCTGTTTACAGAGTTTTCCTCTGCGTTAACCTGGCTGCCGGATTCATTCTTAAACACAAAATGCCCGAATACAAATCCTGAAGCAAGTACAACCGCAAAAATAACTGAGTAAAATAGATATTTGCTTTTATTCATCTTATAAAACTCAAATAATTGATTGATTTCTTTTAATTAAAACTTAGATTCAAATTTATATAGTTCCCAAATTATACCGTTCGAAAAAGTGGTGTCGGGTACACACCCGACGCCACTATGAATGAAACACTAGACGCAACTTCACTTAAGAACGAAATTACATCTTCAATAAACAACAAAACCGCAAAAAAGTCATAAAAATTCTTTAGAATTTCCTTAATGTAAAAACAAATTACATTTATTGACTGTTAAACGGTCTTTTCAGTCGTGGTGTCAGGTATTCGCCTGACACACGCCTGCCTGTTGCAGACAGGTCGGGTAAACACCCGAAATCACAAACCTCAGTTTTGGGTTAACTACAATTTTTTTCTGCTGATCGCTCTTTTAACTGCTTCTGCAATGTGACGGCTCGAAATTCCATATTTTTCGTACAGCTCGGTCCCTTTACCGGATTCGCCAAAGGTATCACTTGCACCTATAAATTCAACAGGAGCCGGATAAAGTTGCGCAAGTGCCTCAGCAACTGCCCCGCCTAAGCCTCCTTTTTTCTGGTGATCTTCACAAGTCACGATGCAGCCGGTTTCTTTAGCTGCCTTTACAATTGCATCGGTATCAAGAGGTTTTATTGTGTGCATATTGATGAGTCTGACAGAAATCTTATCCTTTGCAAGTAATTCGATAGCCATCATGCTTTCCCAAACCATTAGTCCGCTTGCGATTATAGTGCAATCTGTTCCCTCATAAAGTGTATCTGCTTTGCCGAATTTAAAAGGAGCATTTGAATTTGTGTAATTTGGAGAGTTATCCCTGTAAAACCTTACATAAAAGGGTGCATCAATCTTCGAGCATTCAATAATTGTCCTGTATGTCTGGTTATAATCAACAGGTGTAATAATATTCATATGCGGCAGAACGCGCATAATTGCAACATCTTCAAGCGACTGGTGTGTTGCACCATCAGGACCAACTGTAAATCCGCAGTGAGATGCGCATATCTTAACATTCATTTCGCTGTATGCAATAGATTGCCTTATCTGGTCAAACGGCCTGCCTGTTGCAAACTCCCCGTAAGTAGAAGCAAACGGTATCTTTCCAACTACGGCAAGTCCGGCGGCAACACCCATCATATCCTGCTCGGCAATTCCGACTGAAATAAATCTTTCTGGGAAGGCATCGCGGAACATATCAGTTCTAACCGATCCGCTTACATCTCCGCCGATAACCACTACATCGGGATTCGTTCTTCCAAGCTCTACTAAAGCATCGCCAAATCCGCGGCGTGATTCCTTGAGTTCGGGATTTGCAAGGTCTAAATTCTCAACAAACAAATTCTCAGTTCTATTTATGAAATTCATATTATTATAAAATTATTGACAATCATTGGTTACTTTTTTGTATTTAAACACAGCCATTTTGTCTGTTTTGGGTATTTTAACCAATTCAAACGGTTTGGTTATTGCTTCAGTTGTTACACAGTTTTTTCCAGGTGCTGTTTCTACTATATTCACATTTAAGATATCTGAAGATTCAGTTATGCTTTCTACATTTACCGAGTAACCCCCTGTTGTTCTCGGGCCCAAAAATACTCCAATTATCGTATTTTTCTTGAAATCCACTTCAGGAGCAACGGGTATCTGATCCTGGAACGCATACACCTCTTTCATAAGATCCATATAATCATTATAACTGTTTATTATTACCTCTTTGTTTATGTCAATAGATGAGTAACCCCTTGACATGATCGATTCAAACTGCACAGTATTTGTATCTTTGCCCTTTCCCGAACACGAAATAAAAACAACTGTGAGTGCAATTAAAAAATGAAGCCAGATATGACTTTTCATGTTACTTATCATTATAGTAATCTACAAAATCACCGAATTTTGTTGAAGCGATCTCGCTCAAAGCAACCTTACCCTGTTCATCATTTGGTGGAACACCATGCCATTTGTAATTATCTTCCATGTAAGAAACTCCCCTGCCCATTTTTGTATATGCAAGTATTGCAGTGGGTTTGCCTTTAACTTTCTTCACAGCATCAATTGTATCAAGTATCTCTTTCATATTATGGCCGTCAATTTCAAATACTTCAAAGCCAAATGCTTTCCATTTATCGGCAAGCGGCTCAAGCTTCATAACATTTTCAGTGCGGTTATCTATCTGGCAGTGGTTTCTATCAACTATAACGGTCAAGTTATCCAACTTGTGATGGTCTGCTGTCATAGCTGCTTCCCAGATCTGTCCTTCGTTGAGTTCACCATCACCGCAAATACAGTAAACATGATTAGGTTTGCCTGAAAGCTTGAGTCCAATTGCAGCTCCTGCCGCAACTGAAAGTCCCTGTCCAAGTGCTCCAGATGCTATCTCTACTCCGGGTAAGCCGTGTGTTTTAAGCGGAGCCGGATGTCCCTGTAATCTGCCGTTAACTTTTCGGAGTGTCTTGAGTTCTTCGATCGGGCAGTAACCTCTTCTTGCAAGCGTGGCATACCAAACGGGGGCGACATGCCCTATAGAAAGGAATACATAATCCCTTTCATTCATATACGGATTATCGGGAAATGTGCTAAGCTTATTAAAGTATAAGGCGGTAAATATATCCGCCAAACCAAGCGGCCCGCCTGAATGGCCGGTTTTGGAGATGAGAAGCATATTGATAATATCACGTCTTATCTGGCGCGACATTTCGTTTAGTTCGCCCGTATCAGTAAAAACCGGGTTCTTTAGATTTGGAAACATTATAAAATTATTATTTATTTAAAAAATTAATCAGTTTTAGACTTAAATACTTCCCTGTGCCTAATAATGATAATTGCTGTTATGATCACAGAAAATACATTAAAATATACAAGTGAAAAACCATTTACAGAGCTGTTAACAACCATCCAGCTTATATAATTAACCAATACAACATATACTGTGATACTTAAAGTTGCAGCAGTGTTTGCTATAAGTACATCCCTTCTAAAAAGGAATACTACAGCCCATGTTACACACCAGCCTATGAGTATAAAGTAATTAATCACCAAAAAAATTCCGGTACCGGTTGCAAGTCCCCTGCCGCCGGTAAATTTAAGCCAAACGGGGTAATTGTGCCCAATTATGAGTCCGCTCATTCCTAACATAACCAAAGCAAACGGCACATTCATTACATATATCAGTATCCACGCCGGAAGCAAGCCTTTTAAGATATCTATCAGCAGCACTGCAATCAAAACCCGCTTTGATTTTGATACTTCGAACGAGTTAAGGGTTCCAACATTACCCGAGCCTTCTTTGGTAATATCTTTCTTAGACTTGAGCCTGACGAGAATATAAGCAGTTGGAAACGAGCCAACTAAATAACAAAGAACAAATACAATTAATCCGGTAAACGAAAATATTTCATTCATTAATTAAAATTGGTCAAGAAACCTGAGATCATTCTGGTAAAATGTCCTAATATCTTTAATTCCGTATTTCATCATTGCAATACGCTCTATACCAACTCCGAAAGCATAGCCGGTATATTCTTCAGGGTCATAGCCAACAGATTTGAATACGTTAGGGTCAACCATACCGCAGCCGCCAATTTCAAGCCAGCCGGTATCTTTACAAGTCTTGCACCCTTTGCCCCCGCAGATGAAGCATGATACATCAACTTGCCCGGATGGCTCTGTGAACGGGAAAAAGCTCGGTATAAAACGCGTTTTGGTTTTTTCTCCATAGAATTTCTTGAAGAAGTACGATAGCACTCCTTTCAGATCGCGAATTGATACATTTTTATCAACATAAAGACCTTCAAGCTGGTGGAACATAAAATAATTCTTGAACGTAACGGTTTCGTTCCTGAATACTTTGCCCGGGCTTATGATCCTAAGCGGCGGTTTTGTTGACATCATTGTACGAATTTGTACAGGAGATGTATGAGTCCTGAGTACATACTTTTTATCCTTATCAAACTTATTCTGCACGTAGAAAGTATCCTGCATATCCCGCGCAGGGTGATGCTCGGGTGTATTCAATGCATCAAAATTGTAAAACTCTTCTTCAAGCTCCGGGCCATCGGTTACTTTAAATCCGATTTCCCTGAATATCCTTACCATTTCGGCAAGGGTCTGGGAAATAAGATGCTCAGTGCCAACCGAAAAATTTCTTCCGGGAAGCGTGAGATCAATATCAGTGCCCGATGATTCGCTCTGATCTCTAACTGCCTTTGCATCGTTATAGATCGATTCCGCGAGGCGTTTGACCTCGTTAAGCTTTTTGCCAACGAGGGGCTTTTCCTCTTTCGAAGCATTTTTGAGTTCTTCAAATAGCTGCGTCAAAAGCCCGTTGCGGGAAAGATATTTAAGCCTGAAATTTTCAAGCTCATCTTTTCCATTAACACTAAACGAGCGGATTTCCTGCTCTATTTCAGCCAGGTTACTTAGCATTGTTTAGCTTAATGCAAATTTACAAACCTCGGCAAAAGCTGCGGGGTTATCATAAGCAAGCTCTGCCAGAACTTTCCTGTTAATATCAATATTT
The DNA here is from genome assembly GCA_019912545.1 of Ignavibacteria bacterium. GTDB lineage: Bacteria > Bacteroidota > Ignavibacteria > Tepidaquicellales > OLB5 > OLB5. Next base: position 6,883 of record JAIOIK010000167.1, on the reverse strand, counting down.
TTCTTATGAAGAGCGCCAATGAGCTTGGAGTATGTTGTTTCATTATCCCTTGCAGCAGCGTTAATTCTTACTGTCCACAGGTTGCGCATGACCCTTTTCTTTAGCTTACGCCCTGAGTATGCATGCTGTCCTGCTTTTTCAACGCTATGCTTGGCAACTGTTGTGACTTTACTTCTTCTACCCCAGTAGCCTTTTGCCTTTGCAAGCATTCTCTTCCGTCTTTTCCTGGAAGCTACTGAATTTACTGAACGAGGCATATTATATTATCTCCTTTATATTTTTTTCTGTTTTCTGAAATTAATGATTAAACAAGAAGCATTCTTTTTACACGCTTAAGATCTGAATCCGAAACAAGAGCTGAATGCCTGAGCTGCCTGATGCGTTTTGTTGATTTCTTTGTTAAGATATGTCTTTTTAATGAATGTTTCCTTTTTACTTTTCCGCCTGCAGTAGTCTTAAAGGTCTTCTTTGCACCGCGGTTTGATTTCATTTTTGGCATTATTATATTCCTTACTTTCTATAATAAATTATTTTTCTGTTTTTCTGATACTCTTAGCTTTGCGCTATAACTTTAAGTTTTTCCTGCTCTTTTTTATAATCTTCTATTTTCTTCTTATCGGGGATAAGCATTGCAGTCATAAATCTGCCTTCCATCTTCGGCATCTGCTCGATCTTACCCACAACAGAAAGTTTTTCCAGAATTTCATCCATAAGCTTCCTTCCGATATCCTGGTGCACCATCATCCGGCCAATGAATATAATAGTAGCTTTCACTTTATGCCCTTGTATTAAAAATTCCATTAAATGGCGGCATTTAAAATCCATGTCATGAGTATCAGTATTTGGATGGAATCGGATCTCTTTAAGCTGAGTTGTCGTTTTGCTTTTTTTCTGCTCTTTTTCTTTTTTCTGTTTTTCGTAATTGTACTTACCGAAATCACTGATCTTGCAAACCGGCGGTTTGGCATTTGGCGATACTTCGATCAGATCCAGTTCTTTGGATTTTGCCATTCTCAGCGCTTCCTGAATCGGCTTTATTCCTGCCTGGTCTCCGTTCTCATCAATAACCCTGACTTCGGGAACACGGATCTGTTCATTGATCCTTGTCTTTATTTTTCTTTCCTTGATAGAATTTCTCCTTTAAATATTTTGATTAATTTTTTTAGAATCTCTTTCTTCAACCAGCGAGCTTATGAATTTATCAAGCTCAAATACACCCAGGTCGCCTTTTTTATGCGCTCTTACTGTAATATTATTATTCTGCTTTTCCTTATCGCCTACTACTATCATATACGGAACCTTCTTAGTTTCCCAGTCCCTGATTTTATATCCTACTTTTTCACTTCTTTGGTCAAGCTCTGCACGCATCTTGCTTAGTTTCAGTTTCTCATATATCGTCTTTGCATAATCATTCTGGTTATCCGTAATAGAAACTACTGCAACCTGAACAGGAGCAAGCCACAGCGGGAAATTGCCTGCAAAATGCTCAATTAGCATTCCGAAGAAACGCTCAAAGCTGCCAAATATTGCGCGGTGAACCATAACAGGACGGTGTTTAGCTCCGTCACTGCCTTCATAAGTCAGGTCAAATCTTTCAGGGAGATTATAATCAAGCTGTATCGTGGCAATTTGCCAGTCTCTGTTCAACGCATCCTTAATGTGAATATCAATCTTTGGACCGTAAAACGCACCGTCCTTTTCTTTTACTTCATACGGCAGGTCGTTTGCTTTTAATGCAGCAGCCAGTGACCTTTCTGCGTCATCCCAGGTTTCTTTTGTCCCCATAGCATCATCAGGCATTGTAGAAAGATAATATCTCGGTTCCAGTTCAAAGAGTGCATAGAACCTCTTTATGAGTCCCATTACACCGGTTATCTCCTGAAGAATCTGCTCCGGAGTGCAAAAAATATGCGCATCATCCATTGTTATTTGACGAACTCTGAATAATCCACCCAGCGCGCCCCTTAATTCATTGCGGTGAAGCCTGCCTATCTCGCTGAGTCTTACTGGAAGATCCTTATAGCTTCTCATTTTTGATGAATAAACCAGCGTTGCCTCAGGGCAATTCATTGGTTTCAGGTAATAAACTTCATCTCCGTCATCTACTCTGAACATATGTTCTTTGTAATGATCAAGGTGTCCGGATTGCTCGAACAGCTTATCTTTAACAAGGATAGGAGTATTTATCTCATCGTAGCCGTTGTTATCGTGAATATCCCGCCAGTATTTCTCAAGTTCTTTGAATATTACCATTCCGTTGGGCAGCCAAAAAGGCGCTCCAGGGCTGTATTCATGAAACATAAAAAGCTCAAGCTCTTTGCCCAGTTTTCTGTGATCACGTCTCTTTGCCTCTTCAAGCAAATGAAGATGCTCATCCAGATCCTTTTTCTTCGGGAATGATATGCCGTAAATCCGCTGTAACTGCTGACGGTCAGAATCGCCGCGCCAATATGAGCCTGAAACGCTGAGAAGCTTAACGTTTTTTAGCTTTGCAGTTGTGGGCATATGCGGACCGCGGCAAAGATCGGTAAATCCTCCCTGGTGATAAAGCGAAACAACATCTTCATTCTTCGCAATATCTTCAAGTATCTCTACTTTATAAGGATCAACGCGCTTCGTTTTGAAATACTCAATTGCATCAGTGCGTTTTATCTCTTCGCGTTTGGTTTCAAGTCCGCGTTTTGCGATCTCAAGCATCTTGTCTTCGATCTTTTTGAGATCTTCTTCTAAAAACTTATGCTCTGAATCTACATCATAATAAAAACCGTTTTCTATCGGGGGACCAACACCAAACTTTGCGCCGGGGTATAATTCCTCGATTGCCTGCGCCATAATGTGGCTGGTAGTATGCCAATAGACTTTCCTGCCTTCTTCATCGTTAAACTTGTAGAACTTTAACTTGGCGTCATTTTCAACCGGAGCAGTAAGATCAACCAGTTTGCCGTTTACATCAGCAACAAGTATATCTTCTGCCAGTCCTTTGCTTATTGAAGCTGCAATATCCAGTGAGGAAGTACCTTTGGGATATTTCTTAATGCTCCCGTCGGGGAAAGTTATTTTAATATTTTCGCTGCTGTTCAATTTCTATTTTATCTGGTAATATCTTCTTATTATATCTATTTCTTTTTGTATAGCTCCCCTGTTGACCGAAGAATTCACGAAATCATCGTAAACGTACTGGTCTTCAAGATTAAAATCGTTTTCCTTTAAGCTCACTTCAAAATAGTTCAATGCTTCGCGTTCTTCTGATTTCATGAATTCACTTGTTGTTGAAGCGGTATCAGATTTAGCCCTTATTCCAGCCTTTACAAAATTCATTAAGAAAGTAAGCTGCCTGATTACCTGGTTATTCAGGTAAACGCCGGTCTTTCTTCCCATAACAAGATCTTCGTTAATAACTTCGTTGCAGCGTGCAATTAAACCTTCTCTTTTGTTCTCGTCAATCTTCTGCAGATTTACGATATCACTGAATATACCTTTTATCTTGCTGTAGTATGATTCATTCTGAACTATTTTTACATCAGTAAGCTTGGTGAACGTTAGTCCCCATGTATCGGGAGTTCTGTTCCCTACTTTTCCTTCGATCTTCCTCAATCCCTGTATCAGGATGTTAGTGCCAACGGACTTCTTGGGGTCTTCCGGTACACCGTAAGTTACATCGGTTGGGCTGCCCATGTAAAAGATCTCCGGCCTGGTTGATACATTCCTCTGCAATACTTCTGCAGATGTAAGCAGACTTGAGTTAGGCTTGTTGATCTCAGGTGATGAAGCAAGATACTTATAAGCAAGCTCCATTGCGCCGAACATTGTTGAGCTTGTGTAAACATAACCAGTGCTCATCTGGTTCATCATGGTTTCGTCTCCTGCGCTGATGTTTGAATAGCCTTCCAGCTTTATGTTTATTGCAGAGCCGTTATTCGGCACGTTGAATAATGCGGGGATCAGTATAACGTTGTTCTTCTTTGCCGTGAAATTGATCGCCCAATAATTATCGCCATAGTTCTTTACATTATTAACCATCAGGTCATCCTTGTAGAAGAACTTAATGATCTTTTCTGGTCCGATAGTAATGGTTACAACTACCAGAAAGTTATGCTCTTTGAATTCATCATCGTTTGTGTTAAGTACAAGTTCGCCAAAAGTTATAGTGAACGGATCATAAATGTTAATTACATCCTTGGGAGAGTATATCTGGGAAAATAGATTACTTCCCAAGAAAACAAAAAACATTATTACTGTAAATCTGCTGAGGATTGATTTCATAATATAGATTATTTATTTATTATTAATTTAAAATCAGTTAGAATTGATCTAAAAACCATAAACTTAAGTGGGCGATATGGGGCTCGAACCTATGACCTCCACGATGTCAACGTGGCGCTCTAACCAACTGAGCTAACCGCCCTTATCACAAATGCTAAATTGTAAATAATAAAATTGTAGAAATTGAAATATTCATTTAGAATATCCAAAAACCATTAAAAATACTGTATTAGTTAAAAATCGTTTAATGCGATTTGATATACTTATTTAAGCCTGACTTTTGAAAAAGATACGGACAAAATTCTAAAGAGTCCGGAACAGAAATTAGCAGCCAGGTGGGCTATATGTTCTAATTATTGGAATGCAAAATTAGCGAAAAAAAGGGAATATTTCAAGTTAGATATAGATTTTGAGCCACGAATTTCACAAATTTTCACAAATCTGTTAACTGGACATCATTTTAGATTAATATTACTCAATACCTGCACTTCTGAGTATATAATCAACATTTTTGAATACCTTTTTAGGGTCAAAAATGTCATTCAGGGCTGATTTGTTTACTTTTGAACTTATCACCGGGTCGGATTCAAGCAATTTCCTGAAATCCTGCCCGGTTTTCCATGATTTCATTGCGTTATCCTGAACTGCCTTGTAAGCCTGTTCCCTTGTCAATCCAGCCTCGACAAGCTTCAATAATGCGCGCTGTGAGTAAATCAAGCCGTGGGTCAGATTCAGGTTCTTTTCAATATTCTGCTTATTCACAACAAGTCCATCCATTACCTCGATCATCTTCACTAGCATGTAGTAAAGAAGCATGGTGCTATCCGGCAATATCATTCGCTCAACAGATGAATGTGAGATATCTCGTTCATGCCATAGATTGATATTTTCAAGCGCTGCAAGTGAATTGCCTCGGATAATTCTTGCCAACCCCGCAATGCGTTCACATATTATGGGATTCTTCTTATGCGGCATTGCAGAAGAACCCTTTTGTCCCTTAGAAAATGGCTCTTCAAGCTCAAGTGATTCAGTCTTCTGCTGATGGCGGATCTCTGTCGCAAATTTTTCAAGCGAACTGGCGATAATTGCAAGTGATGAAAGATACTCTGCGTGAATATCGCGCTGAATAATCTGTGTAGCAACCTTAGCCGGCTTTAAGCCAAGCTTTTTGCAAACATAACGTTCTACAAATGGATTTAAATGCTCATATGTTCCGACTGCTCCCGAAATTTTTCCAACAGAGGCGGATTTTACTGCAATCTTAAGTCTATCAATATTACGGTTAATTTCATCAAACCATAAAGCGAATTTCAATCCAAGCGTAATTGCTTCTGCATGTACTCCGTGAGTTCTGCCGACCATCGGCAGGTACTTGTATTTTTTTGCTTTCTTTGCCAGTACTGCTCGAAATTTTACAAGCTGCTTTAGTATCAGCTCACCTGCTTCTTTCATTTGTACCGAAAGCGCTGTATCAAGCACATCGGAGCTAGTCATTCCGTAGTGAATAAAGCGTGAATCCGGTCCCACATAGCTGCCGACATTTGTCAAGAATGCGATAACATCATGCTTCACAACAGATTCAATTTTGTTGATCTTTTTAACGTTGAATCTAGCCTTGGTTTTGATACTCTTAAGTGCTTTTGCAGGGACTATCCCCAGCTTATTATTTGCTTCTGATGCAAATATTTCAATCTTGAGCCAGATCGAGAATTTGTTCTCTTCAGACCAGATTCCGGCTATTTCGGGGAGTGTATATCTTTCTATCATTTACAAATTTACGGATATATTAGAAATAAGAGTAGTGAAAAAAATTAAAATAAAATAGCTATTTTATTCATAATGCATTTTCTGGGGTATCCGGTATTAAAATTCCCCTCTTGAGAGGGGTGGATTCACCGAAAGTGAAGACGGGGTGTGCTATTATACACAGACAAGAATGTCTGTGCTACTATATCAAAAATTCAAATAAAAAACCCCCGTCATAGAGTAACGGGGGGTACGTGAAAGCAGGCTCAGAGTGGGGAAAGAATACTATTTGCCTGCATTTTCAAACTCAATGGGATAAACCTCTTTTTCGGCCTGTACAAGTTTCTCGTTTTTGATCTCAAACCCGGTGAAGTACCAGTTATTATCATCCCTGTTGGTTACAAAACATTTACCTTCTTTTACAAGGAAGGCTACCTCAAGAGTAACCTCGTACCATTTATAATTTTTTTTCTTTACTTTTTTATATGAAGTGTTGTCCAGGCTCTGGAAGAAGTAAACATCGACCGATTTTGAAGGGGTCTTATCTTTTTCTATAATAGAAAGCACAATATCATCGCTTCCGTCACCGGAGAAATCGCCATATGCGTAACCAACAACTTTTATGTTCCATGGCAGATTATAGCTCAACTGGTCAAGCTGGTTTTCTGTCATAGTTTCGCTCATCATGCCCATGAACTCTTCAAAGTCCATTATATCCTGTGCCATAGTTTTCGAATTGACTAGTAAAACAAAAAGGGCGAAAAAGGCAAGCAAAATTATTTTTGATTTCATATTTAATATAATTAAAATTTGTAAGCTTCAACCAAATACAGCAGTTATACTTTGAGCGGAGAAGGTGGGATTCGAACCCACG
>JAIOIK010000166.1 GCA_019912545.1 Ignavibacteria bacterium | reverse complement strand
TGACCATTCAATTCCTACATAATTTTGATATTTTGTCGTATCTTCGTGTATCATTTGGGGCTCCTTTCTTCTTTTTAATGTGTGAAAATTAATTTAACTTAATTTTCTGAAGATTGGGAGCCCTTTGTTAATTTACCGACACAATAAATCATATTTTCATTGTAACTATATACTATATTAGATATTTTGCGTGATTATTCAATTAAAATTAAAGATTTGCATTACGATCCAATAAAAGATAAAATAGGCGGAATTGTCAAAAAATCACCCTTTCTGCGAAAGATATTCTATAGAATACTTGGTTTGATGTTTTTGCGTGAGTGGTATGTAAAGCGCAAGATAAGGAATTTGTATGGCAAACATGCGCCTGATGATATCCTTGACGCCGGCTGTGGCTTCGGGCAGTATTCATATTTCATGGCGAAGAAATTTCCCTCTGCCAGTTTGCTTTCTGTTGATGTAAAAGTAGATTACCTTGATGACTGCAAATATTTTTTTGATAAAACCGGAATAAAGAACACAAATTTCGAATATGCGGACTTAACACAGATTGATTTTGATAACCGTTTTGATTTCGTTCTTTCGGTTGACGTGATGGAGCATATAGAGGATGATATCGGAGTTTTTAAAAGATTCTATAAAGCATTAAAGCCGGGCGGAAGGGTGCTTATTAATACACCTTCGAGTCTTGGCGGAAGTGATGCGCATTCCGAGGATGACGATAGTTTTATCGGTGAGCATGTCAGGCTTGGATATTCTGAAGAGGATATTTCTGCTAAACTAAAAGAAGCCGGATTTAAAGTAGAGAGTTTTGAATACACATACGGCAAATGGGGCAGTTGGTACTGGCGGCTTGGAATAAAGTATCCGATGCTTATGCTGAATAAGTCGCAGTTCTTTTTTATCATACTCCCCTTCTATTATTTCTTCACGATATGGTGGACGCTGCTTTTCATGTGGCTTGATGTGAACGAAAAGAATAAACCAGCCGGAACAGGTGTACTTGTTGTAGGGATAAAACTGTAATAGATGCAAGTGATCATATAGAAGCAAAACAAAAAAGCGACTCAAAGGCTCAAAGACTCTAAGGACAAACATTGAATTTCTAATAGTCATTAACGAATTTAAATAAATATTTGGATTAAGAAAAGGCAACAAAAGCAAAAAATATCAACATGAAATTGCTTCTCTTTGAGCCTTAGAGTCTTTGAGTCAAATTTTCTTGTCTTTCAATAATTAGATCGACGTTGAACGAAAGCGAATCTAAAAATTCAAAACATTTAAAACCTTTAAGTGAACGTGAGGAAGCAATTGGCAAAATTATTGTCAACTGTGCTTACAAAGTTCATTCTGCTATGGGACCGGGATTGCTTGAAAGAGTTTATGAAGTATGTTTCTGCCATGAGCTTCATAAAGCAGGTTTAGAGTTTAAAAGACAAATAGACCTGCCGATCCAGTATGACGGAATCCAGTTTGAAGAAGGGCTTAGGTTGGATGTATTAGTTGAAGACCTTATAATTTGCGAGATCAAAGCAGTGGATCAGGTTAATCCTGTATGGCCTGCGCAGGTGTTAAGTCATTTAAGATTAACAGGCAATCGACTTGGTTACTTGATCAATTTTGATGTCGAAAAAATTAAGGATGGAATCAAAAGAATAATAACTTGATTGCTTTTCTTTAAGCTGTAGCTGAAGTAAACAAAGTGTCACAATTGTTTATTTCAAAATCAAAACAACAAAACGACTCTAAGGCTCAAAGACTCTAAGGATAAACTTAAAAGTTATATTAGTTGTTGACGAATCTGAATAGTTTTTTGATATGAGAATAAATTAAAAGAAAATGATAAAGTTATGATCTTGTTCTTGCTTTTCTTTGAGACTTAGAGTCTTTGAGTCGATTTTTTGTTCTAAATGTTGTGATAAATAATAATTGAAGAAAGTACTTATAATATCATATTACTTCCCGCCTTCGGGTGGGCCAGGAGTGCAGCGAGTCCTTAAGTTTGTTAAATATCTCCCGCAATTTGGCTGGCAGCCGGTCGTGCTTACGGTTGAGGATGGCGAGTTTCCCGCGCGGGATGAATCGCTGCTCAAGGAAATACCCGAAAGCGTTCACGTTTACCGCACAAAGATATTTGAGCCCTACAATGTTTACAAGAAAATCTCAGGGATGGATTCAAAGACCTCGGTTGATGTAGAGAATATTCCGAAAGAGGGTGAAAAAGTGGGCATGAAAGCCAAGTTCACGAATTTTGTGAGGAGCAATTTTTTCATCCCCGATGCACGAATTGGCTGGAAACGATATGCAGTTAAAGCGGGTTTAGATATTATAAAAAAGGAAAACATCTCTATTTTATATTCATCCTCCCCGCCATATACATGCTCATTAATAGCCCGCGATCTTAAGCGCAAAACTGGACTCAAATGGATCGCCGGTTTCCGCGATCCGTGGACGGGATTTTTGAACACACCAAAGCGCAAAGGAATCGCACGGAATATTGATCTGAAATATGAATCATCGGTTTATAACGAAGCCGATATGATAGATACTGCATGGGTTGGAATTAAAGATGATATTCTTTCAAAGACACCGCATATTGGCGCAGAAAAAATTGTACCAATTCCAAATGGATTTGATGAAGAGGATTTTGAAGGCATGAAAGCGGGAGTAAAGAAAAGCGAAAAATTTACAATTACTTATACAGGCTCAATGTACGGTGTCCGCAATCCCGAAGTTTTATTAAAAGCGCTTGATGAATTAAATGCAGAGAAGAAAATTTCGCCCAATGATCTAATAATTAATTTTGTGGGCAGGTTTAGCGGCGAGATAAAGGAAATGTTTGAGCGCTCCGTGTTTAAGGATTCGATAAATCATGTTAGTTACGTTACACACAATGAATCAATTGCTTACCTGCTGAATTCGGATGCCCTGCTGCTTGTGATTGATGATACAAAGGATGTTTCGCGCATAATCCCGGGGAAAGTTTATGAATACCTCGGGGCGCATAAGCCGATAATATGCATCGGGCAAAAAGGAAGTGATGTAGAAAATATTTTAACAGAAACCGGCGCGGGAAAAGTCTGCGCACACTCGGATATGAATTGCATTAAGAGTTTGATAATGGAATATTTTTCAGCATATAAAAGCGGCACAGCGGTTAAAGGATTTGATCCTTCAAAGATCGATCAGTATTCACGGCGTAACCAGGCAGGCAGGCTAGCGGAGTTATTCAATAAGCTAAGCGGGGCGGGTAATTAAATGTGCGGGATCTTTGCAGTGTTTAATCTTGATCACAAACCCGTAAATGTAAACGGACTGTATGAAGCGTCATGCTCCATAAGGCACCGCGGCCCGGATGATGAAGGCTTTCTGCTTATTGATACTTCTACAGGCAATGTAGAGCCGCGCAAAGGACCTGACTCAGTTGCACATTTTGGCGATATTCCCGATATCAGGAGACAGATAGATTCAAATTATGATCTTGGTTTTGTTTTCAGGAGGCTCTCGATACTTGATCTTTCTTCGCACGGCCACCAGCCGATGAGCGATATTGAAAAAGATCACTGGCTTATTTTTAACGGCGAGATATACAATTATATAGAGATAAGAAGCGAACTTGAATCGTTAGGATACAAATTCCGCTCCGGCACAGATACTGAGGTAATTATAAACTCTTACAGGCAGTGGGGCGAAGAATGTTTCAAAAAGTTCAACGGCATGTGGGGAATGATACTATATGACAAGAAGAAGAAAAAACTTCTCTGCTCACGTGATAGATTTGGCGTGAAACCTTTGTACTATTATTATGATGAAAAAAATCCAACTATACTAATTCTTGCATCGGAGCTCAAATCGATTATTAAGTACTTGCAGACAACCGGATTCAGGAACTTCAACATCAACCAAAATGCAGTTTATGATTATTTCATTTATTCTTTCGTTGATCACAGCTCAGAAACATTCCTGAACAATCTTCATAATCTTGATGCTTCTACAATACTAACTGTTGAAGGCGGCAAGCTGGATTTCAGGAAGTATTTCGAAGTGAACATAAACACCGAGACTGTAACATACAGCAAAAGTGATTTTGAAAGGTACTCCCGCCAATTTAATGAGCTGTTTACGGATTCAATTCGCTTAAGGCTTAGGACAGATGTCTCGGTGGGAAGCTGCCTATCGGGAGGGCTGGATTCATCCTCAATTGTCTGCGTGATAAATAAGCTGATACAGACCGACCCGAATATTAACAGGGATGTGATTGGCACACTGCAGAAAACATTTTCGGCGGTTTATAATGATAAGGCCGCAGATGAAAGCGAATTCATAAAGGAAATCGTAAATTTCACTAAATGTGACGCTCATTATATTTATCCGAACTCCGAAGATCTAGCCAAAGATGTAGAACGGTTTATTTATCACTTAGATGAACCTTTTGTATCAACCTCAATGTATGCGCAGTGGAACGTAATGCGGCTGGCGCATAACAGCGGCATTAAAGTTCTGCTGGATGGCCAGGGCTCAGACGAAATTTTTGCAGGGTATGAAGTATATTATGCATTCCTATACACACAGCTTCTCAAAAGTATGCGCCTCGTTTCATTTTCGGGAGAGCTGATGCGGAATTTCTCCAAAGGGATGAAGATAATTTCACGCGGCGCGAAGTTTTACTTTAAGAATAAAAAGCAGGCCAAGGCACAGGGCACGGAGCTTGAATATATTAAAAATGATTTCATTGAAAAGAATTCTGAAAGAAATGTGCTTAATTTCAGGACGTCGTCAAACTTGCAGACGAGACTATTTGAAGACTTAACGAAATATTCTTTGCCAAATCTGCTTAGATATGAAGACCGCAACTCGATGGCATTTTCAATTGAAGCGCGTACGCCGTTTTTGGATTACCGTCTGGTTGAGTTTGCTATGAATCTCCCTGTGAATTATAAAATTCACAAAGGTTATTCAAAGTGGGTGCTCAGGGATGCAATGAAAAATGAGGTCCCTGCCAAAGTAATTTGGCGAAAGGATAAGAAGGGCTTCCCTACTCCCGAAGCCGAGTGGTTGAAAACACTCAAAGGAGAGATTATCAGTACACTTTCGGCACAGGCACCTCATCTTGATAGTTTTCTTGACACGAAGAAAATTATTAATAATTATGATAACATACTTTCCAATCCCGATATAAAAACGAATTTTTTGTGGAAGGTTTACAACTACGCAAAGTGGAAACAGATCTTTGAAATCTAACAACCGATAAACTGAAAAAAGTTAAAATAGTAAATATAGTTGGTGCGCGTCCGAACTTCATCAAGATCGCGCCGATAATTAATGCGCTGAATAAGGTTAAGAAGTTTTCTCACAAACTTGTTCACACAGGGCAGCATTTTGATTATGCCATGAGCGAACTTTTCTTTAAGCAGCTTAAGATCAAAGAGCCGGAGATTTACCTTGGTATCGGCGGCGGTTCGCAGGCAGAGCAGGCAGGCAGAATGATGATCGAGCTTGAAAAGGTTATGATGAAAGTTAAGCCTGATCTGATAAATGTTGTGGGTGATGTAAACTCAACCCTAGCGGCTTCTTTGGTCGCGGCGAAACTGGTTATTCCGCTTGCACATATTGAGGCAGGACTGAGATCAAGGGATATGCTTATGCCGGAGGAGATAAATCGTATAGTGACCGATAGACTTTCGAATTACCTTTTCACTACTTCCGCTGATGCCAATGTTAATCTCTTAGCCGAAGGCGTTCCCAAAAGCAGAATATTTCTGACGGGAAATGTAATGATAGATACGCTTCATGCCCTAAAACCGCAGGCTGATAACCTTAAGGCTTATGAAAAATACGGGCTAACTAAAAATAATTATGTACTCGTTACATTACACAGGCCTTCGAATGTGGAAAGCAGAAAGAATCTTGAGTTGATTCTTAAGACTCTCAGCAGAATTTCCAAACAGGTACCAATAATTTTTCCCATCCACCCGCGCACGGAGAAGAACATAAAGTTGTTTAAACTGGAAAAATATTTATCAATTCAATCTTTCTGTTTTGTGAAGCCGATAGGTTATGTAGAAAACCTATCGCTTCTTTCAAATTCCAGATTTGTTATTACTGATTCCGGCGGAATACAGGAGGAAACAACAGCACTCAAGATTCCCTGCTTAACTTTGCGTGAATCAACAGAGCGCCCGGTGACGGAGACAATAGGTTCTAATACAGTAATTGGCCTTGATATGGAATTGCTATTGAAGAGTGTGGAAAAGATAATGAACGGCAACTACAAAAAGGGTAAGATCCCGAAATATTGGGACGGGAAAGCTTCGACAAGAATTGTGAAGAAGCTTGATGAGTTGTTTTGAGGATTTTCATTACTTTCGGAAAAAAGGATTTTTCAATTTGCTACACACCTCACCCCCGGCCCCTCTCCTCATAGGAGAGGGGTGTCCGTTAGGACGGGGTAAGGTTGAAATCAGCATTAAGTTTTACCAATGCATTTAAAAGCTAAACCCCCGTTTGTGATTTTCGTACAGATAGGGTTTGCTTTCAATTGTGGCTCAACGAAAATTGAAACTATTATTCCCCCCTTTTCATCCCGCAAAGCAGAAACGCGGGACTGAAAAAGCACAGGAAGCGAAAGGGGGGATAAGTTACAGACCAGCAAGACAATTTATTTTGAGTAATAACTATTTCCATAAATTACTATTTTGCATTAAACAATATATAATAGATTAAAATGGCAAAACCCGTAAAAAAGACAACAGCACCGCATAAATCAACCGCTTTGAAAAAAGACCCGGCAAAAAGTTATAATATAGATATCATTCCAGAAAAGTGGCAGACTCCTGTGTTTCTCGGAATCATATTAATACTTATTCTCATATTCTTTAACGAGGGTATATTTGGAGACAAGGTCTTTTCATCGGCTGATAATATTGCTTCGGCAAGCTTTGCAACTTTCCACGCAGATGCGGAGAAAACAGGTACATTTCCATTATGGGTTCCGTATATTTTCAACGGAATGCCGGCATTTTCAGCGGGAGTGCCGATCTATTACGGTGCAAGAGGCTATGATATCTTTTACGAAATGGTTTGGCTGAAGATATGGAACCTGTTCACAGCCCGTGACTCAGTTTGGGAAATTGTTTTCCTGTTTGTTGTTTTTGCATTCTCATTTTATTTTCTTGCAGAGTATAAATTTAAGAACAAGCTCATTGCGCTTTACTGTGCTATAGCGGCCGTTTTTATCACTCCAATTATACAGATGATAATTGTAGGGCACAATAGCAAGATAATTGCCGTGATGATGTTCCCTGCGATTTTCCTTATGGTCGAGATGATATATGATACTTTTGCTGCGGGAAATATCAAACAAAATATTTTCAAGCTCCTGCTCTACTTCGCACTGCTGGTATTTTTTGTTCATGTGCAGATGAGTTCCAATCACATTCAGATGCTTTTCTACTTCTTTTCGGGCATTGGGATTTATTTGGTTTACCGCTTAGTTTATAGTCTGATAAAAAAGATCAATATCAAGCCTGCAGTAATTTCGCTGGTGATTTTTGGTGCAGCTATTGGACTCTCGGCATTAATGTATGCTGATTCATACATGTCAGTCAGGGAGTATAACACATATTCAATTCGCGGAGTGCCGCCGATAACGCAGGCGCCAGGTGAGCAGAAAACTTCCGGTGCGGCTGATTATGAGTATTCGACAAACTGGTCATTTTCACCCACAGAGGTTATGACATTCTTCGTGCCTTTCTGGGTTGGGTTTGGTGATGTTGACGTTAAGGGTCAAAAAGCAAACACATACTGGGGTCAGATGCCGTTCACTACTTCACCAATGTATTTTGGTATCATAACAATTCTGCTTGCGTTCATTGGAATATATTATAATTTCAAAAAAAGCATTTTAGTTCAGGCGCTTGTTGTGATATCATTTATATCTCTGATACTTTCCTTCGGGAGGACTGCGCCCATTTTGTATGATATTTTATTTTACAATCTCCCCTACTTTTCAAGTTTCCGCGCGCCGGTGATGATACACATTTTGATAAACGTTGCATTTGTAATTCTGGCAGGGTTTGGAATAAAGTCGGTAATTGAAGCTGCAAAAGATAAAACCATTGGCAATAAGTTCTTAAGTTCTGCCAAATTTATTTTCCCGATACTTGCATTACCGATTGTAATTTCTATAATCGGATTCCAGGATTATTATACCGGCCAGGTTCAGTCAAGCCCGTTAATACAAAAACTGCAGGCTCAGGGAGCAAACGCTCAGCAGATACAGCAGTACGTATCGCAGATTTCAACGATTGCATATGAAAATGTTAAGTCTGAAATGCTTATCGTGGGTTTTTTATTGCTTGCAGCATTTGCAACGTGTTACTATTTCATAAAGGGAAATATTAAATACCAGTTATTCGGATTTGCTCTTGTTGTGCTGATAGTTATTGACTTGTGGCATATAGATTTCAAAACATTACACTGGGATAACAAGACCGATAAAGAAGCTTATTTCAAAACTCCCGATTATGTTGACTGGATACTTAAGAATGAGAAGAACACAAATGATTTCAGAGTATTGAATCTGCAAAAAGGCCAGCCTGTAAGAGAGAATACTCTTGCTTACTGGCGCCTTCAGAATGTTTACGGATACCAGGGAGCAAAGCTGCGTATATTCCAGGATATGGATGATGTTGTTGGATTATCGAATCCGAATGCATGGAAGCTGATGAGTACAAAGTATATAATTACTGATGAGCCTTATAATGATTCAATGTTCATTCCGGTATTTAAGGGTACGAAATTTGTGATGCAGAACAGAGACTACATGCCGAAAGCTTTCTTTGTTGATTCTTACCAGATTGCCGGCGGACTGGATATACTAAATAACATAAAAGACGGCAAAGCAGACCCGAAACAGCTTGCTTATCTTGAAAAAGATCCGGGAGTAAAAATTGATGCGCCCGATTCAACGGCGAAAGCAAATTTCACAAGCTATAACATTAACGACTTTTCGCTTGACGTTGAGGCTTCGGGTAACAACCTGCTTTTCATAAGCGAAGTTTACTATCCCGATTGGAAAGTTTACATAGACGGACAGCCTGCTGAAATATTAAAAACAAATTATTTATTCCGCGGAGTAATAGTTCCAAAAGGGAAACATAAACTTGAGTTCAAAATGGAACCAAAAACTTACTATACAGGCAAGACGATTTCGACCGGAACGAATTTTGTTTTGATATTCATTTTCGCAGTGGCAATTGGAGGAATTTTCATGAATCGCAGAAAATCACCAAAAAACAGCGAAAACGAAAGTACTGCCAACAAATAAAATACTTGTTTTAACAAACTTTATACTATATTTTTGAGTAAGAAGTTTCCTGTATAAACTTAAACCTTTGGCCATGAAAAATATCCTTAAAGTGATCCTTCTCTTGACAGTGTTTACTATTGCTGTTAATTCACAATGGATCCAGGTAACATCGCCCACTTCTTCATCCATCAATTCATTACAATTCGTTAACTCATCTACAGGCTATCTCTCGGGCGCGCTCAGCGGCAATGTGATAAAAACCACTGATGGCGGCACAAGCTGGGTATTTACGGTAACGGGTTCTGCCAGCACGTTTTATGATGTGTATTTTGAAAACACGCAGACGGGCTATGTTTCAGGTTCTTCAAAGCAGATAATTAAAACTACGAATGCCGGAACAAACTGGGATATAAAGACCAGCGGGTCCGGAACGGTTTATTCAATGGCATTTCCATCAACATCTGCAGGTTACGGAGTTGGCGGCTCACCTACTGTATTGAACAAATCAGTAGATAACGGTATAAACTGGAATCTGCTCACAGCGCCAACTTCAAATTTATTGAAAGGCGTTTTCTTTATTGATAACAACACTGGCTGGATATGCGGTTCATCGGGCACGATATGGAAAACCACTGATGGATGTAATTCATGGATTCCTCAGTCACAATCTTCTTCATTCAGCTTCGAAAAAATGGTGTTTGTTAACGCTTCAACAGGTTTGGTTTGCGGGGCAAATGGAGTTATTTTTAAGACGATTAACGGAGGCACAAACTGGGTCCAGCAAACAACCGGTGTAACGGTAAATTTAACCGATATTGCTTTTGCAGCCCCGGGAAATGTTTGGGCTGTTGGCATTGGTAAAATAGTCAAATCAACAGATCTCGGGACATCATGGGGTTATCAGATCAATCCGAGCCCATTTTCAACATACAACACAATAAGCATGATCGATGCGAACACAGGTTACATTGGCGGCTCGAACGGAATTCTGCTGAAGACAACTAACGGCGGCGGCGCAATCACTATCCCCTGCTTTGCAAAGATAACAAGCGGAAGTATAGTTAATGATGGAGGTTATGGGCAAGGAAATGCTTGGGGAGATTATGATAATGATGGAGATCTGGATCTTGCTGTTACACCATACAATGATGGATGTCAAAGTTGTACCTATCCGATCTTACTTTATAGAAATGATGGCGGAACATTCACAAGAATACTGACAGGACCAATTGCAGCAGAGATGACAAGAGGCTTTGGCTGCACTTGGGGAGATTATGATAATGACGGATGGCTTGATCTGTTTGTTAGTACAGGAAACCAAAATCCACTGAATAATCTGTTATTCCATAATGAAGGCAGCGGTAATTTCACAAAAGTGACAAGCGGAAGCATTGTTAATGAGACAAGCAGCAGTTCCGGGTGTGCCTGGCTGGATTATGACAAGGACGGATGGCTTGATTTATTTGTTGTGAATGGTCTATCACAAAGTGATTTTCTTTATCATAACAATGGGAACGGTACTTTCACAAAGGTCACTTCAGGTTCAATTGTAAATGATGCAAGTTATGGAAGGGGCTGCGGTATAGGTGATTATGATAATGATGGTTGGCCTGATATTTTTGTTGCTAACTATTACGGGCAGAATGATTTTCTGTACAGAAATACCGGTAATGGAACATTTGTCTTGACCTCAAATGTCATACCAAGTGATAACGCAAATGGTTCAGGAGGAACCTTTGGTGATTATGATAATGACGGATGGCTGGATCTGTTTGTTACAAACAACAGCTCAAATAACAGGTTGTATCATAATAATGGCAACGGAACATTTTCAATTGCTTCATCTTCACTGCCAAATAACGAATCGGGACCAAATAGTTTTGGTTGCTCATGGTTTGATTACGATAATGACGGCAGACTTGATCTTTATGTGGTAAACTGGGGACCAAGCTTTATGTACAAAAATAATGGAGCAGGAAATTTTACCCGAATTATGGATGAAGTTATTTCAGAATCAACATTTGGAATATCGCCGTCTTATACAGATATCAATTTGGATGGGAAACTGGAAATTTTTAATGCTAATAATGGTCTGAACGGCAGTCCTCAAAATGATATTATTTACCAGATAAATTGCCCGGTTGGGAACTACATTGGAATTAAATTAAAAGGCTGCACCTTGAACAAGAGCGGCATTGGTGCAAGAGTAACTGTTAAAGCCGGTGGCAGCATTTATATTAGAGAACTGACTGGTGGCCAGGGCTGCCTTACACAAAACATGTTGTACCAGCATATTGGTATCGGATCGGCAGCCACAATTGATTCTGTTATTGTAAAATGGACTACCGGTGCCGTTCAGAAAGTTTCCAATGTCAATATAAATCAGTACATTTTAGTTGATGAATGCACAGTGGGTCTAATTTCCAATACAACAGAGATACCGGAAAAATTTTCATTAAAACAGAATTATCCAAATCCATTCAATCCCTTGACAAGAATTATGTTTGATTTGCCTGAAGCATCAAATGTGATTCTGAAACTTTATGATAATACAGGAAAAGAGATTTTGGCAATGTTAAATGAAGAATTGAAAGCAGGTACTTATACATTTGAGTTAAACGGAAGTAATCTAAGTTCAGGTGTTTATTTTTATAAAATCACTGCGGGCAGCAATGTTGATACTAAAAAAATGGTACTAGTAAAATAGCAGGTTATTTTGTTACAAAAAGGCGAAGTATGTTATACTTCGCCTTTTTTATTGAATTTTAATAGAAAACAAAAGTTTATATAATTGCGGATTGATACAAGACATCAAAAATACACTGAGGCAATCCGCAATTTATGGCTTAAGCCGGATTTCATCAAAACTTATCGCTTTTATTCTACTCCCCTTATTGACACTTAATTTTACAGTTGCAGAGTATGGAATATATGTTTTAACAGAAAGTTTATGGCAGATACTTTGGGCTGTTTTTCTGTTCGGTTTTGAATCGGGAGTAATAAGATGGTACCTGGAGATCACAGATAATGCAAAGAGAAAGAAATTTTTGTTTTCTGTATCTCTGTTTCTTCTGATTTTCAACTTGATTTTAGTTGGTATTATCTATGCTTTTGCCTCACCGATCTCTCTGGTTGTATATGATAAAGCAGGATATTCTAACTTGATCGTATTCTCTGCACTAATTGCAGTAGTCGAGACATTTTCATTTATAGTTTTTCTGCTTCTGAGAATTGAAGAAAAAGCGAAAGCGTATTCAGTTTTAGCCGTTCTTTCAACTTTGATAAGCCTTTTGCTTCAGATCTATTTTTTGCAATACACATCATACAAACTTGAAGGCGTATTTGCTGCAAAGATAATCGCTCCGCTTGCTATTTTGATGATTCTTTTGCCTTATTTCATAAAGCATATTAAGGTTGGGTTTGAAAGTGAGCTGTTAAAAGGGCTTCTTAAATATTCTTTCCCTATAATGACTGCAAGCCTTGTCATTACTTTGCTTAATCAGGTTAGTCGTTACATATTGGGCAATTTGACAAACTTAGATGATGTAGGGATCTTCGGTTTAGCCAGTAATATTTCCGGTTTGATCAACTTCTTGATCATATCCCCGTTTTCTCTGGCTTTTGCAGTGCTCTCATGGAAAAAACTTAACGATAGCAATGCAAAACGTTTCTTTACTAAAACTACTACATATTTGTTTTTTGGAGTCATCTTCTTTTCATTATTTATAGTGTTGTTTACTCCAAACCTCATTAAGATATTTACTCTCAGAACAGATTACTGGATAGCATCAAAGTATGTGCCCTGGATTATTCTATCCATGCCGTTTTATGGAATACATTTCATCGGTGTATTCAGTTTCTATGTTACTAAAAAAACAAAGTATGTCTTTTACAGTTATACTATTGCATTGATATTGAATATTGCACTTAATTTTGTTTTGATACCAGGGTTCGGGATTTACGGAGCATGCTTTGCTAATGTAGCCAGTTTCATAGTTTTGATTGCAGTAATATACTTCTATTCTAAACAAAACTACTTTTTTGAATACGAATGGTCAAAAATATTCATTATGTTAGCAAGTTATTTAGCATTGGTGTTCCCGTTTTTTTATTTTGAGATCAATAATTTAGTATTGCAGATATTACTGAAGTTTACAGCAATTCTGCTTTTCCCGATTTTGTTGTATTTATTCAGATTTTTTGAAGAAGTTGAAATTACCAGCATAAAAGGTTTTGTGAATAAGTACCTGTTCAAATTAAAACTCTAAATGAACTACAGCAAGCTACCCAAAGACGTACAATCGATAATTAAGCCGCCGGTGTGGGATCCGTATTATTATGTTGGAGTATTAACCAGGAAAGCTTATGAGCGTACTATTCCGCCTCTATTGAAACAGGGAGAGAAGTACAACGTTCTTGATTACGGCTGCGGAGTGAGGCCGTATGAATATTTATTTGAAGGCAAAGTAAATAAATATGTTGGAGTTGATGTTGGCGGAAATCCAAAAGCAGATATACAAATTGAACCCGGAGATAGACTGAATGTTGGTGATCGCGAGTTTGATATTGTCCTTTCTTCACAGGTGCTTGAGCATGTTGTTGATGTGGAGCAATATATGAATGAGTGCTACAAAATATTGAAGCCGGGGGGCTTGCTGCTGCTATCCACTCATGGCACGTGGCAATTCCACGCATCACCGTATGATTACAACAGGTGGACAATCATGGGCCTCAGGCACTTGCTTGAGAGCTATAGTTTCAAAGTTGAAAGCAGTGTGCCGATACTAGGGCAATTAGCGCTGACTTCACAACTTAGGCTTAGCTTCTTCAATTCATTTGCAAATATGCTTGGCGGTTTTGGCAGAATATTACTTGCACCCCTATCGCTTGTGTACCAGTTCAAAATGATGATCGAAGATCTTATTACCCCACAGAGGGTTAAAGATAGAGATTCGGCAATTTTCCTAATGATAGCCCGTAAAAAATAGCGCGCAAAGTAAATGAAAAGAACAAAAGCGTTATTTGTGAAACAGTTTACCCTTAATCCGAAATTCATTACAAACGACATAGATCTTCTGAGAACTGAATATGATGTTACAACAGATAACGTCAGGACATCAAAAGGCATTTCAACAATTTTTGCCTTGGTGAAGCAGTACTTCTATTTGCTCTTTAATATTTGGAAATTCAAATTTGTTTTTATCTGGTTTGCTGATTATCATTCATTCCTTCCCGTATTGTTTGCAAAGGTCTTCGGTAAAAAAAGTATTATCTGCGCCGGCGGGTATGAATGCACTTACATACCGGAGGTTAACTGCGGAGTTTTCACAAATGCTACGTTAAAAAAACGGGCCCGGAATTTTTGCGCAGCTTTCAGTTTAAAGCATTGCAGCCTTATACTTCCCGTTGATGAATCTCTGATAGAAAATGTGAATACTTACATTTATTCAGATACTCCAGGAAAAGAGCCGCTTCATGACGGCATAAAGCATTTCATACCGGGCATAAAAACTGCCTTTGAAACCCTGCATCTTGGTTATGACCCGGAAATATTCAAAATGTTACCGGGTGTGCAGAAAGAGCGCTCAATAATAAGCGCAGGGCTGATAATTAATGATGATGAATTCCGGCGCAAAGGCTTTGACCTGCTTGTTGAGGCTGCGAAAATAATGACCGATGTGAAGTTTGTTCTGGTAGGATTAAACGATGAGTTTTATGAAAAGCTTTCCGCATTGAAATTGCCTAATCTGCATTTGGATAAAATTGTGAGCTATGAACGTTTGATCGAAGAGTACAGTAAAGCGAAAGTATTCGCACAGATATCAATGTTTGAAGGCATGCCCAGCACAATTTGTGAAGCAATGATGTGCGGGTGTGTACCGGTAGGCTCAAATGTTAACGGACTCCCCAAAATTGTTGACGGATGCGGCTATTTGATAAAAGAGAAAGATGTTAACGATCTTTGCAGTACCCTGCTCATAGCATTGAACTCAATCCCTGAGCTTGAAATAAAAGCGCGGGAACATATTATGAACATTTTTTCAATTGAGCAAAGGAAATCTAAACTACTGAAAATTATCGATCAGTTGCTGAGGAAATAACGTCTTATCGTCTTGGATTATCACTGAAATACCATTAAATTTGTACATATCCTCTCCAAAATCTAATCAATCAAAATGAAAAAGTTATTAATATTTATTTTGTTTTCGGTCATATCTATTGTGAATTCTCAGGATCTGTTCATACCGGCAAGCCCCTATGAAAATGCCGATGAATTGATAAGAAACAGGAATTCCTTCAACCGTGAAAGATGGTTTTACGAACAAAGGATGTTTCCAAATAACTACCTCCCCGAAGATGCATACAGCAAAGCGATGGATCAAAAAATGGCTTTACGCCGGCAAAACGGTTTTGCACTTGATAATGCCGTTGCATGGACATCTATCGGTCCCTCTCCCGGATTCTACCCGGGATACACAAATATTTCGGGAAGAGTAACAACTGTCCGCTACGATCCCGTCAATCCAAGCGTTGTTTATATCGGTGCGGCTTATGGAGGAATATGGAAGACAACCAATAGCGGCACTAACTGGACTCCCCTCACCGATGTACAGGTTTCGCTTTCATCAGGCTCAATATATATTGACCCGGTGAATACGAGTATTCTTTATTACGGCACAGGCGAAGCAACATACAGCGGCGCAAGTTATTACGGCAGGGGTATTTTGAAGTCAACCAATGCCGGGGCAACATGGACAAATTATACAACAGGCTTGCCTTCTCTATCATATTGTTCAAGAATAGTTATCAGGCCGGGATTTTCATCACAGGTTTTTGCAGCAATGGGTTCAGGCGGTCTTTACAAAAGTATGGATGCAGGCGTTACATGGATACAGGTAGTTGCAGGCAGATGTGATGACGTTGTATTTTCACCAAACGGAACAAATGCTTACATTTCAGGAAGCGGAACCGGATACAGAGTATCTACAGATGGCGGTGCAACATTCACGCCAAATGCAACGCTGACTATGGGCACGAGGAATCATTTGGCAATATGCAGGAATTTTCCTTCAATTCTATATTGCGCAGTGTATTCAGGCAGCGCAATTTCTGTTTTCAAGTCAACTGATGCAGGCGCGAATTTCTCGCCGGTTGCAGTTGGCACAAATTTCAGCGGCAGCCAGGCATGGTATGATTTTTACATGCAGGTAAACCCATTTGACCCCAACTATGCTTATGTAGGTTCAATCGATATATGGAGAACAACCGACGGCGGTACAAGCTTTCAGAATATTACAAACGGATATTCAGGCGGAGTTGTTCATGTTGATGAACACAATCTTGATGTTAATCCGCTCAACGCAGATGAACTTTTTGCAGTTAATGACGGCGGCGTATGGAAATCAACTAACCGCGGCACTAGCTGGATAAACCTTAATGCAGGATTAACGCTTACACAGTTTTACAGAATTGCTTCAGACCCCTCGAATGTCAATCATGTTCTTGGCGGCACACAGGATAATGGTACACAGCGCACAACGGGTACACTCAACTGGGCAGCAGCTTTTGGCGGTGATGGCGGAGAGGTTTGTTTCCACTCACAGAACCCGCTGTATATGCTGGGAGAGACACAGAATAACGGTGTGCGCCGCTCTACAAATGGCGGCACAAGCTGGCAGGGCGCAACCACAGGATTAACGGGGTCAGGCTCATGGGTTGCACCGTTAATTTCTCATCCAACGCTCTCAGGTGTTTTCTTTACAGCAAGGCAGCAGGTTTTCCAGACAACAGACTGGGGAGCAAGCTGGCTTCCAATATCAAGCGGAACAAGTGGCACTATCCGCGAAATGGCTATCAGCCGCCCGGCACCTTCAGGCAGACCGGGTCCCAGTGTGATGTACGCTACTTCCGGATCGAGTATATACAAATCAACCAACAGCGGCGTAACCTTCGCAAATGTTACATCGGGCTTGCCGACAAGAACCATTACGAGCGTATATATTCACCCCGATTCTTCAAACGTTGCTGTTGTAACTTTCTCGGGATTTGGCGCGGGTAAGGTTTATAAAACAACCAACGGAGCAGCTTCATGGATAAACATCAGCGGTAACCTTCCTGATTCACCGACAAATGACGTATTGATATATTACCCCGGAGTATCAACAAGCATATACTATGCTGCAATGGATATTGGTGTATTCTTCACGGATAATTACGGGGTAACATGGACTGAACTTGCAGACGGACTTCCGAATACTGTTGCAATGCATTTGGATTATAACCATTCATCCAACCGCCTGCGCATAGGTACGCATGGAAGAGGCGTTTGGGAGACTTCGAATCTTGTGGGGATCATAAATTATAATAACGAAATACCCTCAGACTATAAGCTTGGGCAGAACTATCCGAATCCGTTTAACCCTGTAACAAATATAACTTACAGCATTACCAAAGCGGGTTATGTGAAGCTGACAGTGTTTGATATGCTTGGCAGGGAGATAAAAACCATTGTTAAGCAGAATCAATTGGCAGGGACTTATACTGCACAGTTTGACGCAGCAAACTTAACCAGCGGTGTCTATTTCTACAGGCTTGAATCTGAGGATTTCAAGGATTCCAGGAAAATGATCCTCGTTAAGTAAACCAGGTCAAAATTAAATTTTAAGAATCCCGCTTTTTCAGCGGGATTCTTTTTGCTTACCTCTTGACAAATTAAAGATTTATTGACATTTTGAGCCACATCTAAAGGAGGAAATCATAATGAAGAAATTTTTGAAGATTCTTTTCATTTTGTTTGTAGTAGTAATTGTACTTGCCGGTGCAGGGTACACATACCTTTTTGTTGCATTCCCCAAAGTGAGTGCGGCGCCGGATATTAAGATCGATGCAACCCCAGAACGGATCGAACGCGGAAAGTTCCTTTCAAACAGTTTTGCATTCTGCATTGATTGCCATTCAGACCGGGACGTAAACAAATTCAGCATGCCCGTTGTTGCAGGAAGTGAAGGCAAAGGCGGCCTTGATTACGGAGAAGGAGCTGGTTTTGTGCCCGCTTCAAACATTACGCAGGATAAAGAGACAGGTATTGGGTCATGGACGGACGGCGAAATATTTCGCGCAATTACTGCCGGTGTAAGCAAAGATGGAAAGTATTTAGCGCCAATGATGCCGTATGCTTTGTTTGCTGGATTGGATAAGGAAGATATTTATTCTATTATTGCTTATATCAAAACACTTCCGGCTATCAATCATAAAGTTCCTAAAAGGAGCCTGAAGTTTCCGCTTTACATGATTTTCCGCACTATTCCCGCTGATGCAAACAATTTCGGTAAAAGGCCGGATGGTACAGATAAATTGAAACTTGGAGAGTATTACGGAGTTGCGTGTAAGTTCTGCCATTCACAAAGTGATAAAGGCGTTTACCTGCCTGGAAAAGAATTTGCAGGCGGTGTTGAATTCCCCATGCCGGATGGTACAACTATCAGATCTTCAAATATCTCGCCGGATAAAGAAACCGGAATTGGTAATATGACAAAAGAACTCTTTATCGCTAAATTTAAGTCATGTGTTGACCCTGCTAACCTTGATGTTAAGAAAAGAGGTTTCAATACTCCGATGGCCTGGAATTTTATCGCAAAGACGGCATCAGATGACGATCTCGGTGCATTGTATGATTATTTGATGACCCAGAAACCGGTTCAAAACAAAGTGGAGAAGATTTCTCTGCAAGGTATGAAGTAATTTTATAAAAGTAAATTGAGTAAAAACATATTCAATTTCAAATGTCTTTTGTAGAGACAGGTTTCAAACCTGTCTCTAATGGATCATATGAACTTCGTTCATATCTCAGGTCTGAGGACCCGCCTGTACGGGCAGACCTGACATTACAATGGCGGCAAAGCGGGATTCTCGAAAAACATATTCAAGTTCAAGTGTCATTTGTAGAGACTGGTTTCAAACCTGTCTCTAATGATCATATGAACTTCGTTCATATCTCAGGTCTGAGGACCCGCCTGTACGGGCAGGCCTGACATGACAATATGGGTCTCTGCTGGATTAAATTATAATGCATTTCTAAAACGGGGAGCGTCAAAAAATAGACGCTCCTTTTTTATTTATTCTTTACGTATTTATCCAAAAACTCAACCATCTTAGGGTACATATCAAGCTTATTTTTCATTTTTGCAATTCCGTGGCCTTCATCTTCGTATATAAGGAGTTCTGAATTCCCGCCTCTATCAGTAATTGCTTTGTGCATCTGTTCAGCCTCGCCAACCGGCACCCTGGGATCGTTTCTTCCGTGGATTATCATAAGCGGAGACCTGATATTTTCTACTTTGTGAACAGGAGAAATGCTTTTAAGAAATTCCACATCGGTTTCAAGGCTGCCATACTCACTTTCTCTGTTCTTCCTTCTGTAATCTGCGGTGTTCTGCATGAATGTAATGAAATTTGATATCCCCACAACATCAACGCCTGCCGCAAAAAGTTCAGGGTATAAAGTCATGCATGCAAGGACCATGTAACCGCCGTAACTTCCTCCATAGACTGCTATCCTTCCTGGATCGATATCTCCCCTGCTTTTTAAATACTCAACCAGCTTTGCAATATCTTTAACCGAGCTTTCCCGTGCTTTCACATTATCAAGCGATGCAAATTTTTTCCCGTATCCGGAACTGCCCCTTACGTTTGGTTCTATGATTGCATAACCCGCATTCAGGAAATATTGAAAAATTGCAGCAAAGCCGTATGTTGCCTGCGCTTCCGGACCGCCATGAATTGAGATTATGCATGGCAAATTCTTTGTGTTCCCGGTTTTGGGCAAATACAGAAATGCAGGTATTTCTAATCCGTCGAATGATTTATACTTTATAAGTTCAGGTTCAACAAATGTTGCTGGATCAACGCTTCCAAGCGAGGGATAGGTGATCTGGTTTACGGCGTTTGAAGCAATTTCCCATTCATACAATACAGAAGGACCGGCATAAGAATTTATTCCAATGATAAGCTTCGAGTTATCTTTCGAGAACTTGATGGCTGTGATACTTGAACTGTTTAACTGATCCGGTATTTTGATCTCCCTGTTGCCGGCAAGATCATACATGTAAAGCCTGTCATAGCCTTCATCATTAACGGTCATAAGCATTTTTGATCTGTCACCCGAAAAATATAACCCACTCAGATCGCGGTCTTTATATCTGTTGAGATATGACAGTTCCGGGTATTCCGTCTTCCCGCTTTCCAGATCATAAGTACATATCCTGAAAAAATCATTTTTGAAATTGGTAGAATAATAAAGCTTCTTGCCTGTGTAATCAAATGAAGCGCCGTGAAATTCAGCGGGATCATTAAAGTTATCGTGGGCAGTCAACAATTTTGATTCACCAGTCTTCCTGTTGAGGAGGTAAAGGTCATTATCATAAGTTGTATAAGATCTGCCTATAACTACTGAATTGCCGTCAGGAGAAATAGCCGAAGGAAAGTTAGAGTGATCGCTTGAGTAGATCATTTCTGATGCCATTTTATCCACATCATAAATGTAAATATCATAATAGTAGGGTGAGCGGCTGTTTGAGAAGTATGTAAAAAAAGAACCGTCATCGCTCCATCTTCCAAATCCATATAGGACTTTCGGCTTGTTATCCGTGATCATCTTAAGATCGTTTCCGTTTCCATTCATCAAAAAGAACTGGTCATATTCAGAGCCGCCTTCATCTTTTTCAACGAGTATAAGGTCACGCTTAGGATTCGGAGAGTATCCGGTAACTCTTTCTTTGAAATAAGTTACCTGGTTAGGCCATGCGCCAGGCTTATTTACATACCACAATTGAGTTGTGCCAGTGACAGACATAGTAAAATAGATCCTGCTGTCATCGAAGCAGTAAGCAGGTGAAACTGCTCCCCGGATATTTAAATACTGCTCAACGCTGTATTGCTGTGAAATTACAGGAGTCGAAATGAAAAGAATTGAAAAAAATAATAAACCGGCAATATGTTTCATAGGCAAAAACTTTTATATTAGTGTTTTTGAGTTTTGAGAAGATATCAGAAAGCAGCGAAAAAAACCGCTGTTAACCCGGAGGCCAGGCAAATCTTCTTCCGCCGAGTAAATGGCAATGCAAATGAAAAACAGTCTGCCCGGCTATTTCATTACAGTTAAAGACCAGGCGGTAGCCTTCAAGCTTAAGATCTTTTGCTATTTCGGATGCCGCAAGTATGAGTTTTCCTGCAATACTGCTGTTTGCATCACTAATATCTTGGGTAGATTTAATATGTAATTTAGGTATTATAAGTATATGGAATGGCGCTTGTGGGGAGAGGTCTTTGAAAGCAATTACTTCATCTTTTTCCAAAACGATCTCTGAGGGGATTTCTTTCTTAGCTATTTTACAGAATATACAGCTATCCATTATTCATCATTTCCTTTTGGAGGATCAACAGGCAGTTCATCTTCATTGCTCTTCACATCAGTAGATCCCTTTTCTTCCTCAGATTTTATTTTCATTTCCTCTTCGCTGGGGTTCAGCGGCTCTTTAACGTTTTCATTTTCAACTGACTTGTTTTTTTCAGTCTCTTCAAGTTCTTTTAGAAGCTGTTGGGGATCAATAACATTGCCATCGTTGCTATTTGTTGCGTTTGTATCAGTTTTTACGCCGCTGGTATCAACATTAAGAGGCAGCTTATTAAAAGTTTCATACTCTTCCACTTTCTGCATAACCATAGCTGCAGCTTCCGAATTTGGTGAGTTTTTCATAAGCGTTGAATAATATAAATAGGCGCTGTCATTCTTAAATAGTACATTTTCGTATATCCACCCCAGACCGAACAGTGCTTTATCTTTATGCACAGATGACGGGTATGCACTCAACAAACCCTTAAATCCATCAAGCGCTAAAACATAATCTTTACCGATGAATCTCTCTTCAGCAAAGTTAAACAGGCTATCACTTCCATCTTTATTTATCTCATCCACGACGCTGATATTCAGCAGCCTTCTGCTTGAATTCGCAACCTCCGAAAGAGGATAATCCTTAACTATCCTGTTAAGTATATCGTCACTTTTTGCATTACTTTCAAGCTTCCTGTATAGTGCCGAGAGCGCAAAAAGGACTTTTGCTGTAAATTCATAATCTATTGATTCATCAAGAGCATCCAGCAGGTAATATTCGCTTGAATCTGCTCTGTTAAGGTCATACAGGAAAAGTTCGGCCAGCTCGAATTTCGAAGCTGCAATATCTTTTTCTTTTATAGCTGCGGAATCTACATAAATTACCTCTGAAGTATCTTTATAACTTCCATCAGTATTTATCGAATCCATAATTGATCCATTTTTAACTGTACCGTCTTCGTTAACTCCGGATTTAACACTATCCAACGGATTAAAAGCAGTTTGACCGCCGTTCTTGCCTTTGCCTTCATCATCGTTTTTAGGAGGATATGAGTTTGGATCAAACTCTTCAGGGGTTAAACTGGTCTTTTTCCTGAATTCGATATCATAACCGGTATCAATTGTCTTCCCGGCTATTACAGAACGAAGCTCAAAATACCTCTTCAGTATGTTCATCTTGGCAGAAGAATTCCTTGAAAACGTACCTATAGGACTCTGTTCAGTTGAGAACCTGTAAAATCTCAGCGCGTTCAGATAATCATGCTTGTTGTTTTCGAAATAATTGCCGATCCTGAAACTTGCATCAGCGGAAGGAACTGTTGATGGGTAATTTTTAATTACTTCATAATACTGGTTTATGGCCTTATTAAGGTCTTTCTTCTCTTCAAAATAGAATCCCCTTAGGTAAGCGATCTGGCCAAGATAAGGAACATTATCCTTATATTTCACATTCATATCTTCGATATATGCACTGGCTTTCGGGAAACTGCCGCCTAAGATCAGGTTATTTGCCAGATTGAATTTGGTGAGGTACTCCAGATCGAAAGAAGCACCATAATCAAGCACTTTTTCAAATTCAAAAGCTGCTTGCTTTGGATTCGATTTAGCAGTAACGGAAGCTACAAGGAACTGCATCTGGGCTTTGAATTCTTTATCACCCGAATATTTTATTGCGTCTTTGAAATACTTGATAGCATTTTCGTTATTCTTTTTGTTAAGGTAGTACTCTGCAATTGATTGATAGCTTTCAGAAACAACCTGTTGGTCTTTTGATGTTTTGATGAGTTCGTTAAGCCGTTCAATAGCAGGCTTTTCATTATCAAGCCTTAATTGCGTCTTGGCAAGATACAGGAGGGCTTCATCAAGATACCGGCTTGATTTGAGCTTTGAAATGAATTCGCCGAATTTTCTTTCAGCTTTCAGATAATCGCCCAGCAAATAATAGGATTTCCCTACAAGCAAAACTGCGCGATCCAGGAACTCGCTGCTCTTATGGTACTGGATAACCTTTGAACTTTTTTCTATCGTTACGTTAAATTTATCTATAGATTCGGGGGAAAGTACAGGTTTTGCGAATATTGAATCCTGCCGCACATTGTAATTTGCAAGGACTCTTGTAACGTAATCAGTATAGGCATCGTCAAAATTCTCGTTTGCATTAAAATAGGTATTAAAGTAAGCGCTGAAATTCTCTATCCTGTTGCCAATAAACATAAAGCTTGTGAAATCCTGGAAACCGGGATCTAATGTAAGCTCATAATTCGGGTCAGGGTCATCTATATTTTCGTTCTGTTTTTCATCGTAAGTTTTGTAGTTAAAGCTTGAACAGGCTTGAAGCGCCAAAATTGCAGCTATTGTGCAAAATTTTAAGAAATTTGGGATTTTCATTAAATAAAGTTAATCTTTTTTAATCGAAGTTTCAATGATTAATCAGATTTATAAACAACATCGCAGGCATATTAATTTCAGATCAGAGCCGGTTTTCCACCGCAAATCCAAAGATTTCAGCTATGTTAAAAGTATCTTTTCAAGTTCAACAGGCTTTCTCAAAACGTTCTTTGCGAGGCGCGAAGCAGAGTTTATCCTGAACAAAGTGAAGAGGAAGCAATCCCAAAAAATAGATGAATTTTGGAAAAAAGATACTTCTTCAGAATTCAAAAAGTGACCCATATCTTTAGTTTTTTGAACAGCCTCATCGAGTGGGGTACAATACATTTCAAATCCTGTATTTATGATGCAGGCTTTTTTTTCTGAATATTCGGCTATCTGGCAAGATAAATTATTTTGTGTAATTCGTGTAATTCGCCTGCCTGCTGACCTATCCGGCTCAGACGGAAGGCAGGTGGCTAAAGATTTTGAAAACCTGAATACCTATCGGACTCAGAATACATATCTCTTATTTCTTTTTTCCCTAAGACATTTATAATTATATTTATAAAACCATTCCGCAACTTTATTGAGCCTATAATGAAGACCAAATTTACCTTAGCCATTATTTTCATCCAGATATTCATACTATCAAGCAGAGTAAACAGCCAGGATTTTAACCTCTTCAATCCAAGCAATGAATTGTACCTGTTTTCGGCGCATGATGAAGGCGCAAATGCTTTCCGCTACAATCCGGCTGTGCTGGGATTAGGGCACAGACTGAACGCTGCATTTAATGTTTTTATGCAAAATTCCGGCAGGAATGTACAGCTCAACGAAACTGACTTTATGATAAATGCAGGTTCCTTTGGAATCGCCTTCAGAGGTTTTGTACCGGATATCATCCGAAGGGATAGAGCAGTTGGACAGTTTTCATTGGGTTTCGGCTTTGGAAACAAAACTTTTTCAGCAGGTTTGCTCATGGAAGCTCAGTTTCTTTCTATGCTCTCAACTCCTTCACGTTTTGACAATGTAAAAGAGAATAAATACAGGGGAAGTATTGGCTTTCTGTATAGGCCAACAGAGGTCCTCTCAACTGCATTTACATGCAGAATCAATGACTCGTACAGCGCAAACCAGGTAGTTGCAACCAAGTACCTTTTTGGCGCAGCCATTAGGCCAATTAAAAATGACAGATTAACGCTGATGGGTGATTTCAGCTTTATTCCATATGATAATTTCGGTTTCTTTGAAAATCGTCAGTTCAAATTTGGAGCCGAAACCAGAATTATGAACGGACTCTATGTTAACGGGAGTTATTCTTTGCTGTACAATAAAGCAAAGTCGAGTTCTTTCAACCTGGGAATGAGATTTAATTTTCCGAATATATCTATAAGGTATGCAAACCCATTTACCAGAATACCCGGAACGGGTTCAAATGGTGTAGATGCCAAATATAGGACAGCAGGCAATCATTTTTCTCTTTCCTATTCAATGGAAAAAAGGAAAAGCATTATCCCAGAAAGGAAAAAGATTGTTGAGATAACACTATCCGGTTCATTGCAGGATTACAACACCGAAGATGTTTTCTTCGGTTTACTGGGTAAGGGCAAGCGAAGCATTCATGAAGTCATTGCTGATATAGATTATGCCGCGGCTGATCCTTCTGTCAAAGGCATGCTGTTAAAGATATACCCTATCTCGGCAGGCAGGTTTGAGATCACTGCCGGCATTGAAGAGCTGACAAATTCACTTGAGCGGTTTAAATCTAATGGCAAAACAGTAACGGCTTACTTCCCGCAGGACGCCGGCCCGGGTGAGTACTATATATCTACATTTGCAAATGATATTATTATGCCGCCCGAAGCATTTTTCTTTTACGGATTGAGTATTGATGTAATGAATTATCACCAGTTCCTCCAAAAATACGGAATTGATCTGCAGGTATTGCATGCCGGAAAATATAAATTGACATTCCAGGGACTGCTTGATTCAACAAGCGAAGAAGGCAAAGAAGTCATAAACAGAATGCTCGATATTATTTATGAAAAAATGCTTTCAAGGATCGTTAAAGGCCGAAACCTTACGCTTGATGATTACCTCAAAGAGAAACTTTCCCAGCCGCTTACAGGAAGCGAAGCCTTGCGCCTTGGTTTGGTGGATAAACTTGGATGGTATGAAGATGCAAAACAGGTTTCGGAGTCACATGCCAAAACATCAAACATTGCTAAATCAATAAACCGTTCGGTTTGGGATGACCAGTGGAGCGAACCGCCGCAGATTGCAATAATAGGCGTGTATTCAGGCATAACACCCGGCGAAAGCCAGGCTCCCCCGCCGGTAAGTTTGCCGATACCTTTTTTAAGCGGAGGCAGAACAACGGGCTCCGAATCAGTTGTTAAGCAGCTTGAGGATGCCTTCGCAAATCCGAAAGTTAAAATTATCGTGCTCAGGGTAGATTCAGGCGGCGGTTCAGCGCTTGGCTCCGCCGAAATTAACGCGGCAATAATCCGTCTGAAGAAAAAGTATAAGAAGAAACTTATTGTTTCTATGGGCGGCGCTGCGGCTTCGGGGGGATATTATGTTTCATCAAGTGCTGATAAAATTTTCGCAGATGATCTTACCATTACGGGCAGTATTGGCGTTTTTACAGCAAGGCCGAATCTGGATAGCCTCATTTCCGGACAGAAATTGAAAGTAGAAAATTTCAAGCGCGGAGAGAACTCCGATATCAGCACAGTTTACAGAAAGCTTGATGAAAAAGAGATAGAAATAATTCAGGGAATTATAGATCATTATTATGACCGCTTTATTTCCGCAGTATCTGAAGGAAGGGATATGACTAAGGAAGAAGTTGAGGCTGTTGCCCAGGGCAGAGTTTGGCTTGGCACAGACGCGTTCAACAAAAAGCTTATTGATGAAATAGGCGGATTGTTTGAAGCGGTAAAATATGCGAAGAAGATCTCCAAGATTGGAGAAAGATATAAGCTGGTTTACTATGCAGTACCGGGCGGGAATACTATTAATGATATTGTTACTTCATCTCTTGTGAATTACCTGCAGGTGAATCTGGTTAAGCTGTTAGGGTTAGATGATGAGGATGCAGGGCTGGAAATAAAATATTGAGTTTTTGGGAACTATTCTGATGTAAAGAAGTATAAATTAATAATCCTGAAATTTACGAACAAGGGGGCATGCCCCCTTGTTCATAAATTAAAAGTATTATCCGGAAAGTTCAATAAAAATCAGTTAAGCAATCTATTTTGAATATGATGAATTTTGGAAAAATATTATCGCTTTTTCTCTTGCTCTCAGGCATTGCTTTTGCTCAGTCAAAGTACAAGAATATTATGATCAGCAGCGAAAACGACCCGAGCGAAGTAACGATATCAATAAACCCAGTCGATCTGAATAACATTGTTGCGGCGGCAAATATTGAAAATTATTATTACTCGCTTGATGGCGGCCGGTCATGGGCAGTCCGCAAAATGACATCAACGCTTGGTGTTTGGGGTGATCCGTGCATAGTCTCTGATAGCCGGGGTAATTTCTATTATTTTCATCTTTCCAGTGCATACACAGATGGAGGATCATGGCTCGATAGAATTGTTTGCCAGAAATCATTTGACGGCGGTATCTCGTGGAATGACGGCTCATACATGGGGAAAAATCCGCCGCATTTACAGGATAAAGAATGGGCGGCAGTTGATCTTACTTATTCGCCTTACAGGGATAATATTTACGCAGTGTGGACTCAGTGCGGGCAGAACAAATATACTGATGATGGTGCATCGGTTAATCCAATTGACAGCGCTTCGAATATTTTTATGAGTTTTTCATCAGATGTCGGAGAATCATGGAGCACTGCAAAAAGAATAAACGAAATATCCGGGGCAGATTGTTCGCTTGCTGAAAGTACCGTTTTAGGCGCTATGCCATGTGTTGGGCTAAATGGAGAAGTGAATGTGACATGGAGCAGCCAAAATGGATTAATGTTTGATAGATCAACCGATGGAGGCATGACGTGGCTTGATAAAGACATTACTGTTGCACTTATGCCGGGAGGTTTTAAATATTCAGTTCCGGGAGTTTACAGGTGTTTTGGTTTTCCTTCCATGGCTTGCGATCTAAGTGAAGGGCCAAATAAAGGTACTCTGTATATCAGCTGGTCGGATCAGAGAAATGGTAAAGATAACACAGATGTCTGGATAACAAGCTCTACAAATGAAGGGTTGAGCTGGAAGGAGCCTTCAAAAGTAAATGATGATGCAGGAAACAAGCATCAGTTTTTCAGCTGGATGACAATTGACTCATATTCAGGGATAATATTTGTTGTTTTTTATGACAGGCGGAATTATGATGATGAATCAACCGATGTATATCTCGCCGTCTCAACTGATGGAGGGAATACTTTCAAAAACGAAGTTATAAGCGACTCCCCATTCCGCCCGGTCACCTCAACATTTATGGGAGACTATACAAATATTTCAGCAGTCAGAGGAGTTATCCGGCCAATCTGGACGAGAGCCGATTCAACAAAGTTAAGCGTTTGGACTGCTATTGTAGAGTAAAGTCTGCAGGTATTGCACGCCTTTTGATAGGGAGTAATATTAAGATTCCCCTCTTGAGAGGCCTGCCTGCTGCAGGCAGGGGTGGATTCACCGACCAAAGGGAGTTGAAGACGGGGTGTGTTTTGTAAATAGAAACATAAGTTATTGTTTCTCTTTAGCCCAGTATATATGATAATCCAATACCCCACTAATCATTAAATTTTACATCTAAATGGATGCTTCACTTCGTTCAGCATGATAAAAACATAACAAACTTTTAACTTTAATCTGAGGTCTTATTTGAGTATTTTTACCCATACAATTACACATAATACATAAATGAAAACATTAATTGCAGCATTGTTACTCACCATTACTTCATCCATATCAATTGCTATTTTAGGGCAGTCAATTTACACAAGTGTACAAATAAGCAATAATAATGGTCCTAACGAACCCTCAATCTGTGTGAATCCGAAAAATACAAATCAAATTGTAGCAGGAACAAATACAGACAAAGTTCACCGCTCAACAAACGGCGGGCTGAACTGGGTGACAACTACCTTAACTTCAACTTACCAGGTTTGGGGTGATCCGTGTATCATTACAGATACTAACGGCAATTTCTATTATTTCCATCTTGTTAACGGAACGAGTTTTATTGACAGAATGGGTGTACAAAAATCTACCAATGCCGGAGTTAACTGGTCAGCGGGAACATTTTGGCAATTCAATTCCCCGAAACAGCAGGATAAAGAGTGGGCTATCACGGATTTTACACATGGCCCAAGAGGCAACTGGATATACGTTACATGGACTGAGTTTGACGATTACGGCAGCTTTAATTCCGCAGATAGCTCAAGGATATTATTTGCAAGATCAACGGATGCCGGGGCAACTTTTACAGGGATCACACGAATAAGCAAACTTGGCGGAAACTGCGTTGATGAAGATTATACTGTTGAAGGCGCCGTACCTGCTGTTGGGCCAAACGGCGAAATTTATGTTGCATGGAGCGGCCCTATGGGTTTAAATGATTTCAAGATATTTTTTGACCGCTCAACTGATGGAGGTACAACCTGGCTTGCAAATGATATTGTTGCTGCAAATCAACAGGGAGGCTGGGATCTTGGCGCAGGTACAGCAAACGGCCTGGGTATTCTTGGAATATATAGAGGTAATGGAATGCCTGTAACTGTTTGCGATATCAGCAACGGGCCTTACCGCGGAACAGTCTATATAAACTATCTTGATAGCGTAGGCACAAAAGACCGCGATGTGAAAGTCATCAGATCAACCAATGGCGGCTTGAACTGGAGCGCGCCAATAAGAGTTAATGATGATGCGCCGGGCAGGGAACAATTTTTTACATGGATGGCAATTGACCAGGTAACAGGGTATATATACTGCGTATTTTATGACAGAAGGAATTATTCTACAACTGAAACGGATGTTTACATTGCACGTTCAACAAACGGCGGCACAACATGGATAAATGAAAGGATAAGCTCTTCGCCATTTTCACCCTCTGCCGGAACATTCTTTGGTGACTATAATAATATCTCTGCGCATAACGGCACGATCAGGCCAATCTGGATCAGGCTGCAATCCGGACAGTTAAGCGTATGGACTGCGCTGATAAATATACCCGTTGGCTTAAACCAGACTTCAACTGAAGTACCGGAATCATATATTCTGCATCAGAATTATCCTAATCCGTTTAATCCTTCAACAAAGATAAGCTTTGAGGTGCCATCCGGAAATGATCAAAATATATCTCTGAAAATATATGATGCTGCCGGTAGGATTGTTGAAGTACTGCTTGATCAGAAGCTTACCCCGGGAAGTTATGAGTATGACTGGAATGCTTCAAACCGGCCAAGCGGTGTTTATTTTTATACTTTGGAATCCGCATTTGGAACAGGTAAGTTTATATCTACTAAGAAAA
>JAIOIK010000165.1 GCA_019912545.1 Ignavibacteria bacterium | reverse complement strand
TGTTGGAGAGCTTGAATAAAGCTTAATGCCGTAAAAGTAATCTGTAACTGTATTTTTGTTTATTATGCATGAATACGAGTTATCTGCTCCAATACCAATATTATCCCCGGGGTCACCTGTTGCAGTAATTGTGTTATTTTCTACAAAAGCATCTGTGTTAGAGAGCGATATGCCAAGCCCCATATTCTGAATTGTATTATCCCTTACACTAACGGAATTACCGTAAACCATGCTTATGCCTGCACTGGTTATGGATGAGTTTGAAGTAACAGTATTTTTGGAAATATCAACATTATCCGAGCCTGTTGAAAGCACTCCAAGCACAGTTGGCGCATCGCCGGAAGTGTATGTAAAATCACAATTTTGTATTGTTACTTCCGCGCGGTTTGTTATCTGAACCGGTGCGTTGCTGAACGTGCATTCGTCAATAGTTATGTTCGGATAATCCACTTCTTGTCCCTCATCGCTTTCAATCACAATAGGAGTTGAAGTATTCAGAAATGTGCAGTTTTTTAGCGTACCTGCGCCTGTGCCCTGAAACTCAATGCCGCCCCATGTGCCGGATTGTGATGTGAAAGTAATTGCATTACCCGATGAAGCATCTATCGTGCCGCCGGTTTCAACAATGATTCCTTTACCCGAAGCCATATTAACTTTACATGCATAAGGAATTTTTAGCTTCCCACCGGAACAAACTACTATATTTCTGCTTATGTCAACTCCATTAGCATCACTATTAAGAAATTGATATCCTTTTACATAAATATTCTCACCATAATTCAGTTCCCAAATTCCCCTGCCATAAGTAGCCACTCTTAATTTACCATATAGAACATTGTAATCCAGATCATTGCAGATCGTGTTTGGTAAGCCAGTGGCTATTTCTCTCCAGCCGCCGGTACCTTCCATTGTAACAAATACACCAACATCTGTAGCGACAATTATTTCTTTGTTAACATTACTTGTATAATTAACTATAAAATCATTTATAGGAATGTTTGGTAGATTACCTGTTATGTTTTCCCAGTTGCTTCCCCCATTTGTCGTTTTGAACAAATGACCGCTTTCTGTGAAACCTGAAACAGATAAATAAACCATATTTGTTTCTGTTGGGTCAACTTCTATATGAGTTATGAATTTATCTGGTACTCCAAAATCTGTTACATTTAGTTCTGTCCAATTTACTCCAACATTTGTTGTCATAAATATATCATTCTGATGATTCCAATACTCACTGACTGCTCCAACTGACATATACATAATATTTGGATCAGAACTGCTTACTGTAATATTTTGTGGCGGATTGTTTGCGGTACCTCCAATTGAAGCAGGATTTATAGGACTGCCCCAACTGTAACCGTTATCAGTTGTTTTGTAAAAATTCAGTACGTTAACTAACGAATTACAATTTGTCGTGCTGTTTCTTCTCGCCATATAAAAAACACCGGGTGTGTACGGATGCGGTGCAGGAAATATATTTGCATCAGGATCATATCCCCAGCAACCGGGAATATTGTAATTCCCCGTATATGTAGTACCGCCATCTTCTGAAATAATTGTGTAACCGCTTAAATTGTCAATCCCAATAATTTTATTCCAGAGCATTGGTGAATATACTAAACTACCACCATCTCCACCTTGAATTGAGTTTTGCCAAATGTTGCTAGTGCCTTTAAGCTGATATCCCATGTCCTGAACACCGCCTGACATTTGAGACCATCTGAAAGGATTGGAAGCAACACTGAAGAACTGTGTTGTTGCTAAATCTGAATTCAAATTTGACCAATTATCGCCTTTATTTGTAGACTGATAAACGCCTCCATCATTCAATAACACAATTCTGTTTGGATCTGTAGGATGAAAGTCGATTGCATGCATATCAGGGTGTACCCCACCTGTATTACAGTTTCCAATATTATATTCTGGGATTTCACAATAGCCCTGATATGTATAGCCAGCGACACAGCAGAAATTAGCCCCTCCGTTTGTCGAACGAAATAAATTCAGTATACCTACATATACCAAGTTTTTATCATGTGGACTTACTCTGACAAACAAGTCATAGTCAGCTTGTGTGAATCCACTACCGCTGAATATCTGTCCTGCGGTAAAATTGACCCCGCTATTTGTTGACTTGTAAAGCCTGATAGGGGATTGATTTGAAATTGCGTAAATTAGATCTTGGCTATCTCCGTCATTAGCTACTGAAATGTATGTCATGCTGCCCGGGACAAATACCCCATCATTCATAGCTGTAAATGTTACACCGTAATCAGTTGACTTCCTGAATTCCACACCTCCCTGTAAAAAGTTATTATCATCCGGCCCTGAGCAGTAAACAACACCTTCAAAGGTCTTTGACCATTCAATATCACAGCAAACCAAATCAGCAGTTCCACTAATTTGAGTCCAGTTCGCACCTGCATTTGTCGTTCGGAAAATTCCCGTATTAGTTGCAACCAAAATAAGTTCAGTATTGTCAGGAAAAAAAACTATATCAAAGATCCGGGTATTACCTGTTGGAAATCCACCCGAAAGTTGATTCCAATTTTGTCCGGCATTTGTCGTCTTGAATAAGCCTAAGCCCATATAAGAGAATATTGTCCCGTAGAAACTGTTCCCGGTTCCATAATACATTATGTTGTTATCAGATGGGTCAATCGCAAAAGCGCCGGAAACCAGTGTTGGCAATTTATCTGTTGTAGAATCCCACTCATATCCATTATTTGTAGTCTTCCATATTCCACCATTAGATGCGCCCAGAAATATAGTGTTGTCGGTTGACGGATGATATTTAACGAATGCACCCCGGCCTGAACAATATCCGTAAGAACCCATATATGCAGGCGTAGGCCCAATGCTTACCCAACTGCTTGGTGAGGACAAGAAATAGCCGTCATTAGCCGTCATAGAATTTCTGTCATCAATTGCATTTTTGTAAGCTTGCTCCGGAATATCTCCTTCAGGATTCATTCTTTGTCCCAACATGATATTCTCACGATTTTTAGCTGTTTCTTCGTCTTCTTCAAATTGACTGAATGTTGAATTAAGCATTAGGAAAATCAAGTATATTGCAATTTTAAACGTGGTAAATATTATATTAATCTTTTTCATTTGGATTTATTTTTATGTTTTCTAAATAAAAAAAGTGAGTTAACTTAAATATAATATTAAGGCAGACAAAAAGGCATTAATTTCCATTAAAATGGAAATTAATTGAAATAGCTTGGCGGCTAATTTAAACCTTCGCGTCTGTCTTTTAAATCATAATACCTTGTGGATCCATATGTTATTTTCCTTTCTAATTTAAGTCATTTCACCAGTATAAATTTTTTAGTCTCTTTCAATTTATTAGATTCTATTGAATAGAAGTATAACCCTGTTGAAAGTTTTGCAGCATCGTAATTAATTGAATAACTTCCACTTTTAATGATACCATTATGCAGCAATTCAACTTCCCTGCCCAGTATGTCAGTAATGTATAATTTATAGTTATCTTCATCTCTAATATCAAATCTGAACACGGTTTGACTGTTGAACGGATTAGGATAGTTTTGATAAAGTTTAAAGTAACCTGGTATCGTACCTTGCTGTGTGGTAATTGCAAGTGGGTCGGAATACTTTATTGTAATACAATCTATTTGACTTATTTCCGGATTTCTTCCAAGAACATAAACATTTGATTGAGCATTAACTTTTATGACATTTTTATTTACGTTCCAAACGGTCCCCGGATAAGTACCTACCCATTGCATTGTACCGGTAGGTGAATACTTAACAGTAGTAACTCCGTAAAATCCATTTCCGATAACATAGATATTACTACTCAACGTGTCAATTGTTATTGCAAAGGCTTCATCATAACTTCCGTTGTTCGTGTCATATCTTCTTGTCCATAAAGTATCACCGTTTGGCGCATATTTAATAGTAAAGAAATCTCTATTAACATTTACACCATTGCTGCTTCCGGTCACGTAAATATTCCCTGACCCGTCTGTAACAACTCCCCTTGCATAATCATCTGAACTTATCGGCCCGTCATATCTTCTTACCCATTGCAGATTACCTGAACTGTCATACTTAACTGTTGCATAATCATAGTCAGTTACTGAACCGTTGCGGCTTTGTCCCGTTAGGATCACATTTCCTGATTGGTCTATTGCAATGTCTTCGGCTATATCTATGCTGTTAAACATTGGTCCGTTATAAAACGCCCACCAAAGCTGTGTACCGTTTGGACTGTATTTTACAACATGAAAATCATTTTGTGAACCGGGAACAGTAGAAGTGCCACCCACATAAACATTATTTAAAATATCACTTCTAACGATCAGGCCGCTTGCTGATCTTGGCGGTTCGCTAAAGATCCGTGTCCACAAAGTATCGCCATTCGGTGAATATTTTATAGTTCTTCCTCCTGTTACAATAACATTTTGTTGGCTATCAACAGTAATAGATCTTGGCTGTCCGCTGCCAAATGTTTTGGCCCATTGAAATATTCCGCTCGTATTGTATTTTAATGTAAGTATTTCAAATGGCCCGAAATTATAACCGCTGTAACCTGTTACATAAACATTACCGGAAGTATCTACTGCTACATCTACTAAGTAGTCCGCTGCTGAATCGTGGCTGTTGTAATACGCTACCCATTCCTCTGCCCCCGCAGGACTATATTTCACTAAAGAATAATTTATGTTTGGGAAGGGGTCTTCAACTCTGCCACCTACATAAACATTACCCTGTGGGTCCAAGCCCATAGCTATTGAACCGCAGCCGGTATTTCCTGGTCCGCTGAACCTTCTTACCCACTCCTGTGTTGGTTGCTGAGCGTTTACGTGTAACGTCAAAAGTGAAACGTAAAAAGCAAAAAACATGTAAAATATTTTTTTCATATTGATTATGTCAATTTATTTCTATCAATCAACTCAATAGAATAATTCTTTACAGGCACTGTAAAGCACAATACATGCAAAGTCAAAATTGGAAAATAGAATGGAATGAAATTCAGAATTTCGGGGGCTTGCCTGCCCGAACAGGAAAACCTGCTGACTACTTCAGCCCTAGTCGAAAGGCAGAGCTTGGAGTTTTGTTTTCTTAGGTTAAGCATATTTTACAAATTAAGTTTTTGTAATCAGCTATCGGTATCAAGTTTATTATCGCACCTGTCTGCGACAGGCAGACACAAGGGTCCCAGAAGTTTTTGAAGATCCTAATGTCTTATCATTATGATTTAAGTACTCTAAATTAATACAATAAGTTCTGCATGTCAATACTAATTAGTTGCAATTTCGGTTTTAATATCTTTGAGTATGTTCAGTTGACGATAAATGTCATCTAATGAAGATGAATATTATAATTAAGTCATATTTGCCAGCGATTACATCCCGTTGTTGGTGTTGTCACCAAATACAAAATGACAAATTCCTCCAGATGATGACCTGTTTGTTTACACAAAGCGTTTACTTTAGAACAAAAAATCGTTTGTTAGAACCCGATTTATCGGGATTTCATCCGTTAACAGATAATCAAAAAACACCAACAACGGTAGGTAATCTATCCCGCAGCCGGCTGGGCAACATATACCGAAGGCTATGATAGTAATTTGAGTGTTGATAAGCTTAGCGGAAGATAGTACAAACACTATAGTCGTAGTTTCCAGACTGCGAATTTCTGAAATGAATTCTGTTGCCACGACCTTCAGAGGCTGTCTCAAAACCAGTGGGACAGACATTCCTGTCTGTCGAAAACAACATTTATGATTAATAATCACAGACAAGAATGTCTGTGCCACTGAAAAATGGAACTTTTGAGACAGCCTCTTCAGGTCGTGGATTAAAACAA
>JAIOIK010000164.1 GCA_019912545.1 Ignavibacteria bacterium | reverse complement strand
AATGGTCAATGATGGTAAGTACTTCTGCCCTATGCATCCTGCTCAGCAAACAGATGACCCTGCCGTTAAATGCCCGATCTGTAAGATGAAGCTAAACTCAAAGACCGACTATAACAAAAAAATGAGCGAGGAGCACGAGGCCCTCGAAAAAAAATACGCAGGTAAAAAGGATTTGATACATTTTGAAGTAAAATTATCTGTAATTAAATCTGACCAGTGCGAAAGATTGATAGAAGCGGCGCTAAGCAGTGATAAGGGCGTTGTAGAATATCATATTGATATTGTTAACAGGGTAATCCATATGTACATTGATAAAGCCAAAACAACAAAATCAAATGTTGAAAAAGTCATTTCTGATGCCGGTTTTGATGCAAATGAAACAAAAGCAAATCCGGACGCAATTGCGAAGCTCCCGGCTGAATGTAAATAATCTCATTCTAAACTTTATATAAATTAATCATAAATAAGAAATGAAAACGAAATTAATCATCAAATATTCAAACTATGTGGTTCTCATGCTGCTATTTATTTCATTCGGTTTGAAAGCCGGAGAGATCTATGATACCAAGACGGAAATTATCTCACTACCCACTGTTCAATGCGGTATGTGTAAAAAAAATATTGAAAAAGCAGTTAAAAAGATCGATGGTGTAACGAAGATCAGTGTCGATATCAGCGATAAAAAAGCTACCGTAACTTTTGATGACACTAAGACTTCTTTAACGGCAATAGAAAACGCGATTAGTAATGCAGGTTATCAGGCTAACAACAAAATAGCTGATGAAAAAGCATACGATAAACTTGATGATTGCTGTAAGATTCCGTGAAAACATCAAAAATGAAACAAGCATTGATTTAAACTAAAACAAAATAATTATCATGAAAAACAAAAAAGCTTATTTGCTCATCTTTATTGCTGCAATAGTTGCATTATTCGGTATATACTCTTTCACTACTGCATATTCATATGAAATGAGTACATCATCCGCAAGTACATCTTCATCAATATTGGATTCAACCGATACAAAAACATACATATGCCCTATGCATCCCGAAGTTATTTCCGATAAGCCGGGTGAGTGCCCTAAGTGCGGAATGGATCTGATACTGAAAGAGGACGGCAAAAAGAAAGATGAAAAAATGGATGAAAGTATG
Organism: Ignavibacteria bacterium; assembly: GCA_019912545.1. Taxonomy (GTDB): domain Bacteria; phylum Bacteroidota; class Ignavibacteria; order Tepidaquicellales; family OLB5; genus OLB5. The sequence goes on along the minus strand of JAIOIK010000164.1, from coordinate 5,352 downwards.
GATCACAAGAACTGCAAAGGCTGTATGCATAAACATTAATTAAAAATATAAAAATTTATTGATATGATATCCGAAACTATTATTATTGCAGGAATGACCTGCAACCACTGCATAAAATCAGTTGATGAAGCAGTAAAAATGCTTCCGCTTGATAAGTATGAAGTGAAACTTGGCTCATTATATGTTGAATACAACTCTGAGAAGATTGAAAGAAACGAAATCTTAGATGCTATTACAGAAAGTGGTTTTGACGTAATAAATAATAGTTGATATGGAAGTACTAATAGGCATATCAGTATTTCTAATATTTACAGCTTTAGGGTATTATAAATTTAAAAAAGTACAAAAGAAAGATTCATGCTGTAAATAGTATATAAGCAATGGAAGAACATAAATCATATAATCATAATAAAGATAAATCAGGTTCGCATGGTCATAACGGTCATGAGCTCATGATAGCAGATTTTAAAAAGAGATTTTACATCTCTCTAATTTTAACTTTGCCTATTATATTGTTAACTCCATTGATTCAACATTGGCTTGGACTGGGTGAGAAACTGAAATTTACAGGTGATTCATATGTTCTGTTTGGTCTTTCTTCCTTTGTGTACTTTTATGGGGGTTATCCGTTTCTAAAAGGTCTATTTAACGAAATAAGAGCTTTAAAGCCTGGTATGATGACACTGATAGCTTTAGCTATCAGTGTAGCATACATTTACAGCAGTATTGTTGTATTTGGCCTTAAAGGAGATATTTTCTTTTGGGAGCTCGTAACATTAATTGATATTATGCTTCTGGGTCATTGGATTGAAATGAAATCAGTCATGGGTGCATCCAAGGCATTAGAAGAACTCGCAAAATTGATGCCCTCAGATGCCCATAGAATCAACATAGATGGAAGTATTACAGAAATCCCGCTTAATGAATTAAAGATAGCAGATAAGGTTTTAATTAAACCCGGAGAAAAGATTCCTGCAGATGGAGTTGTAATAGATGGTGATTCTTCAATAAATGAATCAATGTTAACAGGTGAATCAAAACCCGTTTCTAAATCAAAAGGAAATAATGTTATTGGCGGCTCTATTAATGGAGAAGGCTCTCTTACAATAGAAGTTAAGAAAACAGGTTCCGATTCATTTCTCTCTCAGGTTATTGAGCTTGTAAAAGTAGCTCAAGAAAGTAAATCCCGAACACAGGACCTTGCAAACCGTGCTGCTCTTTGGTTAACATTTATCGCAATATTTGGGGGCGCAATAACATTTTTTGTTTGGACTGCTTTGGCTCATCAAAGTCTTGCCTTTGCTCTTGAAAGAACAGTAACAGTCATGGTAATAACTTGTCCACATGCTTTAGGGCTTGCAGTTCCACTAGTTGTTGCCGTATCAACTGCCCTTGCGGCAAAAAACGGTTTATTGATCAGAGATAGGGCTGCTTTTGAAAAGGCAAGAAATATCAAAGCAATAATATTTGATAAAACAGGAACGTTGACTGAGGGAAAATTCGGAATTACTGACCAGGTAATATTTGATGATTCAATAACTAAGGAAGAGATCATAAAACTGGCTGCATCAATTGAGGGTTTTTCAGAACACCCAATTGCAAAAGAAATTTCAAAGGCTTCAAAAGATAAATATACTGTAAGTGATTTCAAATCAATTACCGGAAAAGGTGCTCAAGGGAAAATTAATGGTAATTTGGCAAAGATTGTAAGTCCCGGATATTTAAGAGAAAACAAAATTAATTATGAGAATGATAATATCAACAAGCTTTTTGAGCAGGGTAAAACAATTGTATTTATTCTGGTGAATGATAAACTAATTGGTGCAATCGCTTTATCTGATCTGGTAAGAACTGAATCAAAACAGGCTATTAAAGAGCTTAAGGAAATGGGTATAAAAACCATAATGTTAACGGGTGATAATTTAAAAGTAGCTGAATCTGTCTCAAAAGAAATTGGAATTGATGAATATTTTGCTGAGGTTTTACCGCAGGATAAAGCAAATAAAGTTAAGGAAGTTCAGCAAAGGGGTTTAACCGTCGCTATGACGGGTGATGGCGTAAATGATGCACCTGCATTAGCTCAAGCCGATATTGGAATCGCTATTGGGGCGGGAACTGATGTAGCAATTGAAAGTGCCGATGTAATTTTAATAAAAAGTAATCCTCTTGATGTTGTATCAATAATTAAATTATCACGGGCTACATATAAGAAAATGGTACAGAATCTCTTATGGGCTACAGGTTACAATTTATTTGCTATTCCACTTGCAGCCGGAGTACTGTATTCATTTGGAATTCTCTTAAGTCCGGCTATGGGTGCTGTTCTAATGTCTTTAAGTACTATAATAGTAGCCATTAATGCAAGATTTTTAAAAATTATTTAGAATTAAACTCAAAAATATCATTTATAAACTAAAAATAATTAAACTTATGAAAACATTACAAAAAATTGTATTGATGATAGCTTTAGTCTCACTATTATCATCATGTCAAAGCACACCAGATACAAAGCAGGTCCTTTCTAATAATGAAACAAGAAAGCAAATCATAGATACTATTGCCAGTAACAGCGAAATGATGAAAGAAATGACGGAGGCAATGATGAATAGCAAAAACGGTAAAATGATGATGCAGGGAAACGAAAAGTTGACAATGATGATGATGGAAAACTATGGTACGATGATGAAAATATTGAAAAATAATCCTGAAATGATGCAGCGTATGATGTCAGATATGATGGAGACTTCTAAAGGCGATACGAGTATGATGTCCGGTATTTATAAAACAATGATAGGAAACCATCAAATGATGGATATGATACAAAAAAGAATGGAGGGAAATAAAGATATGAACAGGATGGGGAATATGAATTCAATGGAAGGGATGGATAAAAAAACAAAAAAATAAAGATGATAATAAATCAAATCATTGTTAACTATTTTAAAAAAACTTAAAAATTTAAAACTATGATGCACGATAATGGAGATTACTTTTTCTGGGGAATGCACATGTATTGGTGGTTCTTTATACTTGTCCTCTTTTTTGTAATATTGGCATTTGCTAACTGGTTCAGAAAAAGAAAATAAAAAAGATCAGTGTTATTAAAAATATTTTTATTAACTGAACATTAAATGGATTCTAAGATGTATTTAAAATTAAGTTCAGTGATCACTTGCCCTGAATGTAAATTCAGCAAGTATGAACATATGCCCGAAAACGCATGTATGCATTTTTACGTATGTTCAAACTGCGGAGCTATGTTAAAGCCTAAAGAGGGTCACTGCTGTGTTTTTTGTTCTTATGGCAGTGTAAAGTGTCCGCCTGTTCAAAAAGATAATTCATGTAGGCCATGATAGAAAAAATAATAGAATTTTCTGCGCGTAACCGGTTCATAATTCTGGTATTCTACCTGGTAGTTGCCGGATTTGGTATCTGGTCAGTTTACAATACTCCTGTTGATGCTATACCTGACCTTTCTGAAAACCAGGTTATCGTATTTACCGAATGGATGGGCAGAAGTCCCCAGATCATAGAAGACCAGATCACTTATCCTTTAACTCAAAGCCTGCAAGGCATACCTAAAGTGAATGCGGTTAGGTCGCAATCTATGTTTGGCATGAGTTTTATTTATGTGATCTTTGAGGATAATGCAGAAGTTTACTGGGCAAGGAGCCGTGTACTCGAAAAACTCAATCAGGTTAAAGATATGCTTCCGCAGGGCGCTACTCCCGTTATGGGTCCCGACGGAACAGGCGTTGGCCATGTGTTTTGGTATCACTTAAAAAGCGAGAAATATGATCTGGGCGAGCTTCGCGCACTGCAGGATTACTATTTGAAATACCAGCTTACTTCTGTTGAAGGAGTTGCTGAGGTAGCATCCATTGGTGGATTTGTAAAGCAATACCAGGTTGATGTTGACCCAAATAAGCTTTCTTCCTACGGAATCGGCATTACAGATATTGTAAACTCGATCAGGAACAGCAATAAAGATGTTGGCGGGAAGAATATTGAATCAAGCGATAAGGAGTTCTTTGTAAGAGGTAAAGGGTACATTCAATCGCCAAATGATATTGAAGAAATAACAATAAGAAGCACAACTCTGGGTGTTCCGGTAAGGATAAAGGATATTGGTACAGTACAGATAGGCGGTGATACCCGCCGTGGCCTCTTAGACATGAATGGCGAAGGCGAAGTGGTTGGAGGTATCATTGTTATGAGGTACGGTGAAAACGCCTCTGTGGTCATTGAAAGGGTTAAAAATAAGCTTGCAGAACTTGAAAAAGGTTTGCCGGAAGGCGTAAAGATCGAAACATCTTATGACAGAAGCACTCTTATTGATGCGGCAATTGACACTCTGAAACATTCTTTGATTGAAGAAGCAATTGTAGTAAGTCTGATTGTGCTTATATTTCTTTTTCACTGGAGAAGCGCAATCAGGATAATAATAGAAATACCTGTTTCAGTTCTGATAGCATTTATATTAATGAAACAGTTCAACATTACGTCAAACATTATGAGCCTTGGAGGTCTCATCATCTCAATTGGTGTACTTGTTGATTCATCAATTGTAATGGTTGAAAATGCCTACAGGAATATTGCAATTGCTTCTGAAAGAGGTGAAACTATTGACTATACAGAGATTTCCATTAGATCGGCTAAACAGGTTGGCAGAGCTATATTTTTCTCGATTGGGATCATTGTTGTTTCATTTCTGCCGGTATTTATGCTGGAAGGGCAGGAAGGTAAGCTGTTTCATCCTCTTGCTTTTACTAAAACATTCGCGCTTGCCGGCTCTGCAATCATTACTGTTACACTTGTCCCCATGCTGATGACACTCTTTATGAAAGGAAAGTTTTATCCTGAAGATAAGAATCCTGTCTCAAAATTCTTCCGTATGCTGTATGAACCCGTACTGAATCTTGCGCTGAAGTACCGTAAAACTACGCTGGCAATAAACATAATCGCACTCATAATAACTGTCCCGTTAATAATGAACAGAGGTTCGGAATTCATGCCTTCACTGGATGAAGGCAGTTTATTGTTCATGCCTACAACTCTGCCGAATGTTTCAATTACAGAAGCGAAAAGAATTATGCAGCTCCAGGATAAAATAATTAAGTCAGTTCCGGAAGTAGCGCATGTTCTCGGAAAAGTTGGCAGAGCAGATACTCCAACAGACCCTGCACCAATGAATATGATAGAAACAATAATTATTTTAAAAGATAAATCCGAATGGCGCGAAGGATTAACTAAAAATGATATTATTGCAGAGCTTAACTCAAAGATGCAATTCCCCGGAGTAGGCAATGCCTGGACACAGCCAATAATTAACCGCATAAATATGCTCTCAAC
>JAIOIK010000163.1 GCA_019912545.1 Ignavibacteria bacterium | reverse complement strand
ATTTTGTAGTATATGATTTAGTTCATTAATTCTTATTCTTTAGAAATCCGTACAGTATGATCTATGTCAGTATTCTGCTACCCTGCGTAATAATTACCTTTATAACATATTTTTATTCTCATATCTTTGTAATGGTATTATTCATTTTGGACAGTATATATTCACATTTAATCGTTTTTTTTGCAATTTTTGAGGCTTTATAACTAAATTCTAATATTTTTTATATATAACTAGCAAGGATTTTTATTTTATGTCAACAAATTTCAAAGGTGTAGATTATTTTAATATAGATGCGCTTCTTTCGGAAGAAGAAAGAATGATACGCGATACAACACGGGATTTTGTAACCAATGAAGTTATTCCTGTTATTGAAAAGCATAACCAGGCTATGACTTTCCCAAGAGACCTGATACCCAAAATGGCAGAACTTGGATTTTTCGGGCCCACTTTACCGGCGGAGTACGGTGGACTGGAAGTCAATAACGTGGCATACGGACTTATGATGACTGAGCTTGAGAGGGGAGACTCCGGCTTAAGGAGCTTCGCTTCGGTTCAATCGGGTTTGGTGATGTACCCCATATTTGCATATGGAAGTGAAGAGCAGAAAAAACGCTGGCTGCCGAAGCTTGCCAAGGCTGAGCTTATCGGCTGCTTTGGTTTAACAGAACCTGATTTCGGTTCTAACCCCGGCGGAATGATAACCAATGCAAAAAAAGTTGATGGCGGTTACATACTTAACGGCGCAAAGATGTGGATAACAAACTCGCCGATTGCTGATGTTGCAGTTGTTTGGGCTAAGCTTGAGGGCGTTGTGCACGGATTTTTAGTTGAGCGCGGATTCAAGGGATTTGAAACTCCCGAAACTCACGGCAAACTATCGCTTCGCGCTTCGATCACAGGTGAAATTACGCTGCAGGATGTGTTTGTGCCGGAGGGTAATTTGCTGCCCGGCGTTAAGGGACTCAAAGGGCCGCTTGGATGCCTGAACCAGGCAAGGTACGGAATTGCATGGGGAGTGCTTGGCTCGGCAAAGGAGTGTTACGCAACTGCGCTTGAGTATTCGCTTTCGCGCATACAGTTCGATAAGCCGATAGCGGCTTTCCAGTTGACGCAGGAAAAACTTGTGTGGATGCTGAACGAAATTACTAAGGGACAGCTTATGGTATATAGACTCGGCAGGATGAAAGATGATGGCACTGTAAAACATACTCACATCAGTATGGCAAAGCGTAATAACTGCGAAATTGCTTTGAATATATGCCGCATGGCAAGGGAAGTACTCGGCGCAAACGGAATACTTGATGAATACCCGGTAATGCGCCACGCGAATAACCTGGAATCAGTTAAAACCTACGAAGGCACACATGAGATGCATACGCTTATAATTGGTGAGGATATTACAGGCATTCCGGCATTCCGTAACGACTACAAATAAATTAAGAATTAGGAATTAAAGGCGGGTTAATAGCCCGCTTTTTTTTACGCTCTGTAGGGAACACTCGCGAGTGTTCCGAAGTGACATTTTGGGAGTGCGATGATCCAGAGGCTTTACCCGTCCGCCAGTGGGCGGATAGACGTCGCCGCAAAGCACGCAAAGAGATTTTACAAATTCGCTGGCCTCATATCCAGTATATGTTGTTGGTGATCACTCAGGCGGAATTTCGACAGGATATATCGGAATTCAACAAACACCAACAACGGTGGTAACGGGCTAAATCCCCACTGCCTGCTCCGGTGATGCCACCTGCACGGGAAGGCACGCAATTCGCCAGTCTGCAGGAGGCAGGTGGCTAAAGTTTTTGACTTTTATGTACAATTAGACCCGAATTTTTCAAAACCTACTTTTCATTGCAATAACACACTGATTTAGTTACTTTTGTACTGATTATGGCTAAACGATTATTTTTACTTGACGGAATGGCACTGGCTTACAGGGCTTACTTTTCTATGATCCGCACTCCGCTCATTAACTCTAAAGGAGTCAATACATCAGCAGTGTTCGGATTCATAAATACCCTCAACAAGCTCATTGATGACGAAAAGCCGGATTTCATCGCTGTTGCATTCGATACATCCGAGCCGACATTCCGCCATAAACAATTCCCGGATTACAAAGCAGCCCGCGAGGCAATGCCCGATGATCTCCGTCCGCAGATAGGAAAAATTAAAGAAGTAATATCAGGATATAATATTCCGATGATCGAACAGCATGGCTATGAAGCTGATGATATAATCGGTACACTTGTTAAACGCGCCGAAAAAGAGGGCGTTATAAGCTTTATGGTTACAAGTGATAAAGACTATATGCAGCTTATCAATAAGAATATTAAGATGTACAAGCCTGCAAGAAGTGTTTTGGGAAATAAAGTCGCAGAAATTGAAGTGATCGGACCCGAAGGAGTCAAAGAAAAGTTTGGAGTTGGTCCCGATAAGATCATTGATATACTCGCCTTAATGGGAGACAAAGTCGATAACATTCCCGGGGTAAAAGGGATTGGGGAAAAAACGGCATCCGCGCTCATTCAGGAATACGGCTCTGTTGATAATTTGTATAAGAATATTGAAAAGATCACAAAGCCAAAGTTAAAAGAAAACCTTATCAATTGTAAAGAAGATGCTTACATGTCAAGAGAACTTGCAACGATACATACTGAAATGCCGCTTAAGGTAGATTTTCATACATTAACATATAGCGATAAGAATATTACTCTGCTTGAAAAACTTTATACTGAGCTTGAATTCAAGTCATTACTCAAAAGGCTTATCGGCTCATCTGAACAATCTTTAAACATACAGGCAGTTTCGGTTGAGCCGGCAATTCCTGAAAGTATCTCCGAGCGGTCACAAATCCAACCGATGCAGGATATCAATACTTTAACTCATAAGTATTATACTATCAAAAATGATGCCGATTTTAAGCGGATGTGTAAGAAACTTAGATCAACAGATGAATTTGCATTTGATACTGAAACGACTTCAGAAAACTCTATGAATGCCAAACTTGTAGGCCTTTCATTCTGTTATGATGAATCAGAGGCATTCTATGTGCCGCTGATGTTCTGGGAAAATCAGGATACAGACCTCTTCGGGAAACCCTCTGCAAAAAAAGGTCGCAAGGATGTAGAAATTCCCGAACTGGATATGGATACGGTCTTGAAAGAACTAAAATCTGTTTTGGAAGATAAGAAGACTGCTAAAGTAGGGCAGAACATAAAGTATGACATGATGGTCATGAAGAATTACGGTATCAATCTTGAAAATGTTGGGTTTGATACCATGATAGCGGCATATGTGCTTAAGCCTGAATCAAATTATAAAATGGATACACTAGCGGAAAAGTACCTCAATTACCGGTGTATTCCAATCACGGAACTGATCAATACAGCCAAATCCGGCTCACAGATTACAATGGACCAGGTTCCGTTCCAGATCGCCTCTGATTATGCCGCCGAAGACGCCGATGTTACCCTCAGATTGTATCATAAGCTTGAGTATGAACTGAAGAAAATAAGTCTTGATACATTATGCAAAGAAATTGAATTCCCGCTCATAGAAGTACTGGCTGATATGGAATTCACCGGCGTTAGAGTGGATACAAAGATACTTGGTGATATAAATGAAGAACTGAAAAGGGCCGAAGCAAGGCTTGAAAAAGAAATATACGAGCTGGCGGAAGTGAAGTTCAATATTAATTCCACTAAACAGCTTTCTGAGATTCTTTTCAATAAGCTTCAGCTTAATACAAAAAGAAAGATCAAAACCGGATTTTCGACAGATACCAAAGTGCTGGAGGAATTGAAGAATGAGCATCCGATTGCAGTTAAGCTTCTGGATTACCGCACAGTCACAAAACTGCGCTCAACTTATTCTGAAGGACTCCTTGAAATAATTAATAAGCGCACCGGCAAGATACATACATCATATAATCAGACCGTGGCGGCTACCGGACGGCTTTCGAGCGCAAACCCGAACCTGCAGAATATACCAATACGCACAGAAATAGGGCGCAGCCTGCGCAAAGCGTTTGTGCCGGATAGAAAAGGCAACATGATCCTCTCGGCGGATTATTCACAGATTGAACTTCGTATCATGGCGCACCTATCGGGTGATGAGAATATGATCAAAGCATTTGAAAAGAAGCATGATATCCACTCAGAAACTGCAGCCAAAGTATTCAAGGTTAAGCTTGATAAAGTTGATCAGAATATGAGGCGAAAGGCCAAAGAAGTTAATTTTGGGCTCATATATGGCATTCAGGCATTCGGACTGGCTTCAAGGCTTAATATCGATCAGCGAGAAGCAAGAGATATAATTCAATCATACTTCGCAAGTTTCCCCACAATCGATACTTGGCTTCAAAAGACTAAGGAATTTGCCCGTAAAAAAGGCTACACGGAAACTCTTGCGGGAAGAAGAAGATACTTGCCGAATATCAATAATAAAAACTCCGTTGTCCGCCAGCGGGATGAGCGAATTGCAATAAATATGCCTGTTCAGGGTACAGCCGCTGATATGATAAAGATCGCGATGATAAATATATATGAAGATTTCAATAAGAAGAAGCTTAAAAGCAAAATGATCCTTCAGGTTCACGATGAATTGGTATTTGATGTTGAAAAATCTGAACTTGAGACTGTGAAAAAGATAGTTCAGAACAAAATGAAAAATGCCCTGAAGTTAAACGTTCCTGTTGATGTCGAAATGGGTGAAGGTATCAACTGGTATGAAGCCCACGCTTAATAATTAATTTTATGACTGTAAAATCCAAAGGCTGGTTTCTGGCAAGTATCCAGGTTATCATGTTTGTTATCATTGCCTTCTCATCCGCTTTAGAATATAAATACATACCTCACAGTAATGTTCCGGCAGTACATTTTGCAGGTATATTTCTCATGCTTATAGCTTCAATGATATTTACAGTAACAGTGGTAAGCTTCGCGCAGCCGATCACTCCTAATCCTGTACCCAGAAAGAAGGCTGTACTCCGCACAAGTGGAGTGTATAAATTCATCAGGCACCCAATGTACCTTTCTGCAATTCTACTGCTTTTGGGAGTGGTGATGTACTTTCAGGCATATTACAGTTTGCTGTGGATCGCGATATTATTCATCTTCTTTAAATACAAAACTCAGTTGGAGGAAAGGCAACTGAGCTTAAAATTTCCAGAGTATGAACGTTACAAAAGTTCAACAAGGAAGTTAATTCCGTTCATATATTAACCAAAACTTTAACTTTGACATGCAACTCCTTTTTAAATAACGTGCTTACATTATAAAATTTAAACTCAAAAACCTTTGTGTAAACTATTGATTATTAACCCGTTGATAATTATATTTGTACTTAATCCAGTCGTATTATTTTAAAAATTTAGAGGAGCCTTTTGGGGAAGAGGTGAGACGCTATTCTTTGATTTCCTCGAAGAAAAGGAAACCCGATAAGGAAACCATAGAATAACATTTTATCCCTCTTATTTGCTTAACCAATAAATTCAAAAATGGATACAAAAAACGTAACAATACTTATTATCGGTAATGATGATGAAAACGTGAAGTCGTTTAAGATTAACAGAAACCTTATAAACAATTTTAAGAAATACTTATTGTATTATTCGGGTGCAATTGTTGTATCATTTGTGGTTATCCTGTCTGTAATTGCCTATACGCTGCAAATCAGTCTTGATAAACAGGGTTTAGTCAGTCAGCTTCTAACTGCAAAAGATAAACTTGAAATTTACGACAGCCTGAAGTTAAATCAAAAGCTTAATACAATCGACAACAATCTTTCTATGATAGACGGTTACCTGCAAAGCAGGGGAGTTATAGAAACCGGTAATGCAGGTGGAGTTTCGAATATTGACAAACAAGAATCTGTTTCACACATAGAGAAAATTGATTATTTCGAAAAGCAATCCATTGTGTTTTATAATACATTGCGCGAAATTCCGATCGGTTACCCTTATGGCGGCAACAGAAGCTCGGATTACGGCTACAGAAGAAATCCATTTGGCGGATTAAGCGGTGAATTCCACCCCGGCGTTGATTTTAAAGGCGAAACAGGCGATCCCGTTTATGCGACAGGAGACGGTGTTATAAACAGGTGTGACTGGTATAATGGTTACGGTAACGCAGTTGTGATCGATCATAAGAGCGGGTATCAATCACTTTTTGGTCATCTTTCCAGAGTAAATGTCGTACAGGGTCAGGAAGTCAAAGCGGGTGATCTCGTAGGCTTTATTGGCTCAACTGGCAGGTCAACAGGTCCCCATTTACACTATGAGATCAGGCAAAATGGCGACGATATCAGCCCTGAGCCTTTTTTAAAAGTTTATTAGTACAGCAATTAAAATATTTTAATAGATAATTAAATTCAATAAGGAGTAAAATTATGTTTGGCTCAAAAGATAAATCACATGCACCGGAAACTGCCCCGGTACAGAATAAATCGGCTTCTTCCAAAGATATAAAAACCCTTATTGGCGAAGGCTGCAAAGTTGAAGGTAATTTCTTCATCCCAACTGCAACAAGAATCGACGGAACGATTAAAGGCGACTTGACAGGTGATAGTGGTATAGTTATCGGGCTTGCAGGCAGAATTGAAGGCAGTATTTGTGCCTCTGAAGTGGTTGTTTACGGTACTGTTGAAGGTAATATTGAAACCAATAAACTTGAACTTAAAAAAGGCTCAAAAGTAAACGGTGATCTTACAGTTAACAATTTTATTACCGAACAGGGCTCCATATTTAACGGCAAATGCATAATGAAAACAGAAGAAAGCAATGTTACAGAACTTAAGACCAGCGCTGATAATTACGGCACAGGTAATGTGAAGATTAAATCCGCAATAAATCAATAGGAAATAAATTTGTATTTCATAGTTTTTTAACTGCCATTAAATTTGATGGCAGTTTTTTTTATATCTATTGCAGACTACTAATGGCTAAACAACAAATAGAACTAATGCTTTACATGCTCGAAGATATCCGCAAAGTAACACTCAAAGGAGTAAGCGGCTTATCAAAAGAACAGCTTTTTGCAGAACCTGTTCCGGGAGAATCATGCATCGGTTCATACATAATGCATCTTGCAGAAGCCGAACTTGGCTGGCTGAAGACACTCTCGGGAGAAGATCAGCCTGAAGACCTGAAGAAAAGGATATATTACGGGGCATGGTTTGATGTTCCGGCTAAAGATTACTTACCGCCCAAAGAACCGATAGAACCTGAAGAATATATCAATGCCATAACTGAAGTAAGAGAGCGGCTATTGACATATATCCGGAATATGGATGATAGTGATCTGGAAACTATCCAGGTTAATAGGTGGGTGATTGACGGCGTTGAAAAGAAGCATGAATGCTCTAAAAAATGGATTATATATCATCTGATCGAACACGAAGCTCATACGCGGGGACAGATGTTCATGCTCATCCGTATGGCGGGCTTTAAAAAGAAAGTTGAAAACAATTAATAGGGTATTTTTAAGCCCTTTTTTCACACTATTTGATTTTTATTCGTTATTGATGGGAAATACACTATTCAATTTAAAAGGAAAACCTAAATTGAACATAAATCCTTAATATAGGATTTTCTTCAAAAAACTGACGCAAATCATATCTTTTGAGGTTCCTGAAAGGCTATTTTTGTATAGTCAGGATCTTGAATTTTAACCCCTGGCCAACTATACTGGAGATATAAAAATGTTTAACTATATGCATAATATCACCTCTTACGAAGAAACAAGTGAAAATTTCAGCTGGAAAGATGTTGAAGAAGAACTTGGCTACAGGCCGGGTGATTTTATCAACATTGGTGATTACTGCACGGATAGAATTTGCCGCACAGGAAGAGCCGCAAAAGCTGCACTTATCTGGCAGGGACACGCCGGAAATGTAAAGACATACACATTTGATGATATTAGAGTATTGAGCAATTCCATTGCCGGGTATTTGAAATCTCTTGGCGTTAAAAATGGTGAGCGTGTTTGCCTTTTTATGGATAAAGTCCCTGAGCTTTACCTTGGATTTTTGGCAGTGTTAAAGCTTGGAGCAATTGTTCAGCCGCTGTTTTCTGCATTTGGATCTGAATCACTTTTCACAAGGCTTGATGATGCAATGACAACTGCAATTATTACTCAGAAAAAACATCTGCCAAAGATCAGAAATATCATAAAAGATATGGACTATATGAAGTATGTTATTGTTGTTGATGAAACTGATCCAGCTCACTTAAGAGAGCATGAGCATATACTTGATATAGATACTATTGAGAAGCTTGAATGGTTCGATATTTTCCCCTCAACAGCTGAAACCCCTTCTGTTCTACATTATACATCAGGCACTACTGGAAAACCAAAAGGCGCACAGCATGTACATTATTCAGTAATATCACAATACATTACAACTAAGTATTCTCTCGATCTTAAGGAAGATGATATTTATTGGTGTACTGCCGATCCCGGTTGGGTAACAGGAACATCTTACGGTATAATCGGGCCGTGGGCCAACGGAATAACCCAGTGCGTGCTTGATTCGGGCTTTACTGCTGATAACTGGTATTCTTTCATAGAAAAACATAAGATCACAGTTTGGTATTCAGCTCCAACTGCTATCAGGGCATTGATGAAAGAAGGAGAAGCTGCAATTAATAAGCACGACCTTTCTTCACTTAGATACCTTGCAAGCATTGGTGAACCTCTCAATGCTGAGGCTGTTCTGTGGAGTGATAAAGTGTTCGGAATGAAGTTCCATGATACATACTGGCAGACAGAGACCGGCAGTATGGTAATCAGCAATTACCCATGCATGAAAGTTAAGCCCGGTTCAATGGGGAAGCCTTTTCCGGGAATGATAGTAGGATTGGTAGATATTAACACTCACGAATATTTTGAAAAAAAGGGTGTGGTTGGAGTTATAGCGATCAGGCCCGCATGGCCGGCAATGTTCCGGGGCTATTGGAATAATAAGGAAACTTATGATAAGAAATTCGTGAATGGCTGGTATATTTGCGGTGACCGCGCCAGTATTGATGAAGATGGCTACTATTGGTTTGTGGGAAGGGATGATGATGTAATTAATACAGCAGGGCATCTGGTCGGGCCGTTTGAAATAGAATCAGCATTGCTCGAGCATCCCGCCGTGGCAGAATCCGCTGCTGTTGGCAAACCTGATCAGATAAATATGGAAGTTGTGAAGGCATTTGTTGCGTTGAAGCCCGGATTTGAAGAGAGTAAAATGCTTGAACTTGAAATAATGAATTTTATCCGCAAGAAACTTTCGCCGCTTGCAATGCCGCAGGAAGTTGAATTTGTGAAATCACTTCCTAAAACCAGAAGCGGAAAGATAATGCGCAGAGTCCTAAGAGCAAAGGAGTGGGGCGAAGAGATAGGGGATCTTTCAACGCTTGAAAATGATATGTAGTTGAAACCTCACCCCTGACCCCTCTCCTAAAAGGAGAGGGGAAAAAGAAACTAAAACTTTTGGGTTTCTCGCCCCTCTCCCTCTGGGAGAGGG
>JAIOIK010000162.1 GCA_019912545.1 Ignavibacteria bacterium | reverse complement strand
AGGTTATTGAATTGTCAATTGAAATAAATAACATCCCTTAAATAAAAAAAGGGATTGCCGGGCATATCAAAATTGCCCCGCACCCCCTACACGCGTGAACGCTAATATAAGAGAAAGTTCATGAATATTCGCTGAAAAAACTTATTCATGGATAGCTCAAAGAAATATCAGGCAGTATAAACATAACAAAGCTCATTAATAGGGGTTAAAAAGTAAAAATACCGCCATAAATGGCGGTATCTGGCGGAACCGACGAGATTTCCCGACTAGTCGGGACAACCTTTTGAGTGTATTAGTTCTTCAATAAACTCCACACTCTTTTGTCTTTTTTGATAATTTTCCCGTTTAATTGCGTCTGATTTATTTTCAAACTCTTCAGAATAAACAATTTCCCACGGAATGTATCCTTTGGTTGATCTGCTGTTTCCTGAATTATGTCTATTTAGTCTTAATTCAAGGTTACTGCAAGTACCAATATAGTAACGTTTTATTATTTTGCTTTTTATAATGTAAGTATAGAATTTCATTTTTTTGTTATGCAAAAACCCGCATAAACGCGGGTTTTTTTGAGCGGAACCGACGAGATTCGAACTCGCGACCTCTTGAGTGACAGTCAAGCGTTCTAACCAGCTGAACTACGGCTCCAAATTGAAAAAAATACAGAATACAACACAAATATAGCATTTTTAATAAACTCTTTCAAGTTATTAAATTTACAGGCAGAATGACTATTATGAGTTGTTTCCACCCCCAAAAGTTTCTTCATGAACTCAAATAATCAAAGCTATTTCAATAAAGCACTTCGGGAAAAATCTGGGAGCTTTATTTTATAATGTAAACCATTATGCATAATAGAACATCTAATCGAGAAGCCCTACAGAATTGTATCCCCCAAAAACGTTTAAGAACCAAAAATACTGATTTCAATTTAAACTATTCTCCGAAAGGGACACTGAATGGGGCCTCGTATTGTATCAATTCGATTGTTGCATTACTTTTTTATTACTCTATTGTTCACCCTTGCGCCTGTACTTTTTTCCAGCTCTGATTTTTCTCTTATGTCGCATACTGTTTCGGCAGACTCGCTGAATGAACTTTCTGCTCCGGCTGATACAACGCACTTGGGATTTGCAGGGGAAAGCATCCTTCTCTGAATACCAGGCTCCCAAAAGTATTATGCTTGATTGCGGAGCTGCTACTCTGAAGTGCTTGATGAAATGAATACTGAGTTAAAATATGATCACAAATATAATCTTGTAAATATTTCTGAAAAATATAAGTACCTATTAGAAAAGTTTTCAAATCCTATTAAAAATGACATAAACGAAACTGAAGCAGTTGTTCGGCAGGAAAAAAATAATGTCAGAAGAAATGATCCTTGTCCATGCGGTAGCGGAATAAAATATAAAAAATGCTGTGGTAAATAAATTAATCAGGTTGTATGTTTATTCTTTTTAAGCATGAACACTTTGTCTAATTTCTCAAACATTTCTCCATCTAAAATGCCGGGCTATTTCAGAAGAATAACTGCTGCCTAATATGGAATTATTTTGTTGCAGCCAGTCAGAAAATTTTGTAATTCCGTTTGGCGCCTGCTCTGATGTAAGCTTTTCCTTCATTAGCCCTTTAAGCTCATTTTTTGTCAATAAAACATCACGCAGAAAAAATCCGATAATTTTTCCGGATAAAATTCCCACTGCAGAAGGTACACTTAGAAACAGAATTTTCCTGTTAAGTTTTTTTGCTATCAAATGTGTAAATTCCCTGAAAGTAAATGTTTCAGGACCAATTGCATCAATGGTTCTGCCCGGAGAGTTTGCGGTTTCTTCAACAGCTATTTGTGCTAAGTCTTCTGCAAAAACCGGCTGCACGCGGTAACTTCCGCCGCCAAACAAAGGGAATACGGGAGATTTTCTGATTAACCATGCGATGTTGTTCACCAGTATATCTTCTTTGCCGAACACAAGAGTAGGGCGTATTATTGAGTATGGAACACCGCACTGTTTCAGAATTTGCTCCTGAACAGCCTTACCTCTGTAATAAGGTAATTCAGAATCAAGTGATGCCCGCGTCACGCTTATCTGTACAATTCTCTTAACTCCGGCTTGCTTTGCACAGTTAAACAATATTTCCGTATTCTTTAAAGCTTTTTCATAAGTTTGCCCGTCATAAGGAAATCGTATCCAGTATGTGTTAAAAAGAGTATCTGCCTTATCAAGTGTTCTTATCAATTCAGAAGGGTCATCAAAATTATACTTAAATGCTTTAACTTCAGCGCCAAAAGGATTTGGTTTATCAGGGTGTGTTGTTATTGTGCTGACTTTTAGACCCTTATTGAGCAGTGTTTGTGTTATATATTTTCCTATATACCCAAATGCTCCGGTTACTATATTCATATTTTTTATCCTCTGCTGAAAATTATACAAGTACGGTTTTCAGAATATTATTCAAATTTATGTTTATTATCAGCAAAATAATATCCAATTTTATTGTTCAGAGTGCAGTTAAGGCCAAATAACTTTTGTAAAATTGTATTAACTATATTTCAAAAAGAAATACTGATTAAATATTACAAGGTACAACGTTAAACAGTTCCTTTAGTCTACATAATATTTCTTTTTCTGTTTTTAATATTTGTTCAATCACAATTCCATTATCGGAAATTTTCAGTTTATTTCCGCTTATAGTTATCCTTCCGTTTTTAGTCAGCTTTGAGCAGATTAATTTCCCCGTAAAATGAGAATCAGGGCTCATCTGGTGGTATATACACATTTCATAAAAATCATCCAGTATTCTTTCATTTTCCGAAAATAAATATTGCGGAATAAATTCATTTTTATCATTCAGCCTTTTTATGATATAATAATCGCGGTTATATTTTTCAAACTTAAATTTTCCGCATTTATCTGCTATTTCTTTGTTGAATTCAATTTTCAGCGGATAAAATGAAAAATCACCAAAACCAACATCTGTTAAATAATAATTATTTACAATTTTTACTATAAGTGCCATATGGTCAAACTCTGCACCAAAATCGCCATCAGTATTGTAAACCCTGGCTGATACCATTTTAACATTAAATCCTGTTCCTCTTAATAATCTGTAAAACAAGCCGTTCAATTCATAACAAAAACCGCCCCTTTTATGATTAACAATTTTATCATATGTATTTAACAGATCGATTTTTATTTTGTAATGTATATCAATATTTTCAAAAGGGATATTTAATAAATGAGCTGACTGGAGTTCATTTAGTACTTCAATTGTTGGAATTAAATCTCCGGAATAATTTATTCTTTCAAGATAACGCTTTATATCCATAAAATAATATCAAATAAATATATCCCGGTATTCTATTTTGCTTTTGCAGCAATGCCAATTAATTTTTCAAGTACTTTCATGTCAACATCATCAAGTTTGCTGATATACAAACAGCCAACCCCGGTTTTATGCTTGCCCAGCTTTTTAAGCTCTGCTGAGTATTTTTTTATATTCAGCACCAGCTGCAAAGATATATTTGCCTTGCGGGGTGAAAACCCCAGCTTAAACCATTCGACTTCACGGCCTGTGGCTGGACTCATATATACTTTCTTCCCGAAACCGATAATTGAGCTGCCCCATATCTTAGGCTTTTCACCCGATATCTTCTTATATATCTTAAGCAGAGCTAAACTATCTTTGTGTTTTTGTTCATCTTTAATTGAACTGATGAAATCACTAACGCTTAATTCAGTTTGTTTGGTTTTTATCTCAGCCAGTTTGCCCATATTATAGTTTTGTTAATTTGTATTTTATCATTTACTCTTAAAATTTACCAGCTCTTTGCCCGAACCTTTTATGAGTCCGTAAGACCATTTTGTGATAACTACCGAGCTTATTATTCCTGAGATACTATCGAGTGAATACAGGTTGTAGAACATACCTGCTGTTAATGCAATAATTGCTGTTACGCTTGTAAGCCCATCCGCCAGAACATGCAGGTAGGCTGAGCGTATGTTATGGTCGTGGTGCTCATGTCCGTGGTGAAGGAAAAACGCGCTAAGAGCGTTAACAATCAGCCCAATGGCGGCGACAAAAATAGCTTCTTCAAATTTGATGGTTACGGGGTTAAAAAATCTTTCTGTTGATTGCTCTGCCATCAACACTGCAATCACAAACAGAACGATCGCGCTTGTGTATCCGGATAATGCGAGAAGCATATTTTTACTGAAAGAGAATTTAGAGCTATTTGAATATCTGCGGGCTATAATATAAGCAGCCCAGCTAAGCCCTAAAGCAAATACATGGCTTGCCATATGATAGCCATCGGCAAGCAGCGCCATAGAGTTTGTCCAGTAACCGAAAAATATTTCAACAACCATTGTGCATGCTGTAAGGTAAACAACCCACCGGGTACGCATTTCATGCTCACCTGAATGATCATCATTATCATGCTCATGGCTGTGACCGTGGGAGTGCGGATGGTGGTGGTCGTGGTGATGATGGTTATTTTCGGACATTTAACAATTTATTTGTAAATTTGTGCAAAATAATTGATAATATATAAATAAAATAGCCCACGACTTTCCTGCCTTTTTTCTCAGGAGTCATGGGTCTAATAGTAAAAAATGAAAAAGAGCTGTCTCATAATTTATTTTGCGAGGAGCGAAGCGACGAAGCAATCTAATAAATTTTCCCCATTGTTGGTCTTGCCTGACTTAATTTGCGTAAGCAAAGGATGTTGATCAAAAACAAAACTATTTTTTCTTCTTGGTTTTTGGATTATAATTCGCCTCATACATTTCAATCCAGTCCTTAGCGCTCATCTTTTTCATTAATTCACCTATCAGCTTATAGGGGATATCATCCATCTTCTTAAAGCGCACACAGCTTTTGCCCATATCAAGCTTTTGTTTGCTGTGCTTGGGGAACTCACCGACAAACCATTTTAGCAATTTCGGATCCGCATAAATACCCATATGGTAAAAATTAATTGAATCCTTTTGTGAAGCAATACCTGCAAAAGGAAGCGGCTCAGAGGGTTTGCAATGGTAACCTGCCGGGTAAAGCTTATGCGGCACTACGTAACCCAGTCCGCCGTAGCTGATTGCCGCTTCAAATCCTTTTGGCAGATTTTTAACAATTACACTATGAAGCTTATTGAAAGCTTCATTTCTGTCTTCCGGTACGTTTGATAAAATTTCCTTAACTGTTTTGCCCTGTGCCTTCATTTGGTTATTATTTTAATAAAATTTATAATTATATATTGATGATGTTTCAACTCAAATCCAATCGTATTTGGCATTTTCGACTGTCCCCGCAGTTAGTTTGTCTAGTGTAGATGTTTGAAGCATGAATATATCTACCATATGGACAATATATCATTAGCTAACATTTTTGACCTATCCATTATGTTTTTGTCGTTCCATATTTTATTCCCGTCATTATAAGGTTTAAGAATGTCAAATTTGGTAATACCCAAGTCAGCATAATCTTTGATGCCCCTTTTTCGTCCTTCACCTTCAATTTTTCTACGAAACTCATAATTTCTAATTGAAGTATTAAGTGAACTATTAAGTAAAGTCATATTACCAATTTGATAAATATTTGAATATCTTTCTTTTTTTGCAATTTCTTTGTCGACAATTACTTTACCTATTTCATCTACAATTGCTACATCGCTCCAGAATTCCTCCCATTTTTGAGGCATTACGTGTTCAAGTGAGTAATTATATTTTAATTCTTTTACAGATTCTTTACTATCATTGTTTCTTCTGTATAGTTCTACCCAAAACAGTAATAAAGCTGCGTTTTTATTAGCAATATATTTCAGACCAATCACTATTTCTTCATTTGTTTGTTCAGCAATTTTTAAATCAATTGCAGTATGATCCTTTATGAACTCTTTGCACATTTTATTATAGCTTTTGGTTTCATCTTTGGTAATCATTCTTCTTACTACTAATGATTCCAGTTTGCGTAATTCTTCGGTGAGTTCTGTTTCATTTTCACTGTATTGATAGAACAATGATAAAATATACGGATGAAAAGTGGAAATTTCGCAAACACTAAGTATATGAAAAAGCCTAGCAAAATCAGCCTGAAAGTTGAACAGTGTACTTTTTTCAAAAACTAATATCTTTTCTCTAAATAATTTTGCATACTGTGAAATTTCTTCAATGAATTTTACTAGTTCGACTTTAGAAATTTTCGCAATGAAATTTTTGTAAAGATTTGATAAATCTGACAAAGTATTTTTGTCGGGGTCGAAAAAACCCTTAATAACAGAAATTGAATGAAGTAATATCTCGATATTATCACGCATTAACCTTCCTGTGGATCTTGGCGTATCCCAAAAATTAATTGCGTCTTCATCAAGAGAAAATACTTGTTCCCAGTGATTATTGTACAAAGTTTCCACTTCTTCTGTTTCGTCAAACAAATCCAAGGCTTTTTGGAAAAGTGCATTTTTAATAATGTCAGCACTACTTAGTCTAACGCCAGCACTGTTTATAGTGTCAAAAATTGTTTGTTCATCTTCTCTCTCAGAAAGATCAATAATTACTAATATCTTGTTTTCTTTATCCACAAGTCGATTAAACAACTCTAATCTGCTCGCAATGTCGATGGTTTTGAGTTTCTCTGAAAAAAATTTAAAACATTGTAAAACCTTATTGTGTTTTGAAATAGTCTTTGTCTCGGGACTATCCACAATAATGCTTTTGTATTCTTCGCTGGTTATCTCATTTTTTATGACTTTCTGAAAATATTTTTTGTCAATTTTAGAATGTTCTATTTTTACAAAATAATGTTTATCAGTTTGGTTCTTTTTGGACAAAAGATAGTTTTTTATAGCGGTATCACAGTTAATCTGAATGTCACTATCAAAACTGTTGTATAAGCATCTTAACAATATGCTAAGTGTCGTAAGCCGCTGTTGTCCGTCAATAACTAGTACTTCTTTTGATTTGCCCGTTTGTTTTATCTGTTGTTTCAGTATCAATGAACCTAAAAAATGGCTTTTATCAAACTCTAATAAGTCTGATAAAATGTCTTCCCAATTGGTAAAGTCCCAAATATAACCGCGTTGGAAAAAAGGAATTTTGACAAGTCCTTCATTTCCTAAAAATGTCAAAGACATTGCTTCTGCTTTCATTTCTTGTAGTTTATTTTTTAAGTAATAAGTGTCGGAATTTATTTCCCTGACTTTCGTCTATTATCTTCTTTACACAATAGCTGGCAATTTTTTTCATCTGTTTTTCCGCCTTCATGCCAGAGAGTAAAGTAATCGCATTACATTTAATTACACAATTATTGTTTGTTTTTCATATAATTCTGGTAGAAATGTTTGTTTCATTCTAAATTTTGTTCCGTGATTATGACCTGTTCTCGCATCAAAGTCAACTAAAATATTACCTTTTTCAATTTGATCTAGGAAACCGTCAAATTTAAACTTTTGAAGCATCATTATCTTGCTGTATTTGTACAACTCCCTATCCTTTTCTCGCTTAACCTCGGCTTGTACATAAAAACAGTTCAAGAGTTTTGTACCTGCTTTGTTTGAGAGGTCATCAAAGCCCCAATATGGTTGAGGGTCAAGTTGACCAAGGCCAATCCTTTTCTTGACGAGTTTTAACCATTCCTTGTGTTTGATACCAACCAAACTGCTCTCGAATGAAATCAATAATTTGCGGTTTAAACGGTCTACGACTACTTGGAATCCTCTATCACTTGCCGAAAGGCCATGAATGGTTTGCCTAAAACTCAATTCACTCTCTAAGTATTTTTTCCCTGCTTCTTGGTGTGCCCAACCATATTTTAAAAGTAAAATTTGCGGTACAAATTTTACTGCTCGTGGTGATGGTTCAATATGAAACAAAGTTGTCAAAGAAGTCGTATTCAATCTTTGAGTTTTCAATTCCCATTCCGCAGCATTTGGTATTGGTAAGTTGTTTTCTTCAATTCCTAACAAGTCTTCAAGAGTATTCCCAATACCTCCATGGTTACCATGTCTGGCATTGTCGATCCAACCGAGATCAGCAATCTTTTTCAGCTCTTTAATTAAACTGTCCTTTGTATATATTTTCATTTTTCTGTTTCTTGAAATAAGGTTAATGGTTTTAGCCCTATTAATTCGCTTTGTTTTTTATTGCGTTCAATTCTTTGTTCTGCCATAAGACAATAGTCAGGTGAAAGTTCAATTCCTACATAATTTCTCTTATGCCACATAGCAACAACTGCGGTAGTTCCACTACCCATAAATGGGTCTAAAATGTTTTTTGCTGTTGTAGAAGAGATTATTCTATCGATTAATGCAACCGGAAAGGGGGCTGGGTGGCTGTTTTTCATTTCTTGTTTAAACTCCCAAACATCACCAAAAGCATTAGCCTTTTGTACAAGTTTGAAGTTTGGTTTAGGGATTAAATAAATAACTTCATATGTGGGTAGAAAGTAACCAGGATTGAAGTTAATTCCTCCTTTTCGTCTCCAAATAATAATTTGCCGTACTGGTAAATCCCTTATAATGTCCTGTCTGTCTTGCAATAATCCATCTTGTACTCTCCACTTGTGGTTGTAGAAAATAGCACCTTCATCATTAATGAGTCTGTACATTTCTCTCAAGCAATTATGTTGCCAATTTGCATACTCATTATGTGGCATATTGTCATTATAGTGACTATAACCATTTACTAATGCTGCACCGGACCACTTACCGCCACGTCCATCTTTCATTCCATTACCAGTTGAATTTTTTAGGTTGTATGGAGGTGATGTTACCACTAAGTCCAGGCTTTCATCTGGCATTTCACTCATTACGGACAAGCAATCGCCGTTAATTATTTTATTGATATATTTATTATCTAATATCTTTTTCATAATGGAACATTTTCTACAGTTTGTTGTCTCGTTTTTCGCACTTAAAAGCTATATTGATAATTTGCAATTCAAGTTAAATGTTAAAAGTTTACAATTTTTTGCGTATTAAAAATTAACTAATATATCTCCATAAAGTACAAAAAATAGCTCTTTTATAGCGAAAAATAAAGGTTTAAATTCATAGGTTTACTCACCAAAAAACACCCGCAATTGCTTACGGGTGCTTCAAATTAATTCATTTCATGTCAGGTACACATCTAAAGACTTTCAGCCTGACACCACATATTTACTTCACATCAAATCTATCGGCATTCATGACTTTATTCCACGCTGAAACGAAATCTCTGACAAATTTATCTTTTGCGTCACTGCTTCCATAAACTTCGGCAATTGCCCTTAGCTCAGAGTTTGAGCCAAACACCAGATCGGCGCGTGTTGCCGTCCATTTTGCTTCACCGGTCTTGCGGTCATTGCCTTCAAATAGCTCTTGTGTATCATCTTTTGCCTTCCATGCTGTATTCATATCCAGCAGGTTAACAAAGAAATCATTGGTCAGCACACCCGGACGATTTGTGAAGACTCCAAGATTGGAATTATCATAGTTCGCTCCCATTGCGCGCATACCGCCAACAAGGACTGTCATATCAGGGGCAGTTAGCTTTAATAGGTCTGCCTTATCAATAAGTAATGCTTCGGTTGAGATTGAGAATTTTGTTTTGCAGTAATTGCGGAAACCATCAGCAGCGGGTTCGAGTACTGCAAATGATTCAATGTCCGTTTGCTCCTGTGATGCATCCATTCTGCCGGGAGTGAAAGGCACATTAATATCATGGCCTGCTTCCTTAGCGGCTTTTTCAACACCCGCATTACCTGCAAGCACGATCAAGTCAGCAATCGAAACTTTTCTGCCGTCTTTCTGCGCACTATTGAATTCGCTCTGAATTCCTTCGAGAGTACTCAGCACTTTTGCTAACTGAGCGGGATTGTTAACCGCCCAATCCTTCTGCGGCGCCAATCTTATACGCGCGCCGTTTGCGCCGCCGCGCTTATCCGAGCCGCGGAATGTTGAAGCGGATGCCCATGCAGTAGAAACAAGCTCCTGCACAGTCAAACCTGAACTCAATACTTTTTCTTTTAATACTTTAATATCTTTTTCATCAATAAGCTTATGGTCAACTGCCGGAATAGGATCCTGCCATATCATATCTTCTGAAGGAACTTCCGGACCGATATAACGGGCTTTGGGACCCATATCGCGGTGAGTAAGCTTAAACCAAGCTTTTGCGAAGGCATCTGCAAACTCATCGGGATTCTCGAAAAATCGCCTTGAAATTTTTTCGTATGCCGGGTCAAATCTTAATGCAAGATCAGTTGTCAGCATAGTTGGCGCGTGGCGTTTATCTTTTTCAAAAGCATCGGGAACAGTGTTTGCACCCATGCCGTTTTTCGGAATCCACTGCTGTGCTCCTGCGGGACTCTTTGTAAGCTCCCACTCATATCCAAACAAATTCCAGAAGAAATTATAGCTCCATTTTGCAGGTGTAGTTGTCCATATAACTTCAAGTCCGCTGGTTATAGTATCACCGGCTTTGCCGGATCCGAACTTGCTTATCCATCCTAAACCCTGCTCGGTAATATCTGCAGCTTCAGGTTCTGCTCCAACATTTGCCGCGTCACCTGCGCCGTGAGTTTTGCCAAAAGTGTGGCCGCCAGCTATGAGTGCGACAGTTTCTTCATCATTCATTGCCATTCGCGCAAATGTTTCGCGGATATCTTTTGCGGCTGCAACGGGATCGGGGTTACCGTTAGGCCCTTCCGGATTCACATAAATAAGTCCCATTTGAACTGCGGCTAAGGGATTATCAAGATCACGCTCGCCGGAATAACGCGCGTCACCTTCAAGCCACTTTGATTCTGTTCCCCAGTAAACATTTTCTTCAGGCTCCCAAACGTCTTTTCTGCCGCCTGCAAAACCAAAGGTTTTAAAGCCCATTGATTCAAGTGCAACATTGCCAGCCAGTATCATAAGATCTGCCCAGGATATTTTTTTACCATACTTCTGCTTAACTGGCCACAAGAGCCTGCGGGCTTTATCTAAATTACAGTTATCTGGCCAGCTGTTTAATGGCGCAAAACGCTGCTGCCCTGAACCGGCTCCGCCGCGGCCATCACCGGTGCGGTAAGTGCCTGCTGAGTGCCATGCCATGCGGATAAAGAGGGGACCGTAGTGCCCGAAATCCGCCGGCCACCAGTCCTGTGAATCGGTCATTAAGGCAGTGAGATCTTTTTTCAGTGCATCATAATCAAGACTTTTAAATTCCTTTGTGTAGTCGAAATTTTCTCCCATAGGATCTGAGAGTGTTGAGTTTTGACGAAGCATGTTAAGGTTTAACTGATTTGGCCACCAGTCGCGATTCTTTCTTCCGCCTGAGCCTGTATTAAATTTCTGGCCTGCCCCTGTTACAGGGCATTTGCCGCTGCTGCTATTTTCCATGTTTACAGTGATTTATTGTTTTAAATTCCGTTTATTAACTTTAGAATAATACAAATTAGAGAAGTTATGTTAATGATTAGTGAACACCTCTAATTGCAAAATTTGGCTGCTGCAAATTTTTTGAGAGTACAAAATTAACTGTTAAATGGAAATTAATAAAGGCAAAAAATGAATGATTTGAGATACAAACACTTCCATGATAATTACCGCGAGTTTCCTCAAACAGCCACAAATAAAAAAGGCACTTAGAATAAAATCTAAATGCCTTATGTTCAATCTGTTTGGACCTATCTATTAAAATAAGATAAACCAAATTAATTTTGAAACTGATTACTTTACGAGTATCATCTTCCTGGTGGCTGTAAAATCACCTGAGCGGAGTGTACAGAAATAAACACCGCTTGAAAACTCTGCTGCATCGAAATGTATTGTATGATCTCCGGCAAGTACGAACTTATCCAAAATGGTTGCTGCTTCATCTCCCTTCGAATTGTAAACCTTAAGCACAATATTTCCTGCTTTAGGTATAGAGATGTTTATGGCTGTAACCGGATTAAACGGGTTAGGATAATTCTGTTTTAAAAGAAAATTATGAGGATAACTATTATGATGCGCCTGTATTCCAACCGGATTGCCGAATTTAAAAATAGCAAATTGAGGAATATGGTCTGAAGAATAATGTATTGCATCTGCAATTGAATCAGGTACAATAGTGTTTGGTCTTTGATTGATCGAATCCTGGTAATGGTTCCCGTCATTTCCAAAAGCCGTTATCGTGTTTGGTACGTAAGTAATTCTTCCATTATTAGAGATCGATGGAGAAACCAGTATCATATCAAACCTGTTCCTTAAGCCGCCTGTAGAACCGCCTCCAAAACTGCGCACTCTGGATGACATTGTATGATAAGACGCATAAGCCGGATTATCCCAAATACCGGGCATGGGCGGCAGCAGATCGATAAAATTGCCATTACCAGTCTGCATAAGCTTTATGTAAGCAGGCTCATTTGCACCGGTAATGTTGAAATCACCTGCTGTAATATATAGTGAGTTAGAGGGTAATGATGAAGTAAATTTCCTCAAGCTATCCACTTCTGCTGCACGTCGGTTTTCATTAACAGATCCTGATCCGGGATAAAGATGAACTGCAAATATTCTAAGAGTATCACCAGGATAATTGATGTGAATCAACTTAAACTCGTTGATATCCCTGAATGCTGTCGTAATTCGGGTATTACTAATGAAAATGAATTTGGAGGTTCTAAAAAAAATCCCGTTATCTGTATCAGGTCCGTTTATAAATGTGCCTGCTGAATAAAAATTACCGTAAGCATTCATAACATTTGCTAAAAAACCGTTCAATGCCTGCTGTGAGTGGATCTCTTCAATTATAAGTATATCGGGTGAAGAATTGAGTATCACTTTTCTGAAGTGGGGGTTACGAACTGCAGAATCACTTCCGGAATATTCCAAAATATTATAAGTCATGACCTTCACATTTTCCTGTGATAATACGGAATAAGTGAACAAAAGCAATATGATCGAAAAGTATATTCTCATGATGTGTTAATGTAAAATAGCTCTATAACACAAGATTAAAAATGAAAATAAAAAGAATATTGTGGTGCTGACGGGCAGGTATAAAAAAAGCCGCTAAAGGCTTTGAGTATCTCAAAAAAAGATAATTTTGCTTTTACTGCTCCAATCCGCTCAAAATTCAGCTGCTATATACTTTCCTTTATTGCGGATCTTTATGATCTTTACTGATTCCAGAGCAAGCATGATATAATATATCGGGTCAATTTCATACCATTTGTAGCCGAAATTTGCGCTTGATGGAAATTTATGATGATTGTTATGATAATCCTCGCCAAGCATTAAAAAATCAACCGGCATTAGATTCCTTGAAGTGTTATCTACTTCGAAACTTACTTTACCATATTTGTGCGCAAACCAGTTTATTATTGTGCCGTGTACCGGGCCCATCATTATATGAATAGGAATCAGTAAATACAGCCACCAATATGGGGCAAATAATATGTATATACCTATGTATGCCAGGGCAAACAATATTCTGTTAGGCAATGATTGACCCCATTTATCCATAAGCGGCCAATTGGGAAGATTTTTGGTAAACCTTTCTTCAATTTCAATCTTCTTATCCGTTATATCTCCGAAAGTTTTCATAGTGTGCATCATCATAGGTATGAGGCTCTTAAATTGTTTTGGAGAGTGCGGATCTTTAGGAGTATCAGCATATGCATGATGCATCCTATGCATAATGCCATATGTTTTTGCGCTCATATATGATGTACCCTGAGTAAAATACGCAAAAACATAAAAAAAGCGTTCCCAGAATTTATTCATTGTAAAGGCAGCATGCGATGCGTAACGGTGCTGCAAAAATGATTGTGAAAATAAAGAAAGGTACCAGTGCGCAATGAAGAAAATTATTATTATTTCCATACTTTTTGATTGAAAACTTGATTAAGAACTAAAAAAAACGTAAACTATGCTGCTTTAGATATGTCTATTTGACTCAATTTTCACATTTGCAGGCATAAGCATTTGAAATTTCAGTCCTTGTTCTGGATTTCCTGACAGAAAATTGTTAGAATTTAAGGCAGAAAGGTGAGGAGCAGCAGATTGCCGGAAAATAGCAGATTTATCGAAACAATCTACTGCAATTTGTAACAAGTTACAATCTATTAACGTTTGCATATACTTAAATTTTAGTACACAACACTAAAGATGATAAATGAGAGATCTCAATTAGGATTTAATTCTGAAATTGTCTTAACATTAGGAATAAAGAATATAATCTTTGTTTTGTGGCGTCAGATATTCATCTGACGCTCCTCAGGTAAATACCTGACGTCACAATAAAAAAATACATATTAAGCATATGATTTTCTATTATTTATAGCACTTTTAGTGTCGTGTACTGAGTACTTAATTTCTAACAAAAAATTAAGCATTGAATTGATTTAATTGATTAATTAAGTTACCAATATTATTAATACTTAACGAAATTGGTAAGTGAAATTCATCATTGCCTTTCTCAATCCGTACTTATTGCATAATTACTTATTTTATTGATAAGAGAGAATTTTAAAAACATTGCTTACCAAACATCAGCGCAGATACTGCCAAGAGCCATGCTGTTTGTTTTCACTTTCTATTTGGCGGCAAAACTGGGCAGTACCGAGTACGGCAAATATGATTTTTCAATGTCAATTGGCTATCTTGTTGGTGTTTTCTTTGAGCTTGGCGGAAATGTAATCCTAACGAAATATGTAGCCCGTGGGTTTTATTCAAGCTACATTTACTCACTGAAGTTCAGGGCAGTCAGTATTATCAGTACTTTCATTGTTGTTTTCTCTTATCTATTGATTTCGGGAATGCACAGCGCTATTTTCTTTCATGTTCTTGCTGCATGTATCGGGATTGCTTTCAGTTCACTAATGAATCTCAATTTTGCTTTTTTCCGCGGACTGAAACGTATGAACTACGAGGCAATTGTACTGATAATACAGAAAATATTATTCATCGGCCTCAGCATAATCTTTCTGTTAAGATCTGATAGTTCAATTTTCCCGCTTATTTCTTTTGCGCTTAGCATGGTAATTTCTTGGATAATTATCCAGTGGATATTTATACGCGAAAGACATAAATACAATGATAATTCTTCGGATAAGTCAATTCAGTTTAAGGAGTATCTCAAAGATGTAATGTCGCTTGCGCTTGTTGAGGTGTTTTCGGTGATCTATTTCAGAGCTACACAGATCATTCTGGAACAGTTCCATGGCTTTTCGGAAGTCGGCAAATACAGCGCTTCGTACAAACTGGTTGAAGCTTTGACAAATGTTCCTTCCATACTGATGCTTGTGTTATTCCCGGTTTTTGCAAAGCTCTCAATGGAAAATCTTTTTGAGTTTAAAAGAAATTTTAATAAGGCACTGGTCATACTATTCGTATTGGGTTTTATATCCTGTGTTTTCTGCTGGTTTTTAGGCCAGACTTTCTTTTCTATTATTGGTAAGGACTATGATCAGTCATACATAATCATCCGTTATATGTGCCCGGCGCTTTTTATGATCTTCCCGAATTATCTTCTGACCCAGTCTTTAATTGCCGTTGATAAAAATATTCTTTACGCCAAGATAGTTTTTATTGCTCTGATTGTAAATATCTTTCTGGCATTGCTTCTGGTTCCTTCATACGGAGCAATAGGCTCGGCAATTTCTGTAGGGATATGTGAATTACTGATTTTTACTTTAACATACTACAATATCAGAAATTACCTGAGAAAGAATGGTTAGGAAAAAGCAAAAGATACCATTCAAACTTGAATTGGTCAGATTTAAGAATTCAGGTTTCTTCAATTTCGCGGACAGGATCATTTTTTCTCTGAAGCCCAGAAAGAAGATTGAAAACAAACCCCGCAAAATTTTGTTTATTAAAAATGACAGGATAGGGGATGCAATACTTACGATTCCGGTTATTCGTGATCTGAAACTGAATTATCCAGAATTTAAGGTACATGTATTGATCTCAAATAAGAATTCGGAATATTACGCAAATTTGGATTGTGTTGACAAGGTAATTACTTATGATTACAAAGACCTCATAGGTAATATTGTGATCTTTGATCCGCCTGTTGAAAAGAATTTGTCAGGCAGAGCTTTTGGAAAACTTTACGGTATACCATTAGCAGGACATTTAATCCAGTTCATTTATGCAGTATTGATTCCTTACATTTTCAAGAAAAGTGCACGCACAGAAATTTCAAGACTAAAAGCAGAAAATTATGATGCAGTGATCGATCTTGGCGGCAGCAAACGGCTTGCAATATTCTGCAATATGATCGCACGATTCAGTATTGGACCTAAACTTTTCGGAATGGCATGGCTGTATTCTTACTACCTTCACTCTAACTGGGTTTCCGGAATTGAAAACGATTTCATGACAAGGAAAATTGAATACGCAGTAACAGATGCCCTAAACCTGAAATTTAGTAAAAGAGATAAATCACTTCCATACAGCGGCAATGCTGGTAATTCCCAGGTTGAAAAACGGTTTGATATTCTGTTCCATATCGGGTCAACTGAATTAAGGAAATTGCAGATTGAGACTGAAGCAGGTCTTTTGGAAAGCCTTAAACAATATAAAGTATGCGTAGTTGATTCATCTGAAACTATGAAGTATAAATATTATAAAGCAAACTATGCGGATAAGTTTACCTTCAATCTTTTTGATAGTTTGAATGATATCATTCCTGTTGCTGCCGCCAGCCGCCTGTTGTTATGTTATGATGGCGGACAGGTACACCTGTTGAGCCAGTTTGTCAGAACGGTCGCTATCTTCGGTCCAGGCTCGGTAGATCTTTGGAAACCGTTTGAATTCGAAGATTATGCTCTTGAGAGAACTTTCATCAGCGGTATGAAAGTCATAAAAAGTAAAGGCGCTTTCGGTCACAAGGCGGTATATTTGCCTGTTTGGTGCAGCCCTTGTTTTGATATTGGCTGTGAATCCAAGCTATGCTTAAACAGTATTGATGTGGAGAGTTTGAAAAAGGTAATTATTGAGTGTATTAATTAGCAGAATCAGGATAGTTTGAAACTGTGTTAATTTATTGTATTAAATTGCGAGTATGAAAAGTCAGAAACATAAAGTTCCGTTACTTGTCAGGCTGTATCATTGGAAGAATACCGGATTCCCGACTATACTTGACCGCATATTAAAGAGAATGAAACCTCCTGAAAAGTATGGCAAGTTGCCGGGCAAAATATTATTTAACAGAAATGATAAAATAGGTGATGCATTTGTAACTTTACCCGTTCTTCGGGATCTGAAGCTGAACCATCCCTCAGTAAAGATCGATGTACTTTGTTCTGAAACTAACAGATTTGTATTTGATGGACTTGAATACATAAGCAAAGTACATGTTGATAAAGGAGATGCAACTGAATCTGAACTTAAAGCAGAAAATTATGATGCAATTATTGATCTTGTAAGTGTAAATAAATATACGATCAGGATGCTGAAAAGATGCTCTCCATTTTTGGCAGGAAGCCGGATATTTGCACGTTCGTGGACGTATGATTATTATCTTGATACCAATTGGGTTTCAGAATATGATGAAATTCCAATGAGCTTAAAAATTGAATTCCTTCTTAAGGACTGTTTTGATTTCAAATTCGAAAAGCGAAATACTTCAGCAGAATTCAAAAGTTATGAAACAGCTGGCATAGAAAAACAGTATGATGTTCTGCTTCATTTGGGGAGTAGTGATATAAGGAAGCTAGATAGAGATATTGAAGAGGCGTTGCTTGATGAACTGGTCAATTACAGAGTATTGATTACAGATGGGAATGAATCAGAAAGGTATTCCTATTACAGATCGAAATACCTAACCGTTAAGAATGTGACATTCAGGCTTTATGACAAGCTTGAAGATATGCATAAAGATGCGTCTCTTTCACATGTAGTTTTGTGTTATGATGGTGGACAGGCACATTACCTGGGACAGTTTTCCAGATGTATTGTTCTTGTTGGCACTTTACTGCTTAAACAATGGGCGCCATATGACTTCAGCTGTTACATACTTTTTAGGAAATGGGATAATGGCGTTGAAGCTTATATTTCCGAAGGAAGTAAAGAACATTTCGCATTGAATTTTCCCCTTTGGTGCCTTCCATGCTTCAACGTGGGATGCAAAACTAGGCCGTGTATCAATAAAATCAAGCCCGAACAAATTATAGAAATAGTCAAACTTTGCCTTGGTGACAAAAATTTGGCTCATAATGAAAGCGCCTAAACCTGAAATGGAACTGAAAGATAAAAAATTTCTTATCTTCAAAATTGCATGGGTGATAATGATGCTTGGTACAATTTGCGACTATAGCATTTCAGATAATTTTTCCTTGGGCTTTCTTTCAGTAAAACTGCAATTATCTTCAATAGTTGTGCTGTTCTATCTGGGAGTCTTTTTTGCCATAGTCCCATTCGGAGAAACTTTGCAAATATTCAAAAGCAAGTTTGACAAGTTTAACCTGGTACTTCTTGGTATGATGTTAGTGCTTGCTTATATATCTGGCTATTTAAGCATTTTGCAGAAACAGGCATTAGTACATACAACATCGCGGTATTTTTTGTATTTCTTGTTTCTGATCGCTACCTTAGCTTTTACAAAATATATTGAAGGATCAGCCAAATTTATAGTTACTTCTTTTATATATGTTAACCTTTTAGTTGTCTTAAGCAGCCTGGCGGATTTCTTGATACCTGAGTTCAATAAGCTGCTTGCAGAGTCATTCGGGCACATGGGCCTCAGAGATTCAATTATGAAGATCGGTGGAGTTATTTATCTTCGGCCTTCCGGTTTTGTTTCGGATACCAATCTTACCGGACTTTCTATAGCATTTGCCATGTTGCTGCTTCTTTTGAATCGCAGAAATTTTAACAAGTACTTTGTATATCTATTTAGCATTCTTGCCGGTCTAAGTTTTGGAATGCTTGCATCCAGAAGCGCATTGGTCACAGTATCTGCTTTTTTTGTTGTCGCGATAGCTCTTAAGTTCTTACATTGGAAAAACGTAATTGCGTTCATTTTGTTGTTTTATGCCGTACAGTTGATTACACCGCAAACACAAGCCAGAATGTTACAGATCTTTGATAACGAAATAAAGGAAGAAGAACTTGAAAACGGGAGACCGCTTGTCTGGAAGGCAGGAGTGATCGCAATGCGAGTGAAGCCGTGGATAGGTATTGGTTCAGGAGTATTTTTCATGCAGAGCGATCTGTTTATTGCCAAAGTGAAAGGTGAAATTGACGAAAGTACTTTTTGTCAACAGATAAATGATCCTCTCTATACTTCTGAAGGAGGCATTAATCCGCATAATATTATTCTTACAATGCTTATTGAATATGGATATGCCGGAACATTATTGTTCATTTTATTGATGTTATATAATATTATTGAATTGAACAAACAGAAAAAGTATGTTACGTTGATGATGCTACTGGGATTGTTGTTTGTCTCCATGCTTTCGAATTATTCACCTTATTATAAATACTTTCTAATGATTGTAGTTGTATCTTATGTCTATCCCGATAAGAAAATAAATAAGAATGAAACTCCCGGATAAAGTTGATAAAATACTCGTTTTCAGGTCATGCTGCCTGGGTGATGTTGTTATGTTAACTCCTGTTATCTGCAATCTGCATGCTCATTTCCCCAAGGCTGAGATCAAAATTGCTTCTTCTACATGGATATTTTCGAAAAAGGGTTTAAACCTCCTGCCATACTTGCCTTATATAGATGAAGCCATTTTATACGATGCGCCATTTGAAAAGAGTGTCATCAAAGGATTAGCAAAAACTATCAAATTCATTTTTACTCTCCGAAAGGAAAAATTTGACCTGGTATTTTTATCTAACAGGCACAGTATATACGGATTGATAATGAAACTGGCCGGCATAAAGCATAGGCTTGGGTTCGATGAAACAAAGCACATGAATGTTACTGCGCCTTATGAACATGGACTGCATTTTGTTCACAGGCACAATAAAGTACTTGAATCGGCCGGCATTAAAGATGGAAACAATAACCTGAAACTTATTCCAAAGCGGTCAAAGGCTGATATTGCGGGTGAAGCCGGCTTGACCGGAAACAATTTGATAGTCGGAGTATTTCCGTTTGGAGGAACAAACCCCGGTACTATGATGAGGATTAAGCAGTGGGAGTATGCCAAATATATCGGGCTTGTGAATTCAATTGCAGAAAAGCATAGTGATATCACAGTTATTTTTTTTGAAGGACATATTGAACAAGAAAGGGTATCGGAAGAATTCAAATCTAAACATATCAAAAAGCTTAAGATCAGCTTCGATCTGATCTCTGCCTGCGATATTTTTATTTCGGGTGATACAGGCCCATTATTTGTTGCAGAAGGTTTTGGTGTTTCCACATTATCAATTTTTGGGCCAACTGATGCTTCGAAAGTCGCACCGCAAAGTAAAACACCCGGTGTTATTCACAAAGTTATTTGGAAAAAGCCTGATTGTTCTCCGTGTTATACTGCTGTAACTGCTTTCAAAAGGGATGATATAAAATACTGGAACGGGAATACGTTTATCTGTAATACGGGCACTCATACTTGTATAAGCTCAATTTCTGTTGGCGAAGTAAGTAGTGAGCTTGAAAGCATGATGAGTGTTTTGAGTGGTAATAGAATTTAAAAGTACAAATCGGGTCTTATATTCCACTTTTTTGAGAGTTACTTCAAAGATTGCCCAATGTAGCACATTTAGTTACTTTTTCCCAATAAAAAGATATTTTATTTTCATAAATAATATAGTATCATTAAGTAAATTTTAACTAAAGAAAGAGTCATGAAAAAAAACTTTACTGATCTTTTAAAATTCTCATTAACAGCGCTGGTTATCTTATCAGGCGCTTTTTTTAATTTTACTTATTCAAGCGGCACAGTGTACGTGCTTGCAGATTTTGAAAACACATCTTATCCGCCCAGCGGATGGACACTTTCAAACACAGCGCAGTATGACTGGATAAGAACAACATACGCCAGCGGATATGGTATTGGTTCTGCCAGTATGGTCGCTGATTTTTATGATTACCAGACAGGTAATTTTGAATGTATGACAAAGAACTTCAATGCAACTACAGCAGGAGATTCATTGAAATTTGATCATGCTTATACCTGTTATGTAAATGAACAGGATAGACTGGATATTTTTACTTCAACCGATGGTGGAACAAGCTGGGTATCTTTAATTTCACTCACAGGAGGAAACTCGGGACCTTTAAAAACAGCTCCAACAACTGCCGATCTCTTCGTACCAACTCCCAGCCAGTGGGCAACTAAAACATATGCGCTTCCGGTCGGGACAAATAAAGTAAAATTTACGGCTGTTACGGCATTCGGAAATAACCTCTATCTTGATAATATTAAAGTGGGGGTACCTTTTGCTACTGATGCTGGAGTGAGCGGAATAAAATCTCCAAAGTGGGGGATAACTCCTCAAACTGCAGCTCCCACAGTGCTTGTCAGGAATTACGGTTCTGTTTCACAAACGTTCCAGGTCACAATGACGATCAATCCGGGAGGTTACACTAATAGCGCTACCGTTACAAATTTAGGTGCAGGCCAGACCAGCGAAGTAGTATTTCCCAACTGTAATTTCTCAACAGAAGCAACATACACCATGACCTGTTATACTTCACTTGGCGCTGATATGAATTTGTCAAATGATACAATTGTTAATTCATTGTATGTATCAAGTTCACCAAGGAATGTTGTACTGGAGCTTTGCACGGGGACCTGGTGCCAGTGGTGTCCCTGTGGAGATGATGAAGCACATCACCTCTCGGTAACTTATCCAAACTCAGTAATTCTTTCTTATCATGGTGCAGGATCTGATCCTTGGAAAAACTTTAATGGTAATGGTATTATTGGAATGCTTGGCTTTGGAGGTTATCCATCAGGACTTGTAGATAGAAGGCTCGGTGCACAAAACGGATGGGGATCGATGTTCACAGATGCAGAATACCGCTACTCTCAAAGTCCGGTAGGAACTGTCAATATCGCAACTAATAATATCAGCTATAATACAGTTACTAGAGAGCTTTCTGTAGGTGTTGATGTGAAGGCGCTTACAAGCCTGAGCGGCCAGTACATGATCAATTTTGTTGTTAAAGAAAATAACCTTGTATGGGCCCAAACCGGTAACAGCTATTGTCCGGGCAACCCAACCCAGGTACATAATTGGGTTGTGAGGAACATGGTCAACGGAGCTTCAGGCGACAGCATTATTACAGGCGGCACATGGAACCAGAACCAGGTGATCCCATTCACTTTCACAACAACATTTGATTCTGCATGGATTCCGGTTAATTGCAAGTTTGATGTTGTTGTTTATAAAGTAGGAAGTACATTTAACACTTCTGAGATCCAGCAGGGAGTTTCAAATTCAGTCAATGTTATCGGAATAAATCCGCTCGGCACCGGAGTACCAGAAAAGTTCTTTCTGGCGCAGAATTATCCAAATCCGTTCAATCCAACAACAAATGTTCATTTTTCTGTTCCCAGAAGCGGGAATGTTTCATTGAAGATATTTAATACACTGGGGCAGGTTGTTGCTGTCTATTTGGATGGATTCGTAAACGCCGGCAATTATAATGCCGAAATTGACGGTACAAAGTTAGCCAGCGGAATATATTTCTATACTTTAAGCTCAGAAGATTTTAATGAAACGAAAAAAATGGTGTTAATAAAATAATGTTTTGATCTGATTTACTTTTATTCTTTATTGACAAGGGGCTCAATGCCCCTTGTCCTTTTATATTCCGGATGCAAATAAACATACTTTGTTCCATGCAATAACCTTATTTTTGCATGTTCATAATAATTTAAGCCTGATTGATGAAAAAAGTTTTTACGGTTTTAATGTTTATCCTTACATTAAACGCATTTTCTGAGGATAATGTCAAGATAATGACATACAACCTGCTTAACTATCCCGATATTGATTCCGTAATTCGCAATCCGCGTTTTCGTACAGTAATACGCAATTCAGCTCCGGATATTCTTGTAGTGCAGGAAATGACAAGCCAGGCAGGAATGAACGGTTTTCTCTCAAACGTTATGAACGCTTACGGCAATGTTTATTCAATGGGACAATTTATTGATGGTACTGATACAGATAACGGAATATTTTTCAAAACTGTAAAATTCCATTTCATAAGTAATACGCGCATAAGGACGGCCTTAAGGGATATTAATCAATTCAAAATAATTCATGTGGACTATCCTGACGATACTTTGAGGATATTTTCCGTGCATCTTAAATCCAGCTCGGGAGTTACAAACGAAAATCTCAGGGCCGCCGAGGTTGATAGCCTCAGGAAATTTACTAATACTCTGCCGTTAAATTCCCTGTATATGGTTGTGGGTGATTTCAATATATACGGTTCTTACGAGCCCGCATATATCAAACTTATGGCGGCAACCGATGCAGGTTACTTTGTTGACCCTATTCCTAACATGACGGGTGTTTGGAATAATTCCGCTTACGCCCAGTATCACACTCAGTCACCAAGGGTTCGCGGATTTGGAGGAGGATCGACAGGTGGAATGGACGACAGGTTTGATATGATACTCCTTGCACCGGATATTTACAATAACGGCCGAATTGCTTACATACAGAATTCATTAACTTCTTATGGTAATGATGGTAACCATTACAATGATTCAATCAACCAGCGGCCAAATACTTCCGTACCTGATTCCGTTGCCGATGCAATTCATTACGCAGCAGATCATATTCCGGTATTTGCGACCTTCAAATTCGGGAATCCGATTGGAATATCAGGAAATGGAAATGGCGTTTCTCTGGATTACGTGCTTGGGCAAAACTACCCAAATCCTTTCAATCCAACTACTAAAATAGAGTTTTCAATTCCCAAAAGTTCATATGTATCTTTGAGTGTATATAATACATTAGGGCAAGTAGTCAGGAGTTATTATAACACTGCATTAAGGCAGGGCATCTATTCAGTTTTGGTTGATGCTGCCGGGTTACCCAGCGGAGTTTATTTTTATACTTTAACTGCAAATGACTTCACTCAAACAAAAAAAATGATACTTATCAAGTAATGATAATTGCAGTGCTTTCCGTAATTAAAAAAGCCCGCCTGTTTTATCAGAGCGGGCTTTTTAATTTTAGCCTTTAATAAAATGAAACGGAGATCATTTGATCAAAAGCATTTTCTTTGTTTCTCTGAAGTCACTGCTTACGAGAGTGTAGAAGTAAACACCGGTTGCAAATGATGATGCGTCAAAAGGTATCGAGTGATTTCCTGCAACTGTAAATCCGTTAACAAGCACTGCAACCTCTCTTCCGAGTATATCGAATACTCTGAGATCAGTCAGTCCTGATACCGGAAGCGAGAAATTTATGACAGTCGAAGGGTTGAACGGATTAGGATAATTCTGTTCAAGTTTATATGTATTTGGTATCTGGCTGATTGGATTATTAATACCAACAACAGCTCCTGTCATCTTTGAAATTGTTCCGCCTGTTCCGGCTGACCATCCTGTCATACATCCGTTACCACCAGTTACTAATGAT